>NZ_JBYTAH010000002.1:0-331491 GCF_058787975.1 Cupriavidus sp. FW305-26
GTCCGCCTCTGGCAGTACCCACCCCGCAGCGCTGGGCAGCGCCCTCACGCTCGCCATTTCCCGCCACGGCCCGCCGCCCGACTGCATCTCCCGATTATTCGCAAATCGCGAACACTGTCCTCGGACTTTGCTACGTAGTCAGTGCACGGCGCCTTGCCTACTATGCACACACCCCAGGCGAACACCACTGGTGAACGAATACAGCGGTAGCAATAACTAACTTCACAGCCTATCCAGGCGCCCCCTGACCGGAGATCATCATGACGAACCCCAAGCTCGAAGTCCTGACCCCGCAAAACAGCCAGCTGATCTTTATCGACCACCAGCCGCAGATGGCCTTCGGGGTGCAGTCGATGGACCGCCAGGCCCTGAAGAACAACACCGTTGGCCTGGCCAAGGCGGCGAAGATCTTCAATATCCCGACCACCATCACCACGGTGGAAACGGAGTCGTTCTCGGGCTTCACCTACCCGGAACTGCTGGATGTGTTCCCGGACCACAAGCTGCTGGAGCGCACCTCGATGAACTCCTGGGACGACCAGAAGGTGCGTGACGCCCTCAAGGCCAACGGTCGCAAGAAGGTGGTGGTGTCCGGCCTGTGGACCGAGGTCTGCAACAACAGCTTTGCCCTTTGCGCCATGGCCGAAGGCGACTATGAGATCTACATGGTGGCCGATGCCTCCGGCGGCACCTCGAAGGAAGCCCACGACTACGCCATGCAGCGCATGGTCCAGGCCGGCGTGGTGCCGGTCACGTGGCAGCAGGTGCTGCTGGAATGGCAGCGCGACTGGGCCCACCGCGACACGTATGACGCGGTGATGAAACTGGTCAAGGAGCACTCGGGCGCCTACGGTATGGGGGTGGACTACGCCTACACCATGGTCCACAAGGCCGCGCAGCGCACCGCCACGCCGCATGAGGCACTGGCCGCCGTGCCTGCCCGCTGAGCCGGCACTGAACCAGCCGCAAGCTCACCCGATCCCTTGATTGCATCCAGGAGTCCCATCATGACCACCATTACGACGCAGGACGGCACGCAGATCTTCTACAAGGACTGGGGCAGTGGCAAGCCCGTGGTCTTCTCCCACGGCTGGCCCCTCAATGCCGATGCGTGGGACGCGCAGATGCTGTTCCTGGTGCAGCAGGGGTTCCGGGTGATCGCCCATGACCGCCGCGGCCACGGGCGATCGGACCAGCCGGCGCAGGGCAACGACATGGACACCTACGCCGACGACCTGGCCGCGCTGCTGGACGCGCTGGACCTGCGCGATGCCACGCTGGTGGGGCATTCCACCGGTGGCGGCGAGGTGGCGCACTACATCGGCCGCCATGGCACCGGCCGTGTCGCCAAGGCGGTGCTGATCGGCGCGGTGCCGCCGATCATGCTCAAGACCGCGGCCAACCCCGGCGGGCTGCCGATCGATGTGTTCGACGGCATCCGCAAGGGCGTGGCCGACAACCGCTCGCAGTTCTACCAGGACCTGGCGACGCCGTTCTTCGGCTTCAACCGCCCCGGCGCCAAGGTCTCGCAAGGCACCATCGATGCCTTCTGGGCGCAGGGCATGGCCGGCGGCATCGTGGGCCAGTACGCCTGCATCAGGGAATTCTCGGAAGTGGACTACACCGAGGACCTGAAGAAGTTCGACGTGCCCACGCTGATCCTGCATGGCGATGACGACCAGATCGTGCCCATCGATGCTGCGGCGAAGCGGTCGGTGGAACTGGTCAAGGGCGCGACCCTCAAGGTGTATCCGGGCGCTTCGCACGGCATGTGCGTGGTCAATGCCGACCAGGTCAACGCCGACCTGCTGGCCTTCCTGAAGGCCTGAGCCCGATGTCAGTCACCCGCCGGCAATTTATCGCCTCGGCCGCCGCGCTCGGCGCGGCGCCGCTCTCGGAGACCTTCGCCATGCCGCCTGGCAGCCAGCCCAGCCTCATTCTCGTCAACGGCAAGTTCGCCACGCTCGACAAGTCCAGGCCGCAGGCGGACGCCGTTGCGATCCGCGACGGGCGTTTCGTCGCCGTCGGCACGCGCCAGGACATCATGAAGCTGGCCGGCGCGCAGACGAAGGTGGTCGACCTGAATGGCCGGCGCGCCATTCCCGGGCTGATCGACAGCCATATGCATATCATCCGCGGCGGCCTGAACTACAACATGGAGCTGCGCTGGGACGGCGTGCGCTCGCTCGCCGACGCCATGCGCATGCTGAAGGAACAGGTCGCGCGCACGCCAGCGCCGCAATGGGTGCGGGTGGTGGGCGGCTTCACCGAGCACCAGTTCGCCGAGAAGCGGCTGCCCACCATCGAGGAACTGAATGCCGTGGCGCCCGACACCCCGGTCTTCATCCTGCACCTGTACGACCGCGCCATCCTGAACGGCGCCGCGCTGCGCGCGGTGGGCTACAGCAAGGACACCCCGAACCCGCCCGGCGGCGAGATCGCGCGCGATGCGCGCGGCAATCCCACCGGCCTGCTGCTGGCCAGGCCCAACGCCACCATCCTCTACGCCACGCTGGCCAAGGGCCCGAAGCTGCCGCCTGAATACCAGAAGAACTCCACGCGGCATTTCATGCGCGAGGTCAACCGGCTGGGTGTCACCGGCGTGATCGACGCCGGCGGTGGCTACCAGAACTACCCGGAGGACTACAGCATCATCGAGGAACTGCACCAGGCCGGGCAGCTCACGGTGCGCCTGGCCTACAACCTGTTCACGCAGAAGCCCAAGGAAGAGCTCAGCGATTTCAAGACCTGGGCCTCCAGGGTGAAGCCTGGCCAGGGCGACGACCTCTACCGCCACAATGGCGCCGGCGAGATGCTGGTCTACACCGCTGCCGACTTCGAGGACTTCCGCGTCGAGCGCCCCGAGATGGCGCCGTCGATGGAGGCCGACCTGGAGCCGGTGATCCGCCTGCTCGCGGAGAAGCGCTGGCCGTGGAGGCTGCATGCCACCTACGACCAGACCATCTCCCGTGCGCTCGATGTCTATGAAAAGGTGGCCAAGGACGTCCCGTTCAACGGCCTGAACTGGTTCTTCGACCACGCCGAGACCATCTCCGACCGCAATATCGACCGCATCGCCGCACTCGGCGGCGGCATCGCGGTGCAACACCGGATGGCCTACCAGGGCGAGTACTTTGTCGAGCGCTACGGCGCACGCGCGGCCGAGGCGACGCCGCCGGTGAAGAAAATGCTGGAGAAGGGCGTCAAGGTCGGCGCCGGCACCGACGCCACGCGCGTGGCCTCTTACAACCCGTGGGTGTCGCTGTACTGGCTGACCACTGGCAAGACCGTGGGCGGCATGTCGATGTACCCGCAGGCCAACCTGCTCGATCGCGAGACCGCGCTGCGGCTGTGGACCGAGGCCAATACCTGGTTCTCGTCCGAAACCGGCAAGAAGGGCCAGATCAAGGCGGGCCAGCTGGCCGACCTGGCGGTGCTGTCCGCGGATTACTTCAGCGTGCCGGGCGACGAGATCCAGGACATCACCTCGGTGCTGACCATCCTCGGCGGCGAAGTGGTCTATGGCGACGGCGACTTCGGCAAGCTGTCGCCCGCCATCCCGCCGGCCATGCCGGACTGGTCGCCGGTGCGCCACGCGGGCGGCTACCAGCCGCGCCCGCAAGCCCAAAAGCTGGCCTTGAACACAGCCTGCGGCTGTGCCAGTTCATGCGGCGTGCACGGCCATGCGCATGCCAGGGCCTGGACGGCCGGCGTGCCCACCTCGGACGAGAGTACGTTCTGGGGCGCGCTGGGTTGCTCATGCTGGGCGTTCTGATGCCGCTGCGTTGCCGATACCAGGAGACCCGACCATGACTGCCCATCCCATCCGCCCCACGGCGCGCGCGGCGACCACGCCCGGCGCGCCCTCGGCCTGGCTGCGCTGGCTGGCGCTGCTGGCACTGTCCGCGCCCTACCTGCAGGGTGGACTGGTCAAGGCGGCTGACTTCGGTGCCGCCATCGCCGAGATGCAGCACTTCGGCCTGGCGCCGGCCGCGCCGCTGGCAGCGGCCGTGATCGTGCTGGAACTGGGCGCGGCCGCGCTGATGCTGAGCGGGCGGCTGCGGTGGCTGGGCGCGCTGGCGCTGGCCGTCTTCACCTTGTTGGCAACCTTTGTCGCCAACCGCTTCTGGCAGGCGCCGCCGGATGCACGCTTCGGGCAGGCCAACGCCTTCTTCGAGCATATCGCGCTGGCCGGCGGCCTTTGCCTGGTCGCCTGGGAAGACCTGCGGCAACGCCGCGCGGGCAGGGGCCAGGCATGAGCCCGGCCGCCAAGCCCGCGCCGATCCCCGGTGCCGCCGCGCCGGCCGGCGGCAGCTTCGCGCCGCTGGCGCATGGCACCTTCGCCGTGCTGTGGGCGGCGACGGTGCTGGGCAATATCGGCAGCTTCATGCGCGATGTGGCCAGCGCCTGGCTGGCGACTGACCTGTCGGGCTCGCCCGCCGCGGTCGCCATGATCCAGGCGGCCGGCACGCTGCCGGTGTTCCTGCTGGCGATTCCCGCCGGCGTGCTGTCTGACATCCTCGACCGCCGCCGCTTCCTGATCGTGATCCAGGTGGGGCTGGCAATGGTCAGCGGTTCGCTGATGCTGCTGGCATGGCAGGACGGGCTGACCATCGAGCTGCTGATCGGCCTGGCTTTCCTGGGCGGCATCGGCACCGCGATGATGGGGCCGACCTGGCAGTCGATCGTGCCGGAACTGGTGCCGGCCGGTGAGCTGAAGCCGGCGGTGGCGCTGAACTCGCTGGGCGTCAATATCGCGCGCGCCATCGGGCCGGCCGCGGGCGGCCTGTTGCTGGCCGCGTTCGGCGCGGCGGCGACCTATGGCGCGGACGTGGCCAGCTATCTGTTCGTGATTGCCGCGCTGCTGTGGTGGAAGCGCCCGGCACGCGCCGAAGACCCGCTGCGCGAGCATTTCTTCGGTGCTTTCCGCGCCGGCGTGCGTTTTGCCAGGGCGCACAGCAAGCTCCATGTGGTGCTGCTGCGCGCGGCCTGCTACTTCGCGCTGGGCAGCAGCATCTGGGCCTTGTTGCCGCTGGTGGCGCGCCAGATGCTGCACGGCGGCGCATCGCTGTACGGCATGCTGCTTGGCGCGGTCGGCGTGGGTGCGATCCTGGGCGCGCTGGTGATGCCGCGCCTGCAGAAACGGCTGGACCTGGACCAGCTGATGCTGGCCGCGGCACTGGCTACCGCCGCGGTGATGGCGGTGCTGTCGGTGGCGCCGCCGGCATGGGTCGCCATGCTGGCGCTGCTGCTGCTTGGCGCCGCGTGGATCCTGGCGCTGACCACGCTGGCCGGCACGGCCCAGGCGATCCTGCCCAACTGGGTGCGCGGCCGCGCGCTGGCGGTCTACCAGATGGTGTTCAACGGCGCCATGGCGCTGGGCAGCCTGGTGTGGGGCTTTGTCGCGCAGGGGCTGGGCACTCCGGCGGCGCTGATGATCGCCGCGGCCGCGCTGTGCGTGGCCGCCTTCGTCATGCACCGCGTCAAGCTGCCGCGTGGCGAGGAAGACCTGGGCCCGGCACGGCACTGGCCAGCGCCCGAAGCCGCCGAAGAGGTGGCGCACGACCGCGGCCCGGTGATGATCCTGATCGAATACCGCGTGCGCGCGGCCGACCGCCAAGGCTTCCTGCAAGCCATCCACAAGCTGTCCGAGGAACGGCTGCGCGACGGCGCGTTCAACTGGGGCGTGATGGAGGACCCGGCCGATGCCGAGGCCTACACCGAGTGGTTCCTGGTCGAATCCTGGGCCGAGCACCTGCGCCAGCACGAGCGCGTGCCGCACGCGGACGCAGACCTGCAGCGCGAGGTCGCGCGCTTCCACACCGGCGAAGGGCCGCCGCGGGTGCGGCACCTGCTGGCAGCGGGGCGGCCTCTGGAATAAGCAAGCCATAGCGACGGCCTTCCGATCTGCCGCTGCGGAACTCCCCTCTCCCGCTTGCGGGAGCGGGGCAGGGGTGAGGGCAGGCGTGGCGACCGACACCGCCCTTCAGGCAATGCCGCCACCCTGCCACCTACGCGTCCCTCGTCCCCAAGGACCCCCCATGCACAACCAGCTGTTTATCGACGGCCGCTTCGTCGACGCCCTTGACGGGGACACCCTCGACGTCGTCAATCCGCACGACGGCAGCCTGATCACGCGCGTGACCGCGGGCGCGCAGCTCGATATCGACCGCGCCGTGGCCGCGGCACGCCGCGCCTTTCCCGCATGGTCGCGCCTCGCCGCCGGCGAACGCGGCAGGCTGCTGGCACGGCTGGCCGACGCCATCGAGGCCGACACGGGTCTGGCCGAACTCGAAAGCGCCGACACCGGCCACCCCATCCGCGATGCGCGCGGCCTCGACGTACCGCGCACCGCCGCGTGCTTCCGTTACTTCGCGGGCATGGCCGACAAGATCGAAGGCACCGTGGTGCCGGTCGAACCCGGTTTTCTCAACTATGTGCAACGGGCCCCGGTCGGCGTGGTGGGGCAGATCGTGCCGTGGAACTTCCCGCTGATGTTCACCGGCTGGAAGCTGGGGCCGGCACTGGCGGCGGGCAATACGGTGGTGCTCAAGCCGTCGGAGCTGACGCCGCTGTCCGCGCTGCGCGTGGCGGCGCTGGCGGCTGACGTCGGTTTCCCGCCGGGCGTGATCAACGTCGTGCCCGGCTTCGGCAACGTGGCCGGGCAGCGGCTGGCCAATCATCCCGACGTGGACAAGATCGCCTTCACGGGGTCCACTGCCACCGGCCGGCGCATCGTCGAGGCCTCGCGCGGCAACCTCAAGCGCATCCAGCTAGAGTTGGGCGGCAAGGGCGCCAATATCGTCTTTGCCGATGCCGACCTGGATACCGCCGTGGCGGGCGCGGCCTGGGCCAGCTTCCACAACCAGGGCCAGGCCTGCATCGCCGGCTCGCGCCTGCTGCTGCATGAGGACATCGCCGATGCCTTCCTCGAGCGCTTCGTGGCGCTGGCGCAATCGATCCGCGTGGGCGATCCGGCCGACCCTGCCACCGAGATGGGGCCGCTGACCTCGGCCGCCCACCGCGACCGCGTGCTGGAGTCTGTGGAGATGGCACAGGCCCAGGGCGGCACCGTGCTGGCCGGAGGCAAGGCCCCTGCCGACCCCGGCCTGCGCCAGGGCTTCTATGTCGAGCCCACTGTGGTCGCTGCGCGCCCGCAGGACCGCATCGCCCAGGAAGAGGTCTTCGGCCCGGTCGTCACGGTGCTGCGCTTTGCCAGCGACGAGCAGGCGCTGGCCATCGCCAACGCCACGCAATACGGGCTGGGCAACGGGCTATGGACGCGCGACCTGGCCCGCGCGCACCGCCTCGCGCGCGATATCCGCGGCGGCATGTGCTGGGTCAACTGCTACAAGCGCGTCCATCCGGGCAGCCCCTTCGGCGGCGTGGGTGAATCCGGCTACGGGCGCGACATGGGGTTCGAGGCGATGCACGGCTACACCGAGTCGCGCTCGGTATGGATCAACGTGGATGCCGGCATTGCGCCGCACTTTGCGCGCTGAAGCCCGCGCGGCACCACCAATCATTTCAGGGAGAACGCAATGAAGCTCTATCTGGTATCACTGGCCGCCGGCATCCTGGTCGGCATCATCTATGCACTGCTGCAGGTGCGCTCGCCGGCGCCGCCGGTGGTGGCGCTGATCGGCTTGCTGGGCATGCTGATCGGCGAGCAAGTGGTGCCGCCCGTCAAGCGCCTGCTGGCGGGCGAGGCGGTCACGGTGGCCTGGTTCCGTGGCGAGTGCGTGCCGAAGATCACCGGCGCACCGTCGGCGCCGACGGCGGCACGCCCGGCTGCGGAAGCAGCACGGGACGAGCCGCAGGCGCACTAGGCATCGCGCTAGCTCAGCGCCAGCGTGCGTTGCCGCGCCAGTTCCGCCCAGCGCGCCGCTTCGGAAGCGACCAGTGCATTCATCGCCTCGCGTCCGCTGGCCACGACTTCAAAGCCATTGTCGTACAGGTACTGCGTGACGGCCGCTTCGCGCAGCGTCTGGCTGACTGCGGCGGCCAGGCGGTCGAGCTGCGCGGCCGGCGTGCCGGCCGGCGCGATCATGCCGACCCAGGAATAGGTGACCAGGCCCGGCCAGGTGTCGGCCAGCGTGGGCACCGTCGGCAGATGCGGATTGCGCGCAGAAGAGCTGACCGCGAGCGCCCGCAGCTTGCCGGCCTGCAGTTGCGCCAGCACCAGCGGCAGGCTGGCGAACATCGAATCGACATGGCCGCCCAGCAGGTCTTTCAGTGCCGGGGCGCCGCCGCGGAACGGCACGTGCAGGCCATGGGTGCCGGCGGCCTGGTGGAACCATTCGGCGGTCAGGTGGTTGGAACTGCCGACACCCACGGAGGCATAAGACACCTCGCGCCATTGTCGGCACGCCCGCACATAGTCCTGCAGCGTGCGCCACGGCGACGCGGCCGGCACCACCAGCGCCATTGGCGCGCGCACCATATACGACACGCCGGTGAGATCACGCCCGGCGCGGTAAGGCAGGTTCGGGTAGGCCAGCGGCTCGGTCGCATACGAGTCATAGACCAGGCCGATGGTGTGGCCGTTGGCCTTGCTGCGCGCCACGATGCCCGTGCCGATGGTGCCGCCGGCGCCGTCGTGGTTCTCGATCACCACGGTCTGGCCGAGCCGGCGTCCGAGGCCAACATGGACTGCGCGCGCGGTCTTGTCGACCACGCCGCCTGGCGCAAACGGCACGACCAGCACCAGCGGGCCGTTGCTGCGCGCTTGTGCGCCGGTGCGGCCGGCCAGCAGCATGGCCGCGGCGCCGCCCAGCACCAGGCGACGGCGATGCAATGCACGGATCTGCATGACGGATCTGCCCCTCGTTCGCTATGATTGCCGTCGAACTGCCTTCTGATCGCGGCCGGGATGTCGCCGCGCCTCACCGTTGTGCAAGCAACCGCGGTACGTTCGGCCTTGCTGGCCCGGCGAGGGCCAGATGGTAGCACTGCGGTGGGTCATGATCCTCTTCGCACGGGTTTGCCATGGACCGTTTTCTCAGTATCGAAGCCTTTGTCAGGGTCGCGGACACGTTAAGCTTTGCCGAGGCCGCGCGCCAGCTCGGCGTGACCAATTCCGTCGTCAGCCACCGCGTGCAGCAGCTCGAGAAGTACATCAACGCGCCGTTGTTCCATCGCAGCACGCGGCACGTGCGCCTGTCGGAAGTGGGCGAGACCTACTACCGTCAATGCGCCGACGTGGTCGCCAACCTGGCCGACCTGACCGACCAGATGCGCGACCTGCGCGCCACCCCGGCGGGGCGCCTGCGCATCCAGGTGCTGCCCGGCTTCGCCATTGGCCACTTCGCCGATATCCTGGCCGGCTTCAGCCAGCAGTATCCGGATATCGAACTGGACGTCGTCGTCAACGACCGCGTCATCGACCCGATCGAGGAAGGCTTCGACGTGGCCTTCCAGATCTTCGCGCCCCAGAACGATTCGCTGATCGCGCGGCGCCTGTTCACACTGCGCCGGATCTTCTGCGTGGCCCCGGAGTTCATTGAACGCTGGGGCAAGCCGGAGCGGCCGGCGGACCTGATCTGCAGCAAGGTGGCGCTGTACTCCGCCTACCCGACCCGCAACAAGTGGACCTTCTCGCGCGATGCCGAATCGGTCGAGATCGACCTGGCCCCGCGCATGCGCACCAACTCCGTCCACCTGCTGCGCGACTATGCGGTCAGCGGTGCCGCCGTGGTTTGCCTGCCCACGCTGGTCGCCAGCGAAGACCTGCTGGCCGGCCGGCTGGTCCCGGTGCTGCACGACTATGCGCTGTCATCGTTCGAGTTCGCCGCCGTGTATCCGGCCACGCAGCGGCAGGCGCTGAAGGTGCGGGTGCTGGTGGACTACCTGGCGGAAAGGCTGCAGGGCGAGCCGCCGTGGGATGTGCCGTTGATGGAGAGGGGGTGGGTGCGGTAAGGGGGAGCGATAAGCCAGTGCGACGAGGCTTCACTATCGCAGGCCGATGTAGGGGAGCATCGAGCCTTGGGACGTCCGGCGATGCCCAGAGACACGGTCGCGGCATTCATTTCCGTTGCCGAAAGGATGGTTGATATAACGCCCGGAAACGGTATCCGCCCGCTCGATTTCTTCAAACGTGAGCGCCTTGGCCCATGCGCCGAAGGGCCGGGCCTCGGGGTAGCGGGCCAGTTCGTAGAAGCCATCGTGGCCTTGCCACAGGCCTGGCTGTTGCTGACCGCGGCCACCGACCCGTCCGCCTGCAGGTCCACCGCGAAATCCTTGCGTTGGTAGCGCAGCAACTCGGCGGCGCCGGGCATCAGGCCGGGGCCGGCTGCGGTGGTGCGCTGGAACGAGCGAGCCCCGTCAGCGGAAATGCGGCTACGATAGCGTCGATCCCCAATCGTTCACCGCAAGCGATATGCTGGAACTCAGACCGGGCTGCGAGCATTGCAACAAGCCCCTGCCACCCGCATCGACCGAAGCCCGTATCTGCTCGTACGAATGCACCTTCTGCGCAGACTGCGTGGATACGCTCCGCAATGTCTGCCCGAACTGCGGGGGCGGCTTCGTGCCGCGTCCGGTGCGCCCGGCACGCGACTGGAAGAACGGCAACTACCTCGGCAACAACCCGGCCAGCACCAGGGTCAAGCACCGGCCGGTGGACCTCGAGGTGCATGCCCGCTTTGCCGGGGCGATCGCCCCGGTCCCGCCCGAGCAGCGCTAGCGGTGGCCTGGGCTAGCCCTTGGATTTCGGCTTGAGCAACTCGCCAGCCTCCTTCACATTTTGCTCGGCGCGCTTGCTGATCACGGCCAGCGCTTCGGCCTGCGCCTTCTGCGCGGTTTCGGCCAGCGCGCGCATGTTCTCCAGTGCCTGGTGCAGCTGCTGCTGCACGAATTCGCTGTGCTTGGCCATGGCCTCGGCAGGATTGCCCGCGGTGCTGTACTGCTGAGCGGCCGCCTGCAGCTGCTGCATGGTCTGGGCGAAGATCTCCTGCTGCTTCTGCACCAGGGCCTGGATGCCCTCATAGGCCAGCTTGTTGGCCTCGGTCAGGGCCTCGATGTCCTTGCGGCGCGCTTCCATTACCGCGCTCATGTCCACGCCCGGCAGGCGGAACTGTTCCATCATCTTGGTGAAGTCTGCAAAGGGATTGGGAGGCGTGGCCATGCTGGGTCTCCTTCTGGAAGGACTGGCAGGGTGGCCGGCGGCGGGGATGGAGCGTGCCCTTCGGCCGGGTTCCTGTCCACTATAGCCGGTATCCGCACACTTCTGGCCGTCAATCGAGGAAGACCCTAAAGTTTCCGGACCCCATGCCGTTGGCATCCATAGCCCGCAAGTGCGTCGGCCCGAGCGGGCCCGTCCGCGGACGATGAGAGCGAAGAACGCCGCGCCGTCCCAGGCGCGGACCGGCACTTCGCCGTAACCAGTGCTAATCAGGTAGAAGACATGAAGAATCTAGGCATCGGGGTCCGCCTCGGCATCGGCTTTGGGGTGGTATTGCTGCTTTCTGCGTTCATGACGGTATTCGGCATGATGCGCCTGCAACAGGTGGCTGAGCGCACGCACGCGATGATGCAGCAGCCGCTGACCAAGGAGCGGCTGGTCAGCGACTGGTACCGCCTCATGCACACCAGCGTGCGCCGCACCACGGCGGTGGCGCGCAGTGCCGACCCGTCGCTCGGCGCGTTCTTCGCGGCCGAGACCAAGGCGTCGATCGAAGGCATCGCCGCCTTGCGCGACAAGCTCCAGCCCATGCTCAGCTCGGCCGAGGAAAAGGCCGCATTCCAGAAGATCCTGAGCGTGCGCGACCCGTACAACAACGGCCGCGACAAGATCACCAAACTCAAGCAAGAGGGGCTGACCGAAGAGGCCAACCAGGTGCTGGAGAAAGAGTTCGTCCCGGCCGGCGACGCCTACCTGGGCGAGATCCAGAAGCTGCTCGACATCCAGCGCGCCAGCATCGACGCCACCGCGCGCGAGATCAACAGCATCTACGTCAACGCCCGCAACAGCCTGATCGGGCTCGGCGTGGTGGTGCTGGCGATCGGCATCGCGTTCTCGGTATGGCTGACGGCAGGCATCACGCGGCCGCTGCATCGCGCCGTGGCGGTGGCGCGCACCGTGGCGTCGGGCGACCTGACCAGCCGCATCGACGTCGACAGCCGCGATGAAACCGGACAGCTGCTGCAGGCACTGGCGGACATGAACGCCAATATCCTGCGCATCGTACGCCAGGTGCGCGCGGGCACCGAGTCGATCGTGTCCGGCACCAGCCAGATCGCGGCCGGCAACACCGACCTGTCGCAGCGCACGGAAGAACAGGCCTCGTCGCTGCAGCAGACCGCGGCCAGCATGGAAGAGCTGACCAGCATCGTGCGCCAGAACGCCGACAACGCGCGCCAGGCCAGCACGCTGGCGGTCAATGCCTCGGACATCGCCGAGAAGGGCGGCGACGCGGCGGGCAAGGTTGCCGAGACCATGGAGGAGATCAACGGCGCGTCGAGGAAGGTGGTCGACATCATCGCCGTGATTGAAGGCATCGCTTTCCAGACCAATATCCTGGCGCTCAATGCCGCGGTGGAAGCCGCGCGCGCCGGCGAACAGGGCCGCGGCTTCGCCGTGGTCGCGGGCGAGGTGCGCACGCTGGCGCAGCGCAGCGCTTCCGCAGCCAAGGAGATCAAGGCGCTGATCGGCGATTCGGTCGATCGCGTCGAGAAGGGTTCCATGCAGGTGACGCAGGCCGGCCAGACCATGGTGGAGATCGTTGCCGCGGTCAAGCGCGTGACCGACATCATGGGCGAGATCAGCGCGGCCTCGGCCGAGCAGAGCGCCGGGATCGAGCAGGTCAACCAGGCGGTGACGCAGATGGATACCGTGACGCAGCAGAACGCGGCGCTGGTGGAAGAGGCCGCTGCTGCAGCAGGCTCGCTGGAGGAGCAGGCGCAGCGGCTGAAGGAGGCGGTGTCGACGTTCAGGCTGGCGGCGTAAGCGTAGCCTGCTTGTTTTCTCCCCTCTCCCGCAAGCGGGAGAGGGGAGCACCCCCCATCACAGCAGACGCTCACCGCGCCTTCAGGAACTCCCCCACCTCCAGCAGCACCAGCTCGTTGTCGTCCGCCTTGTTCGGCTCGCGGCTGCTGCTGAAGGGCAGGTTGTTGTCGTTGCCCACCACGATATGCGTGGCGTCGACCACGTCGACGTTCTCGATGGTGAAGAACGGGAACGCCAGCACGCCATCGGTCAACGGCTTGCGCGCAAGCTTGCCCGGGTCGGCAATGCGCAGCAGGTCGATATAGCCGATCTTGCGCAGCGGCCCGCCGGCGTTGGCATCGCTCAGCTCGACCTTGTACACGCGCTTGAACTTCGCCACATCGTCAAAGCAGTCCGGGCGCTTCTGCCCGGCCGGGCAGGCCTTGTCCGGCGTGCCTTCGCCGTTGTCGCGCTCGATGATAAGGCCGGTGGTGGCATCGATCATGTTGAAGTCGCCGATGGCGTGGCTGGCGCCTTCCAGTACGTACTTCCAGTGGCGGCCGGTCCAGGCCTGCTGCCTGACATCAAACTCCAGCACGCGCAGGTAGGGCTTGCCGCCTTCGTTCTCGTAGCCCTTGGCGGCCTCGTCCCACAGCGCGCCTTCCAGCAGCGCGTACAGCTTGCTGCCATCGGGCGAGGACGCCATGCCCTCGAAGCCCTTGGAGCGCCGCACCTGGAACTTCACGCTGCCGTCTGGCGCACCGGGCGCGGTGACGGCGGGATGGTCGGGCGAGCGCACCACCTTGCCGTCGACCTTGGTGTCGAACACGGCCAGCACCTTGCCGTCCAGGTCCGCCTTGATCAGGAACGGGCCGAACTCGTCGCCGATCCAGATCGCTCCGTCGGCGAACTGGAAGCTCTCCGTATCGAAATCCGACCCCGTCAGGTAGCGCTGCCTGGTGCCCTCGTGGACGATGCGGAACGGCACCTTCTGGTCCGGGTCGTGCAGGAAGATGGTCTTCAGGCGCTGCAGGCGGCCGCTGCCGAAGTCCACCTTGTAGTGGTTCAGGTACAGCATGAAGTCCGGCGAGTTGGCCTTGGCGCCGGCGCCGTTGTCGGTCAGCACCCAGAAGCTGCCGTCGGCCATGCGCTTGATGCCGGAATGCCCCTGGGCCGGCTGGCCGCGGAACGGCAGCGACACGCCGGTGGGGCGGCCATTGGACTTGCCTTCGACCGTGCCCGGCGTGTCCACGCGCTGCGCGGTGGTGAACTTGCCGCTGACCTGCAGGTCAGCGGGCGCGTCCTTCGGCACGGCAAGCAGGGTCTGGGCCGGCAGCACCGCGTGGCCTGCCAGCGTGGCGGGGTAGGCGACAGGGGCCTGCGCCCACGCCTGCGCCGCGCCCAGGCAGCCCAGTGCGATGGCCGCCGGGGCCAGCAGCAAATGACGAGACATTGTGGTTTTCCTTGGCGTTGAAGAGGACAAAACCCTGCATTGTCGGCGCCAAGTTTGACAGAGCTGTGATCCGTGGGGCGCACGGCCCCGGCATGTTGCGTCGCAGCGTAGATGCGATATGGGCACCGTGCCGGTGCAATCTGCGAACGATCATGCTGTGCGGGCGGGCCCAAACGCGGCACCGGCATCCGGATTTCTGCCGATAGCCGCGCAAAAAGCAGTGGGTTTTCAGGCCCCTGAAAGCAAACTGAGGCAAAATTCTATTTTTCGCCTAGTATGCCGCCGCGCTGTGACCCAGCAGGCGGATGTCCTACCACCCGTTCGAGGATCTGAGAGAAGCAATGAGTACCCAGCAACCCACCATCATCTACACGCTGACCGACGAAGCTCCGCTGCTGGCGACCAGTGCGTTCCTCCCGATCATCCAGACCTTCACCAAGCCCGCCGGCATCAACGTCACCACCAGCGACATCTCGGTGGCGGGCCGTATCCTGGGCGAGTTCCCCGAATTCCTGACCGAAGCGCAGCGCGTGCCGGACAACCTGGCCGAGCTGGGCAAGCTGACCCAGCTGCCGGACACCAACATCATCAAGCTGCCGAACATCAGCGCCTCGGTGCACCAGCTGGTCAGCGCCATCCGCGAACTGCAGGGCAAGGGCTACAAGGTGCCGGACTATCCGGAAGATCCGAAGAACGACGAAGAAAAGGCAATCCAGAAGCGCTATTCCAAGTGCCTGGGCTCGGCCGTGAACCCGGTCCTGCGCGAAGGCAACTCCGACCGCCGCGCACCGGCAGCGGTCAAGAACTTCGCGCGCAAGCACCCGCACAGCATGGGCGAGTGGAGCATGGCCTCGCGCACGCACGTGGCGCACATGAAGCATGGCGACTTCTACCACGGCGAAAAGTCCATGACCCTGGACCGCGCGCGTGACGTCAAGATGGAGCTGGTCACCAAGAGCGGCAAGACCATCGTGCTCAAGCCCAAGGTCTCGCTGCTGGATGGCGAGATCATCGACAGCATGTTCATGAGCAAGAAGGCGCTGTGCGACTTCTATGAAGAGCAGTTCGAAGACGCGCGCAAGACCGGCGTGATGCTGTCGCTGCACGTCAAGGCGACCATGATGAAGGTGTCGCACCCGATCGTGTTCGGCCACGCCGTCAAGATCTTCTACAAGGAAGCCTTCGCCAAGCACGGCGCGCTGTTCGACGAACTGGGCGTGAACGTCAACAACGGCCTGGTCAACCTGTACGAGAAGATCGAGGCGCTGCCCAGCTCCAAGCGCGAAGAGATCATCCGCGACCTGCACGCCTGCCACGAGCATCGCCCGGAACTGGCGATGGTGGATTCGGCCAAGGGCATTTCCAACCTGCACGCGCCCAACGACGTGATCGTGGATGCCTCGATGCCGGCCATGATCCGCATCGGCGGCAAGATGTGGGGTGCCGACGGCCGTCCGAAGGACACCAAGGCCGTGATCCCGGAAAGCACCTTTGCCCGCATCTACCAGGAGATCATCAACTTCTGCAAGACCAACGGCAACTTCGACCCGACCACCATGGGCACCGTGCCCAACGTGGGCCTGATGGCGCAGAAGGCCGAAGAATACGGCTCGCACGACAAGACCTTCGAGATCGCCGAAGACGGCGTCGCCAACATCGTCGACCTGGCCACTGGTGAAGTGCTGCTGACGCAGGATGTCGAGCAGGGCGACATCTGGCGCATGTGCCAGGTCAAGGACGCGCCGATCCGCGACTGGGTCAAGCTGGCCGTGACGCGCGCGCGCAACTCGGGCATGCCGGCGGTGTTCTGGCTGGACCCGTACCGTCCGCACGAAGCCGAGCTGATCAAGAAGGTCGAGACCTACCTGAAGGACTACGATACCAACGGCCTGGACATCCAGATCATGTCGCAGGTGCGCGCCATGCGCTACACGCTGGAGCGCGTGATCCGCGGCCTGGACACCATCTCGGTGACCGGCAACATCCTGCGCGACTACCTGACCGACCTGTTCCCGATCATGGAACTGGGCACCAGCGCCAAGATGCTGTCGATCGTTCCGCTGATGGCCGGTGGCGGCATGTATGAGACCGGCGCCGGCGGTTCGGCTCCGAAGCATGTCAAGCAACTGGTGGAAGAAAACCACCTGCGCTGGGATTCGCTGGGCGAGTTCCTGGCGCTGGCGGTGTCGCTGGAAGACGTTGGCATCAAGACCGGCAATGCCAAGGCCAAGATCCTGGCCAGGACGCTGGATGCTGCCACCGGCAAGCTGCTGGACAACAACAAGAGCCCGTCGCCCAAGACCGGCCAGCTGGACAACCGCGGCAGCCAGTTCTACCTGGCGATGTACTGGGCGCAGGAACTGGCCGCCCAGTCGGAGGACGCCGAACTGGCCGCGAAGTTCGCGCCGCTGGCCAAGACGCTGACCGACAACGAGCAGAAGATCGTTGGCGAACTCGGCGCCGTGCAGGGCCAGCCGGTGGATATCGGCGGCTATTACATGCCGGAAGCCGACAAGCTCAGCGCCGCGATGCGCCCGAGCCAGACGCTGAACGCCGCGCTGTCGACCGTGACGGCCTGACCGGACTGGCCCGCTCGGCGGGCCGGCAGGTGTCGCAACCCCGGGCCCTGGCCCGGGGTTTTTCTTTGCGCCGCGGAAGGCGTTATGGCTGCTGCGCTTCCATATGGATGTCCCACCCCTGTTCCGGGCCGCTCTTCTGGTCCCGGTAGGTCCAGAGCGCGCCGCAGTCCTGGCAGACGAAGCTGCTGATGGTGACGGCGGCGGAGCCGGCGGGCTTGATGCGTCGGGTGTCGGTGATGCGCAGTGCCGCGTGCCCGGGGGCGCCGCGCACGTGGCGTTCAATGGCCTGGCAGGCAGTGCAGAGTGTCATCCGTGTCTGTTCCGTTCGATCGGCCACTGTAGCATGCCGGCGCCTTCGGGGCCGGAAGTGGGAGGGGTACATGCCGCATACACAGGATTTCGCCCGGCGAGACCCTCAACCCGCACTTTCCCCGTGATTTGGGCCCGATCCGGTGAAGTTCGTTGACACGCCTGGGTGGGGCCTGTATAAGGATGAGTGCAGGATCTTTCAAGCAGCAACCTAGAAGTCCAGGTGCTTGCCCACACGGCGCCACTTTTTCTCCTTGTGTCTTCCTTGATCGTCATGCCTTGCCGGCGCTTTTGCCGGTGAGAAAAAACTTATTGAGGAATCCAACATGGAAACCGGTACCGTCAAGTGGTTCAACGATTCGAAGGGTTTTGGCTTCATTACGCCTGATGCAGGCGGCAACGACCTGTTCGCGCACTTCTCCGAAATCCAGGGCAACGGCTTCAAGTCGCTGCAAGAAGGCCAGAAGGTGCGTTACGTCGCTGGCGTCGGCCAAAAGGGCCCGGCCGCGACCAAGATCGAGCCGATCTGAATCGCACCGACCTGAGTTGAGCTGAGCGCCGAGGCGCCAGTCCAATGAAAAAAGCTCCGCCAACGCGGAGCTTTTTTATTTCCGTTGCCGCAATTCCCCGCAACCGTGAAATAAAGCCACTGCTGGCGCGGCAACAAGCGTAGAGTGGGGGCAGGATCACCAAACGGCGGAGGCTGCCATGGATATCTATCCGGCTGCAACTTACAAGGGCTACGACCTCTATCCCCTTGTGTACAAGCACGCCGCCGAGCGCGTGTGGCCCGAGCCGCGGCCGGACCGTTCCTTCGATGCTGCCGTGGTGATCTGCCTGGAAGGCGAGTCGCCAGAAGGCATGCAGGCGCGCACGTTCCGCCTGGACGCCGCACCGTGGGATAACGTCGGTGGCGCGCGACGCGGTGCGTTGCGCTATGCCGAGGCCATCATCAATGGCGCGGTGCCGGGGGTGTCGGTAATAGCGGCCGGCGCGCCGATGGCATCCTGAAGCTCCGACGACGGGCCCTGGCGCCGTGGTGCATTTGCGCCGCTGACGCCCGCGCCGGGCCATGGCTCATGCCGTGCGCGTGATCCAATGAGTTCAGCAATCCTTCCCATCAGCGCGGCACGATGCCGCATGGAGATGTCGTGAGCGACAGCAGTCCCAGCCGCAGTCCCGGCAACACTGTTCCCGGCAGTACGCCCTTTGCCAGCTACAAGGGTTTCGATCTGTATCCCCTGGTTTATCGCCATCGGCCTGAGCAGGCCTGGCCGCGCACCAAGCCCGACAACAGCTTCCTCGCGTCGATCGTGATTTGCCGCGAGGGCTATCGCCCTGGCAGCGACCATGCGCGCGTGTACCCCATGAGCGAGTCGCGCTGGGAGAACATCGGCTCGGCGCGCCGCGGCGCGCTGCAGTTCGGCGAAGACATCATCAATGGCCTGGTCGCCGGCGAATCCGTGACGTCGATCTAGGTATCCGGTTCCGTAGCGCGGCCTGGTCACAGGCCAAGTTGCGGAGCGGGGAAACAGGCGCGGCGCTATCCGTCAGACTGCAAGGAGTCCGTTCATGGACATGCGTTCGGGATCATCTGGTTTTCTGTGCACGTTGCCCGGTGAGGGCAAAGGCATCACCTATCACGTTGCAGTCTGCTTTATCGATGCGGAGCGCCCCACCGGGGTGTTGTTTACCAGCTTCGTGGGTATGGGGCGGCGGTCGTTCGGCGTGCTGGCCGAGCCAGGGGCCCTGCAGGGCCAGCTTGCCGCCAGCGGCGAGGTGCTGTGCCGCCTGGCCATTGGCCAGGTGGTACGCGACCAGCTGCACGACAAGGCGCGCGAGGGCGATGCGGTGCTGGACCTCGCCGCCGCGCCATGGGACGGCGAACTGAGGCCGGTCGGCGCGGGGCTCAGGACGGCCCGGCCGCATGTGCGCGTGCTTGGCTGAGGCCGCACGCAGTCGTCAAGCCAGGTCAGTCAGATCTGGAATACCGGGTCGCCGTGGCGCTCCAGCAGCGCTTCGATCAGCGCCATGTCGGTAATCTCGGGAGTACGGTCTTCAACCGCGCGCGACGGCCCGCAATAGGTGGCCGTTACGTGGCGCCTGACGGTCAGCACGCCGGAAGCGGGCGGTGCGACTTCAACCGCCTGCCACGGTGCATGCCGGTAACTGCCTGCCTGCCAGCCTTCGGGCGTCAGGTGCACGGCTTCCCATTCTTCGATGACGGACATGATCGGTTCTCCTTGATTGAGGGATGAATCGTTAGCGGGACGGCACGCGCCGGCGCGGCGCATGCCATGACGACGGCCTACGACTTGTGCCGGTAGTTGATGCGCCCCTTGGTGAGGTCATAGGGCGACATCTCCAGCGTGACGCGGTCGCCCGCCAGCACGCGGATGCGGTTCTTCTTCAGCCGCCCGGACGAATACGCCCAGACTTCGAAGCCGTTTTCCAGGATCACGCGGAAACGGTTGTCGGGCAGGACTTCCGACACCTTGCCGCCGAATTCGACCAGTTCTTCTTTTGCCAAGGAGGCTCCTTGCTGTAGCCGCGCCGCTTGTGCGCGAGCTGTTGTGACGGCCAACTGGACACCAACTGGCCGATGGGATGGGGCTTACGGTGCCTGGCTTACTGCTGGCGCAGGCGTGCTGCGGCGCGTTCGCCGGCACGGCGGGCGGACTGCCTGGCGCGGGCTTCAGAGCGGTGCGTGTCGTGGCGCATTGCCACGTTGGCGACGATGCGTTCGGCGCCATTGCGGTATTCCGCAATCATGTAGGTCGCGAACCAGAGGCCGGGTTCCTGCTGGATGGGATAGACGGAAACGGTGTAAGGGGTAGGGTTGACTCGATTCAATGTGATGCCTGTTCTGAGGCACGGCCGCAGGGGCGCGGAGCATCGTTCCGATGCAGGCGTCGCGCGGTGGCGGCCGTTCGCCGTTGCTGTAGGCCAGCGTCGGGCCCGCGCGGCTGCGCAGGCGTTGCATCTGGCGTGAAGTGGACCATGCCTGCGCAGGCCGATGCGCCAGGTACAGGAGCGATCGTTGCGGAGCGGACGTGCCGCTGGTCGGATAGGGTGGTGGGCCGTTCTGCATCGGCTGGCCCAAAGACGCATCGGGTGTACGCCCGATAAGCCGCCGCTAATGCTTTTGTGGGATTGTTTGCGGCTGGCGCACAGAGGTCGGGCGTTGCCGATCCGTGCATAGGATCCTGGATGATACCACTTCCGGGCCAATCCTGCCCGCGTGACGGGCAGTGCCCCTGGCGCGGCCGCCTTGCGATGCCTAGAGTTCGCTGATCTGCGCGAAGCGCTGCGACAGGAAGTCGATCAGTTCACGCACCGAAGGCAGCAGCCCGCGCCGTGACGGGAACACGGCGTGGATCACGCCGCCCCTGACCGACCAGTCCGGCAGGACTTTTACCAGCCGGCCATCGCGCAGCTGGTCGGTCATCATCATGACCGGCAGCTGCACGATGCCGGCACCGGCCACGGCCGCGGTGCGCAGCATGATCATGTCGTCGGTGACCAGGCGGGGCTTGTGGTGCAGCTCGGCGCTGGCGCCATCGGGGCCGTATAGCGACCAGGTGTGCGAGGGGCGCGGCGGCCCCAGGTCCAGCGTTGGCAGCGCGTTGAGGTCCGCGGGTGCCAGCAGCGGCCCATGGCCGGCCAGCAGCGCCGGGCTGGCCACGAAGCACCAGGCGCGCTCGGCCAGCACGCGCATCACCAGGTCGCTGTCTTCGAGTGGCGGCACGCGCACGCGGATGGCCAGGTCGATCCCCTCCGCCACCACGTCCACGCGCCGGTTGGTGGCTTCCAGGTGCACGATGACCTTGGGGTTGGCCGCCATGAAATCCGCAATCATGTCGCCCACCCGTGCGTGCAGCAGCGCCACCGGGCAGCTCATGCGCACCAGGCCGCTGGGTTCGGCGCGGGTTTGCTCGATCGCGCTCTCGGCCGCTTCGGCCTCCACCAGCATGGCCTTGCAATGGGCGTAGTACGTCTGCCCCAATTCTGTCACGGAGAAGCGCCGCGTCGAGCGCTGGATCAGGCGCACGCCCAGGCGTTCTTCCAGCATCGCCACGCGCCGGCTCAGCTTGGACTTGGGTATGCCGAGCACGCGCCCGGCGGGCGCAAAGCCCTGGTGATCGACTACCTGCGCGAAGTAATACAGGTCATTCAGGTCGGGATGCAAGCGGGCGGCTCCTGTCGTCCTGCCAGTAGGACGCTGAGGGCAGATTTTCCATCCTAGCGATGCGATCTGCCAAGACCTATGCTTTGGCCACACGGTCGGCTTGAGGATTGCCCGGAGTCGCCGGTTTCGCCAACCGCATAGGAGAAAGCCAAATGACCACACCCGCGAATTTCAACGGCAAGCGTCCGGTACTGGATCCCGCCGATACGGCCATGCTGCTGATCGACCACCAGAGTGGCCTGTTCCAGACCGTTGGCGACATGCCGATGCCTGAGCTGCGCGCCCGTGCGGCCGCGCTGGCCAAGATGGCGACGCTGTGCAAGCTGCCCGTGATCACGACGGCATCCGTGCCGCAAGGCCCGAACGGCCCGCTGATCCCGGAAATCCACGAAAACGCCCCCCATGCCAAATACGTCGCGCGCAAGGGCGAGATCAACGCCTGGGACAACCCCGACTTCGTCGCCGCGGTGCGTGAGACCGGCAAGAAGACCCTGATCATCGCCGGCACCATCACCAGCGTGTGCATGGCATTCCCGTCGATCAGCGCGGTGGCTGACGGCTACAAGGTGTTCGCGGTGATCGATGCGTCGGGCACGTATTCCAAGATGGCGCAGGAAATCACCCTGGCGCGCGTCGTCCAGGCCGGCGTGGTGCCGATGGATACCGCCGCCGTGGCCTCGGAGCTGCAGCAGAGCTGGAACCGTCCGGACGCGCAGGAATGGGCCGAGGTCTACACGCAGATCTTCCCGGCCTACCGCCTGCTGATTGAAAGCTATCTCAAGGCGCAGGACGTCGAGAAGAAGCACGAGGTGCTGGACTCCCAGCGCTGACGCCTTGCCGGTAACGCACGGCATACCCAGGGGTACGCACGCGTGGCTCAAGCCAAGCGTGCGTACCTTTTTTTGTTGACAGGAGCACACCATGAGCAAGCCCTACAAGCGCCTTGACAAGAGCCAGGCCGCCGTCCTGATGGTCGATCACCAGGCCGGCCTGCTGTCGCTGGTGCGGGATATCGAGCCCGACAAGTTCAAGAACAATGTGCTGGCACTGGCCGACCTGGCCAAGTACTTCAAGCTGCCGACCGTGCTGACCACCAGCTTCGAGGATGGTCCCAACGGACCGCTGGTGCCTGAGCTCAAGGCCATGTTCCCTGACGCGCCGTTCATTCCGCGCCCGGGCCAGATCAACGCCTGGGATAACGAGGACTTTGTTGCCGCGGTGCGTGCCACCGGCAAGAAGCAGCTGCTGATCGCCGGCGTGGTCACCGAAGTGTGCGTGGCCTTCCCGGCGTTGTCGGCGATCGAAGAGGGTTTCGAAGTCTTTGTCGTGACCGATGCCTCGGGCACCTTCAATGAAATCACGCGCGATTCGGCCTGGCAGCGGATGTCGGATGCTGGCGCGCAACTGATGACGTGGTTCGGTGTGGCTTGCGAACTGCACCGCGACTGGCGCAACGACATCGAGGGTCTGGGCACGCTGTTCTCGAACCATATTCCGGATTACCGGAATTTGATTACGGCGTACACGACGGTGAAGGGCAGCAAGTAAGCTACGTCCTTCAGCGCTGCCGGTTCGCTCCCTCTCCCGCAAGCGGGAGAGGGAGCGAACAACTGGCGGTTGACTTCTCTCAGGCCTCCTTCACAGTTCCTCGCACCGGCGCCGCAGCGACTTCCGCCTGCGCCGACGCCGACCTCCGGTGGTTGATCATCGACACCGCCCCCACTGCAATCACCGCCGGAATCGCCATCGCCATGAAGTTCTGCTGCAACGGCAACGACATCCCAACCAGCACGCCGATCACGATCGGTGCCAGGATGGCGCCGCTGCGTCCCACGCCGGACGCCCAGCCGATGCCGGTGCCGCGCACCGCCATCGGATAGAACTGGCCCGCATAGGCATAGGTGACGATCTGCGTGCCGATGGTGGAAGCACCTGCCAGGCCCACCACGACGAACAGCGCTGCGCTGGGCATCGGGTAGCCCAGCAGCGTGATCGACACTGCCGCCAGCGTGTACATGCCGATCAGCACATGCTTGATCGGCAAGCGGTCGGCCAGCCAGCCGCCGCCGATGGCGCCGAGCATGGCGCCGAAGTTCAGCACCAGCACGAAAGTCAGCGCCGAGCCCAGGCTGTAGCCTGCGCCGGCCATCAGCTTGGTCAGCCACGAGCTGAGCGCGTACACCATGAACAGGCACATGAAGAACGCCACCCAGAACATCACCGTGCTGAAGCCGCGGCCGTCCTGGAACAGGCGGCGGATCGGCGCGCTGCCGGCCTTGTCGTCCGCAGCCAGCGTAAAGACGTCGCCGGCTTGCGCGCGATGCGACGGCACCAGGCGCGATACCACGGATTGCAGAGCGTCGGTCTGGCCGGTGCGGAGCAGGTAGGGCATCGACTCCGGCAGCGAGCGCAGCACCAGCGGGACCAGCAGCACCGGCAGGCCGGCGGCGAGGAACACCGACTGCCAGCCATAGCTTTCGATCAGTCCCTTGCCCAGCAGCGCGGCCAGCATGCCGCCCACCGAATAACCGCTGAACATCAGCGTCACCAGCGTGCCGCGCAGCTTGCGCGGCGAGTACTCGGTCATCTGCGCCACCACGTTGGGCATCACGCCGCCGATGCCCAGGCCCGCCAGGAAGCGCGTGACGCTGAACGTCACCGGGTCGCTGGTAAAGCCCGCCGCCGCGGTGAAGACACTGAACAGCACGATGCAGATGGCGATGGCGCGCCTGCGGCCGATGCGGTCGGCCACGGTGCCGAGGAAGATCGCGCCGAACATCATGCCGAACAGCGCCGAGCTGACCATGAAGCCGGCGCTGGTTGCGGTCACGCCCATCTCTTTCATGATCGACGGCAGGGCGATGCCGGCCACGGCCAGGTCGTAGCCGTCGAAGATGATGATCAGCGCGCACCAGAACAGGATGAGCGCATGGAAGCGGTTGAAGCGGGCCTCGTCGGCCAGCTTGTGGACATCGATCTGACGCATGGTTTGTCTCCGGTATGGTGGTATGACGGGGCGGGCGGCGTTGCCGCTCACGCCGCCGCGACGGCGCGCTCTGCGGCGGCCTTCAGTTCGCGTTCGCGCAGCATGAAGCGCTGGATCTTGCCGGTGGCGGTCTTGGGCAGCGTATCGACGAACTCGATCGCGCGCGGGTACTTGTATGCCGCCAGCCGCTCCTTGACGAAGGCCTTCAGTTCGCCGTCGCCAAGCTGCGCGCCCGCCTTCAGCACCACGAAGGCCTTGGTCTTGACCAGTCCTTCATAGTCGGGTACGCCGATCACCGCGGCCTCCAGCACTGCCGGGTGCTGCACCAGCGTGGCCTCGACCTCGAACGGCGAAACGTAGATGCCGCTGACCTTGAGCATGTCGTCGCTGCGCCCGGCGTAGCTGTAGGTGCCATCCGGGTTGTGCACGTATTTGTCGCCGCTCTTGGTCCAGCCGCCGCGGAAGGTCTCGCGCGACTTCTCGCGGTTGGCCCAGTACATCAGCGCGGCGCTGGGGCCCTGGATATAGAGGTCGCCGATCTCGCCGTCGGGCACCGGGCGTCCTTCTTCGTCGCGCAGCTCGATGGCGTAGCCCGGCACCGGCCAGCCGGTGGTGCCGTAGCGCACCTGGCCGGGGCGGTTGGACAGGAAGATATGCAGCATCTCGGTGGAGCCGATGCCGTCGATGATCTCGCAGCCGAAATGCGCGGTGAAGCGCTGGCCGATATCGGCGGGCAGGGCCTCGCCGGCGGACGAGCACAGCCGCAGCGTGACCTCGGCGCGCTGCGGCAGCGCCGGCGAGGCGAGCATGCCGGCGTATCCTGTCGGCGCACCGAAGAACACCGTTGGCCGGTGTTGCAGCCAGCGGCGGAAGGTGGCCTCGGGTGTGGGCCGCTCGGCCATCAGCACCACGGTGGCGCCCACGCTGAGCGGGAAGCTGAGGCCGTTGCCCAGCCCGTAGGCGAAATACAGCTTGGCCGCAGAGAAGCAGACGTCCTGCTCCTGCAAGCCGAGCACCGGGCCTGCATAGAGCGCCGCGGTCCAGTACGGGTTGCCGTGGCTGTGCACCACGCCCTTGGGCTGGCCGGTCGAGCCGGACGAGTAGAGCCAGAAGCCGGGATCGTCGCAACTGGTGGCGGCAGGCGCCTGCAACGGCGTTTGCGCGGCAAGCAGCGCATCCAGCGCCGTCATGCCATCGGGCAGAGGCTCATGCGCGCGGGACACGAACACTTGCCCGACTTCATGCCCCGGACGGGCCAGCGCCTCCTGCAGCACGGGCAGCAGCGCGGCCGACACCAGCACAGCCTGCGCGCGGCTGTGCTGCAGCATATAGCTGTAGTCGTCGGCGGTCAGCAGCGTGTTGACGGCCACCGGGACGATGCCGGCGTACATCGCGCCCAGGAAGCAGACCGGCCAGTCGCTGCAGTCGTGCATCAGCAGCAGCACGCGTTCCTCGCGGCGGATGCCGGCGCCGAGCAGCGCCGCGGCCAGGCGCCGCACCTGCTGCGCCAGTTCGCCGTAGGTGAGCTGGCCGTCGTCATCGATATAGGCGACCTTGCCGGCGCGCCCGGCATTGCAGCCGAGCAGGTGCCCGGCAAAGTTGAAGGACGTGCCGGGTGGCCGGACGGGTGGTTCTGCGGGCGTGGCGGTCATGGGTGTCTCCCCGTTGCTGGTGTACGGTGTGCCGCGCGCCGCCATGCGGACGTGGCGGCGCTGTGAAGCGGGTTGGCTTGAACGGTCAGGCGAGCTCGTCGAGCACCGCGGTACTGGCCTGAATGGCGCTGCGCCGGTGATAGAAGTGCAGGGCGCGCAGTCCGCCCAGTTCCTCGCCGCCGCCGGCGCGGCCGGGGCCGCCATGCAGCGATTGCGGCATGACGTTGCCGTGGCCGGTGTGCAGCTGCGCCACGTCGGGCGAGATCACATGCACGCGGCCATGGCTGTCGGCCAGCTCGACGGCGGCCGCACCGAGCGCGGCCGCGTCGCTGCCATAGAGCGATGCCACCAGCGAGCCCTGTCCACGGCGCACGAGTGCCAGTGCGTGGGCGGTATCCCGATAGGGCAGCAGCGTGGCCACCGGGCCGAACACTTCGGTGTCGTGCACCGCGGCGGCGGCGTCCGCATCGGCCACGCCCAGCAGCGTCGGGCCGATGCAGCAGGCCACGGCCGGATCGGCATCGACCAGCGCCTGCTGCGTGCCGTCATGCAGCACCTGTGCGTGCTTGCGCAGGGTTGCCAGCCCGTCTTGCACGGCGTTGAACTGCGCACGGCTGACCAGCGCACCCATGCGCACCGTATCGTTGCGCGGGTTGCCCACGGTCACTTTCGACAGCCGTGCGCCGATCGCCTCGGCGGCCAGGCCATACAGCGCTTCAGGCACGAACACGCGCCGGATCGCGGTGCATTTCTGGCCGGACTTGACCGTCATCTCGCGCACGACTTCCTTCGCCAGCAGGTCGAAGGCGCCGGTATCGGGGCCGTCCTGCGGCAGCAGCACGGCGGAATTGATGCTGTCCGCTTCGATATTCACGCGAACAGAGCGTTGCGCGATGGCGGGATGCGAGCGGATCACCGCGGCCGTATCGGCCGAACCGGTAAACGACACCACGTCAAAGGGCTGCAACTGGTCCAGCAGGCCGGCCGAGCTGCCGCACACCACCGACAACGCGCCGGCCGGCAGCGCCCCGGCCTCGACCACGTCGCGCACCATGCGCTGGGTCAGCCAGGCGGTGGCGGTAGCGGGTTTGACGATCACCGGCACGCCGGCCAGCAATGCCGGCGCCGCCTTTTCCCACAATCCCCAGCTCGGGAAGTTGAAGGCATTGATAAACAGCGCCACGCCGCGCGTCGGTACCAGCACGTGCTGCGACTGGAACAACGGGTCCTTGCCCAGCCGCACGGCCTCGCCATCCGGCAGGTAGTGCCGGTCGCCGAGCGCATCGCCCAGCCTGGCGTAGGTGCCCAGCGTGAAGATGCCGCCGTCGATGTCGACCGCGGAGTCGTTCCTGACGGTGCCGCTGTTGGCCGTGGCGATGTCGTAATAGGCATCGCGATTGGCCTGCAGCACCTTGACGATGTCAGCCAGCAACGCGGCACGCTGGCGATAGGTCAGCGCGCGCAGGGCCGCGCCGCCCTGTTCGCGGGCAAAGGCGAAGCCGGCAGCGAGGTCCAGCCCGGTGGCGTCAACGCGCACCAGTTCGTCGCCCAGCACCGGATCGAACAAGGGCGTGCCGGCACCGCTGCCGGCCTGCCACTTGCCGCCGAGATAGTTGGATAGCAATTCAGTCATCGGGAATCTCAGCGCGTGAAGTCGATGCGGCCTTCCGGCAGCAGGTAGAGCACCAGCGCGCGGCCGTTGCTGACGGTGGGGCGGTGGGCGCTGCCCGGCGGGCATACCAGCCAGCCGGCGGGGCGGCCGTCGAACTGCGCGTCGCCCTCGAGCGGCATGATCAGGTCGATCTCGCCGTTGGGATGGGTGTGATGCGGGCCGGCAATGTCCTGCATCTCGACCACGTCGACGGAAAAGCCGTGCAGGTCGTCGGCCGGCTTGAAGATGCGGCCGTAGCGGATGCCGCCGCCTTCGCGGTCGCACAGCCAGCCTTCGGCCACGCCGGCCTGGCAGGCGTCCTTAAGTTGCTGGTAGGTGGGGCTGCCGGCGCCGTGCTCGGCATTGAGCCAGGCATCGAGTGCGGCATCCAGCGGACGGCCTGCCAGTTGCGCGGTGAACTGCGCGATCTGGCTGCGGAATTCTGTGGGGGACATAGTGGGGGGGCTCCGTCTGGTTCGCCAGTTGCCATCACTGGCTTCATGCATTATTGTGCATGTATGAAAAATAGAGCCGCGCCGAAATCATGTCAAGCACTATATTGCATGAATCTGGGTTAACCCCGGAAGTCGACCTGCATCATGATTCAGATGCACGTGCTGCCAACGGCACTGACAAGAACCCGTTTCTGGTCGCGCTGGGCGAGCGTGTGCGCGAGTTGCGCGCCTGCCGCGGCCTGACCCGAAAGGCCGCCGCGCAGGCCGCCGGCGTGTCGGAGCGGCACCTGGCCAACCTGGAATACGGCAGCGGCAACGCTTCCATCCTGGTGCTGCAGCACATTGCCGATGCGCTGCAGTGCTCGCTGGCCGGGCTGCTGGGCGACATCACCACGTCGTCGCCTGAATGGATCCTGTTGCGCGAACTGCTGGAGCACCGCGACGAAGCCACGCTGCGGCGCGTGCGCATTGCCGTGGGCGAGATGCTCGGCACGGGTGGCGAGAATGCCGGCCAGGCTGCGCGCAGCCCGCGTGTGGCGCTGATCGGGCTGCGCGGCGCCGGCAAGAGCACGCTGGGCGGGATGCTGGCCGAAGACCTCGACTTCCCCTTTATTGAGCTGAGCCGCGAGATCGAGAAGTTTGCCGGCTGCAGCATCTCGGAGATCCAGGGCCTGTATGGCATGAACGCCTATCGCCGCTACGAGCGGCGCGCGCTGGAAGAAGCCATCCAGATCTATCCCGAGGCCGTGATCGCCACGCCCGGCGGCCTGGTCTCTGATCCGGCCACCTTCAACCTGTTGCTGGCCCACTGCACCACAGTCTGGCTGCAGGCGGAGCCGGAAGACCATATGGAGCGGGTGCGCGAGCAGGGCGACTTCCGCCCGATGGCGGCCAGCAAGGAGGCGATGGAGGACCTGCGCCATATCCTGGCCGGGCGCGCGGCCTTCTATTCCAAGGCGGAGTTCTCGCTGGACACCAGCGCTCAGCCGCTGGAACCCACATTTGCCGCGCTGCGCGAGCTGGTACGCCAGGCCTTGCGCATGCCGTTGTGACGGCAGGGGCGCAATAACCCGGCATCAGGAGCGGTGACCCGCACCTCTTGAAAGATCTGCACAATAGTGCTTGCAGGAAATCTGATTGATGAACTATAGTTCGTGTTACCAGATTCCTGTTCATGCATGATAGTGCAGTTTCGCAGAGGAGACACCGCCGTGACCACCGCCCCCCGCGTCGATTACCAGACCGCCCCCGCCCAATACAAACACCTGAAGCTGACGTTCGACGGCCCCGTCGCCACGCTGGCGGTGGACATCGACGAGAACGCCGGCCTGCGCCCCGGCTACAAGCTCAAGCTCAACAGCTATGACCTCGGCGTCGACATCGAACTGAACGATGCGCTCAACCGCGTCCGCTTCGAGCACCCGGAAGTGCGCACCGTGGTCGTCACCAGCGGCAAGGACAAGGTGTTCTGCTCCGGCGCCAATATCTTCATGCTGGGCGTCAGCAGCCATGCGTGGAAGGTCAACTTCTGCAAGTTCACCAACGAGACCCGCAACGGCATCGAGGACTCGTCGCAGCACAGCGGCCTGAAGTTCCTGGCCGCGGTCAACGGCGCGTGCGCCGGCGGCGGCTATGAACTGGCGCTGGCCTGCGACGAGATCCTGCTGGTGGACGACCGCTCGTCGGCCGTGAGCCTGCCGGAAGTGCCGCTGCTGGGCGTGCTGCCGGGCACCGGCGGCCTGACCCGCGTGACCGACAAGCGCCATGTGCGCCATGACCTCGCCGATATCTTCTGCACCACCACCGAAGGGGTGCGCGGCCAGCGTGCCAAGGACTGGCGCCTGGTCGACGATATCGCCAAGCCCGCCGTGTTCGCGCAGAAGGTGCAGGAGCGCGCGCTGGCGCTGGCCGCGCAGAGCGATCGTCCGGCCGATGCGCAGGGCGTGGCGCTCGAGCCGATCGAGCGGACGATCGAAGCGGATGCGCTGCGCTATATGCATGTGACGGTCGAGATCGATCGCGCCGGCCGTACCGCGACCTTTACCGTGAAGGCACCCGTCGGTGCGCAACCGCAAAGCATCGAGGAGATCGTCGCCGCCGGCGCCGCCTGGTACCCGCTGCAACTGGCACGCGAACTGGAAGACGCGATCCTGTCGATGCGCACCAATGAACTGGACATCGGCACCTGGCTGATCAAGACCAGCGGCGACGCCGCCGCGGTGCTGGCCACCGACGCCGCGCTGCTGGCGCACAAGGACCACTGGCTGGTGCGCGAGACCATCGGCCTGCTGCGCCGCACGCTGAGCCGCCTGGATGTGTCGTCGCGCAGCCTGTTCGCGCTGATCGAGCCGCAATCGTGCTTTGCCGGCACCTTCCTGGAACTGGCGCTGGCCTGCGACCGCAGCTACCACCTGGCGCTGCCGGACGACGAGGAGCGCGCGCCGAAGATCACCGTGGCGGAAGTCAATTTCGGCCTGTACCCGATGGCCACCGGCCAGAGCCGGCTGGGCCGCCGCTTCTACGACGAGCAGCCCGCGCTGGACGCCGTGCGCGCCAAGGCCGGCCAGCCGCTGGATGCCGATGCCGCGTATGCGCTGGGCCTGGTCACCGCCAACCCCGACGACATCGACTGGACCGACGAAGTGCGCATCGCGCTGGAAGAGCGCGTGGCGATGTCGCCCGATGCGCTCACCGGTATGGAAGCCAACCTGCGCTTCAACGGCCAGGAAAACATGTTCACCCGCATCTTTGGCCGCCTGACCGCATGGCAGAACTGGATCTTCCAGCGCCCCAACGCGGTGGGCGACAAGGGTGCGCTCAAGGTCTACGGCAAGGGCGACAAAGCCGCCTTCGACTGGAACCGCGTCTGATCCAGCCTTACACGACAACCGAATCGTCCCCTGAAGGAGACCACAATGTCCGGCATCAACTACAGCGACAAGATCCCCAACAACGTCAACCTGAGCGAAGACCGCACCCTGCAGCGTGCGCTCGAGCAATGGCAGCCCAACTACCTGAGCTGGTGGAACGACATGGGGCCGGAAGGCTCGCACAGCCATGACATTTATCTGCGCACCGCGATCAGCGTCGATCCGCAGGGCTGGGCTCACTTCGGCCACGTCAAGATGCCGGACTACCGCTGGGGCATCTTCCTGAACCCGGCCGAGGCCAACCGCAAGATCCATTTCGGCGACCACAAGGGCGAAGACGCCTGGCAGGACGTGCCCGGCGAATACCGCGCCAACCTGCGCCGCATCATCGTGACGCAGGGCGATACCGAACCGGCGTCGGTCGAGCAGCAGCGCCACCTGGGCCTCACCGCCCCCAGCATGTACGACCTGCGCAACCTGTTCCAGGTCAACGTGGAAGAGGGCCGCCACCTGTGGGCGATGGTCTACCTGCTGCACAAGTACTTCGGCCGCGACGGCCGCGAGGAGGGCGAGGCCCTGCTGGAGCGCCGCAGCGGCCAGCAGGACAATCCCCGCATCCTGCAGGCGTTCAATGAACAGACCCCGGACTGGCTGTCGTTCTTCATGTTCACCTACTTCACCGACCGCGACGGCAAGTTCCAGCTGTGCGCGCTCGCGGAAAGCGCCTTCGATCCGCTGGCGCGCACCACCAAGTTCATGCTGACCGAAGAAGCGCACCACATGTTCGTGGGCGAGTCCGGCGTGTCGCGCGTGATCCAGCGCACCTGCCAGGTGATGAACGAACTCAAGACCGACGATCCCGCCAAGCTGCGCGCGGCCGGCGTGATCGACCTGCCGACGCTGCAGCGCTACCTGAACTTCCACTACAGCGTCACCATCGACCTGTTCGGCGCCGATGAGTCGAGCAACGCCGCCACCTTCTACAGCACCGGCCTCAAGGGCCGCTACGAAGAAGGCAAGCGCATGGACGACCACGTGCTCAAGGGTCAGACCTACCGCATTCTGCAGGCGCAGAACGGCCAGCTGACCGAGAAGGAAGTGCCGATGCTCAACGCGCTCAACGAAGTGCTGCGCGACGACTACATCAAGGACAGCATGGGCGGTGTGGAGCGCTGGAACAAGGTCATCGAGAAGGCCGGCATCCCGTTCCGCCTGAAGGTGCCGCACAAGGCCTTCCACCGCAATATCGGCGCGCTGGCGGGTGTCAAGGTATCGCCGGACGGCCGCGTGATCTCCGACGCCGAATGGCGCGACTTCCGCGACCAGTGGCTGCCCAGTGAAGGCGACCGCGCCTTTGTCGCCAGCCTGATGGGCCGCGTGGTCGAGCCGGGCAAGTTCGCCAACTGGATCGCGCCGCCGGTGATGGGTATCAACCGCCAGCCGGTGGATTTCGAGTACGTGCGGTTCAACTGAGCCACGGCCTTACCCATTGCTCCCTGTTTGCTCCCCTCTCCCGCTTGCGGGAGAGGGGCCGGGGGAGAGGGCAGGCGCGTCCATGAAGCGCCGCTGCAACAACGACCCTCACCCCGAAACGCCCCTGATCCTGTGGAGACCGCCATGGACATGGCAGAAATTCAAGTCATCAAGCAGCACCTGATCGATCCCGAGATCTGCATCCGCTGCAACACCTGCGAAGCGACCTGCCCGGTGGGCGCGATCACGCACGACTCGCGCAACTACGTGGTCGATGCCGACAAGTGCAACCTGTGCATGGCCTGCATTTCCCCGTGCCCGACCGGCTCGATCGACAACTGGCGCGCCATGCCGAAGCTGCGCGCCTACAGCATCGAAGAGCAACTCAACTGGGACACGCTGCCGGAAGAGCTGACGCCCGAGCAACTGGCCGACCTGGCGCCCGGCGCCGAGCTGCAGACCGCCGCGCCGGAGATTCCCGCCGCGTCGCCGCTGGCCGGCACCGGCGAAGACGCCGTCAACAGCGCCCGCTACGGCGCCACCGTGCCGCCGTGGTCCGCCGCGCATGCCTACACCAACCTGTATGGCGCCAAGTCCGCCAACAAGACCATCACCGCTACCGTGACCGGCAATGTACGCGTGACCGAAGTGGGGCGCGAGTACGACACGCACCACATCGTGCTGGACTTTGGCGCGACCCCGTTCCCGGTGCTGGAAGGCCAGTCCATCGGCATCGTGCCACCGGGCACCGACGCCGGCGGCCGCCCGCACCATGCCCGCCAGTACTCGATCGCCAGCCCGCGCAACGGCGAGCGTCCCGGTTACAACAACCTGTCGCTGACCATCAAGCGCGTGCTGCAGGACCATGACGGCAACCCGGTGCGCGGCGTGGCCTCCAACTACATGTGCGACCTGAAGGTTGGCGACAAGGTGGAGGTGATCGGCCCGTTCGGCGCCAGCTTCCTGATGCCGAACCACCCGCGCTCCAACATCGTGATGATCTGCACCGGCACCGGCAGCGCGCCGATGCGGGCCATGACCGAATGGCGCCGGCGCTTGCGCAAGGCTGGCAAGTTCGACGGCGGCAAGCTGATGCTGTTTTTCGGGGCGCGCACGCAGGAGGAACTGCCGTATTTCGGCCCGCTGCAGAACCTGCCCAAGGATTTCATCGACATCAACCTGGCGTTCTCGCGCACGGCGGGGCAGCCGAAGCGCTACGTGCAGGACCTGATGCGCGAGCGCGCGGCGGACCTGGCAGCGTTGCTGGCGGGTCCCGATACCTGCTTCTATGTGTGCGGGCTAAAGAGCATGGAAGAGGGCGTGGTGCTGGCGCTCAGGGACGTCGCGCAGCAGGCGGGGCTGCAATGGGAGGCGCTGGCTGAAGGGTTGAAGCGGGAAGGGCGGCTGCATCTGGAAACGTACTAGATGCAGCCGCGGGCGCGAACCCCTCAATCCGTATCCTGCTGCGCCTTGTGTTTCGATGCCATCTTGTCCTGCTGCGCCGGCGGCACGTTGTCGTAGTGGCTGAACTGGATGGTATAGCTGCCGTGGCCGCCGGTGATGCTGTTCAGCCGTGACTGGTAGTCGTTGAGCTCGGACAGCGGCACCTGGCCGGCCACCACCACGGCGTTGCCGACCGCGGTGCGCGTGCCGTGGACCTGGCCGCGCTTGGTTGAGAGGTCGCCGATGATGTCGCCCATGGCTGTGCCCGGCGCCGTCACCTCGATGTCGACGATCGGTTCCAGCACGCTGGGCCTGGCCTTGAGCACCGCGTCGATAAAGGCCTTGCGCCCGGCGGTCGCGAACGCGACTTCCTTGGAATCGACCGGATGGCTCTTGCCGTCATACACGGTCACGCGCACGTCCTGCATCGGGAAGCCCGCCAGCGGGCCGCTGTCCAGCACCTGGCGGATGCCTTTTTCCACGGCGGGAATGAACTGGCCGGGAATCGCGCCGCCCTTGACCGCATCGACAAAGTCGAAGCCCTCGCCGCGCGCCAGCGGCTCCACGCGCAGCATCACTTCACCGAACTGCCCGGCGCCGCCGGTCTGCTTCTTGTGCCGGTGATGGCCCTCGGCCTTGCCGCCGATGGTTTCGCGATAGGCAATCTTGGGCGGGCGCGTCACCACCTCCAGCTTGTATTGCTCGGTCAGCCGCTCCAGCGCGCAGCGCAGATGGAATTCGCCCAGGCCGAACACCACGGTCTCATTGGTGCCAACCGGATGCTCGACGCGCAGGCACGGGTCTTCCGCGCTGAGCTTGTGCAGCACTTCGGCCAGGCGCTGCTCGTTGCCGCGCCGCGCCGGTTCGATCGCCAGCCCGTAGATGGGAGTTGGGAACTCCAGCGGCGTCAGGTGGATATTGCCGTCCTCGGTGGCGTCGTGCAGCACGGCATCGAAGCCCAGTTCGTCGACCTTGGCCACCGCGCAGATATCGCCCGGGCCGGCCCGCGGGATCTCCTGGGTCTCCTTGCCCTGCAGCCGCAGCAGGTGCGCCACCTTGAACGGCTGGCGCCCGTCGCCGATATAGAGCTGGCTGTCGCGCGTGACCGTGCCCTGGTGGATGCGGAACACCGCCAGCTTGCCGACATAGGGGTCGATCACCACCTTGAAGACATGGGCCAGCACGTGCTTGTCAGGCACGGGCTCGGCGCGCACGGCCTTGCGGTGTTCGCTGCCATCGCCCGTATCGCGATAGAACAGCGGCGGATTGCCTTCAGTCGGGTTGGGCAGCAGTTGCACGAACACGTCGAGCAGTTCCGTGATGCCGGCGCCGGTGGCGGCCGAGGTAAAGCAGATCGGCACCAGGTGGCCTTCGCGCAGCGCGCGCTCGAATGGCGCGTGCAGCTGCTCCGGCGTGATCGCCTCGCCTTGTTCCAGGTACAGCTCCATCAGTTCGGGATCGATCTCGATCACCTGGTCGATCAGCGCATCGTGGGCGGCGGGAACAGATAAAAAATCCGACTCGCCGGCCGGATTGAAGAAGCAGTCCACCACCTGGCTGCCGTTGCCGGCAGGCAGGTTGATCGGCAGGCATTCCTTGCCAAAGGCCTCCTGGATGTCCGCAAGCAGCGCGGGCAGGTCGACCTTGTCGCCGTCGATGCCGTTGACGATGATCATCCGGCACAGCTGGCGCGCCTGCGCCCACGCCATCGCGCGGCGCGTGGTCATCTCGATGCCGGTCTGGGCATTGATGACGATGGCGGCGGTTTCCACCGCCGCCAGCGCGCTGATGGCGAGGCCGGAGAAGTCGGGATAACCGGGGGTGTCAAGCAGGTAGATGCGGGTGTCGCGGTAGTGCAGGTGGGCGGCGGCGGTGGTGAGCGAGCGTTTGTACTTGCGCTCGAGCGGGTCGCTGTCGCACACCGTGGAACCGCGTTCGACGCTGCCGGGCGTGTGCAGGGCACCGCCCTTGTGCAACAGCGCTTCGACCAGCGAGGTCTTGCCGCACCCCGCGTGCCCTAGCAAGGCGACGGTGCGGATGGCATCGGGACTATCGTGCATGGTGGCTCTCGTCCGGCAATGGCTGTCCGGGAATTATTGGCGAAATTCGCCGGAAGCGACATACGCGGATGCCCGACTCGGTGCATTGCCTGACGCAAGATGGCCCGCAAGTGGCGAGGCCGGCGCTCGGTCGGCCTCGTTTCGCGTTTCGCACGGCATGCCCGCATTGCAGCAAACCGTGCGCTGGTGCGCTGCAGCAAGATCAGCGGCGCACGTCGTCGTGGTCGGTCGACACCGCCAGCGCCTGCCACGCGGCCAGTTCGCTTTCCACCTTGCGGTTCTTCTCGGTGATGCGGTAGACCGTGTCCGAGCCCAGCGGCAGCCGCACTGGCGGGGTTTCGCTGTCGGCCAGGGTCAGCAGGGCTGCCGCCAGCTTGGCCGGGTCGCCGGGCTGCTGGTGGTTGGCCGAAGCCATGTGCTCGCGCATTGCCCCGACCGTATCGGCATATGCGGCGATCTCGGTGCGCACGCGCACCAGCGAGCTGGCATCGAGGAAGTCGGTGCGGAAGAAGCCCGGCTCGACCACGGTGGCGCGGATGCCCAGCGGCGACAGTTCCGCATCGAGCGCTTCGGTCAGGCCCTCCACCGCGAACTTGGTGGCGCCATAGACGCCCCAGCCGGGATACGCGGCGTAGCCACCGATCGACGAAATGTTGAGGATGCGGCCGCTGCGCTGACGGCGCATCTGCGGCAGCACCGCACGCGTCACGGTCAGCACGCCGAACACGTTGGTGGCGAACTGCTGCTCGACTTCCTCTGCGGAGGCCTCTTCGACCGCGCCGAGCAGGCCGTAGCCGGCGTTGTTGACCAGCACGTCGATGCGGCCGAAGCGGGCCACGGCGGCCTCGGCGGCGGCGATGGCCTGCGCTTCGTTGGTGACGTCCAGCGCCACGCCCACCAGGTTATCGTGCTCGCCCAGTGCGGCGGTGATGGCTTCCGGGCGGCGCGCGGTGGCGACGACCCGGTCGCCGCGTGCCAGCGCGGCACGGGTCAGTTCCAGGCCGAAGCCGCGCGAAGCGCCGGTGATGAACCAGACCTTGCTGGCAGCGTTGATGGCGGTGTTGGTGGTGTTGGCGGACATGGTGAATCTCCTTTCAGGGTGCTCGGTTTGACTGCGATGTCTGATGGCGGGGGCCACGGAGACAAATTTAGGCCGGCAACGCCCACAACACTAGGCGGTGCAATCGCGTTTCAATGACAACTATTAGTTTGGAATGGACGTCCGGCGCGTCGATTGAGGAAACCTCAACCGTATGGCAGACTCCCCGGCATGGACAAACTGCCCCCACTGAACGCGTTGCGCGCCTTCGAGGCCGCCGCCCGGCACCTCAGCATCACCACGGCCGCCGAGGAGCTGCATGTCACCCCCGGCGCCGTCAGCCGCCAGATCCGCGCGCTGGAGGACGGGCTGGGCGTGCAGCTGCTGCATCGCGGCCACCGCCAGATCTCGCTCACGCGCACCGGCGAGGACTACTACCGCGCCGTGACCAGGGCGATGGACGACCTGCGCGAGGCCACGCGGCGATTGAGCAAGCGCGCCAAGCGCAGGCAGCTGAAGGTACGCGCCTACACCACCTTTGCCATGCGCTGGCTGATCCCGCGGCTGTCGAGCTTCCATGCCGCCAATCCCGGCATCGAGGTGCTGCTGACGGCGTCGCTCGATCCGGTCGACTTCCGCAAGGAAGACATCGACGGCGCGATCAGGCTGGGTGACGGCAAGTGGAGCGGCGTGAATACCTACCGGCTGGTGTCGAACATCCTGGTGCCGGTATGCAGCCCGGGGCTGCTGGAGGGCGGGCCGAAGGTGAAGAAGCCCGCCGACCTGCAGCACCAGACCCTGCTGCACTCGATCGCGCGGCCCGACGATTGGGCCCACTGGCTCAAGGCCGCGCGCGCCGACAAGGAGGTCGATGCGCGCAGCGGCATGACCTTCCAGAGCTCGGCCATGGCCTATGCGGCCGCGGCAGAAGGGCAGGGCTTCGCGATCGCGCAGCGCTTCCTGGTGGCGGCGGATCTCGACGCCGGCCGGCTGGTGGCGCCGTTCCGCCAGACTGTGGACATGGGCGACTTCACCTACTACCTGCTGACGCCTGCCGATCGCAAGGAGAGCCCGAGCATGGCAGTGTTCCGGCAATGGCTGCTGGCGCAGTTTGACACTCAGGGTTGAGCGCGCTCACGATGCCGCCGCGACCACGTGTCGCTTTTCCTCGATATCGCCGCAGCGGATAGCGCCCCGAGACGACAGCGCGGCGATTTCGTCGCGGCTGTAGCCAAGCTCGCCCAGCACCGCCTGCGTATGCTGTCCGCAAGCTGGTGCCGGCCGCGATGGCAACGCGTTCTCCTGAGCGCTGTTGATCGGGAATCCCGGCATGCGGATCTCGCCCAGCGTGTCGTGCCGGACGCGCTGCACCATGCGGTTGGCGGCCACCTGCGGATGCGCCATGACGTCCTCGTAGGTCGCCACGGGGGCGCACAGAATGTCGGCGTCCTGGAGCAACGCCAGCCATGTGTCGGTCGCGCGGGTGACGAAGGCACTGGTCAGCACCTCCACCATTGCCGCGCGATTGACCACGCGCAGCGGTGAAGTCGCAAAGCGCGGATCGTCGGCCAGTTCGGGCCGGCCCAGCACATCGCACAACCGGCGCCAGCGCTCGGGCATATAGGCGGCCACCATGACCCAGCCATCGGCGGTGCGGAAGGCCTGGTTGGGCGCTGAGTAGGGCGCCGCGCTGCCCACACGTTCCGGCAGTTGCCCGTCGGCGCAGTAGCTGGTGATGGACGACTGCTGCAGCGCCAGCGCCGCATTGAGCAGGTTGACGTCGAGATGGCCGCCCAGGCCGTCGCGGGCCCGCTGCGCGAGCTTCGCCAACACGCCCACGGAGGCCACGTAGCCGGTCATCACGTCGACGACCGGCGCCTGCACCTTGCACGGCTCGCCGTCGGGCAGGCCGATCAGGCTCATCAGGCCGGAATCCGCCTGCATGATGCCGTCGACGCCGGCGCGGCTCGCATATGGTCCCTCCTGCCCGTAGGCGGAGATCGAGCAGTAGATCAGCGCGGGGTGTTCGTCCGCCAGTTGCGCATGGCCAAGGCCGAGGCGTTCCATCACGCCGGGCCGCATGCTTTCCACCACGATGTCGGCACCCACGATCAGGCGGCGGGCCACGGCCACGCCGTCGGCGGACTTCAGGTCGATCGCCACGCCCAGCTTGTTGCGGTTGAAGCCGTGAAACAGCGCGCTGTCGTCGCCGAGCCAGCCGGGCCCCAGCCCGCGGCCCATCTCACCGCCCGGCGGCTCCACCTTGATGACCCTCGCGCCCATGTCGGCCAGCAGCATGGTGCAGGTCGGCCCGGCGCCGATCTGCGTGAAATCGATGACGGTCAGGCCGTCCAGTGCGTCGCGCAACATGTCATGCCTCCGGTAGGGTGCGGGATCGTTTGAACGTGCCTTGCGCGGTCGCCACCAGCACGCCGGCATCGGTGGTCAGCTCCGCCGAGGCGAAGTACAGGCTCTTGCCGGCGCGGGTGAGTTGCGCCGTGGCGCGCAGCCGGCCCGTGCTGGCCTTGCTGAGATAGCTGATCGTCAGCATGACGGTGACCGCGTGGCCGAGCGTGCCGTCCGGGCCGGCGGGCAACCCGGCGTAGCCGCAGGCGGCGTCGAGCAGCGTGGCGGTGACGCCGCCCTGCACGCTGCCCTGCCGGTTCAGGTGGCGTGGCTCGAGGTCGAGCTCGAAGGTGCAGCGGCCGTCGCCGACGCTGGCCAGGCGGATGCCGAGGTAGTCCAGCAGCGGGTTGTCGGTTGACGGCACCGTGGCGGGATGCATGTTCATAAGGCCACCTTGATGCCGTTGTCCTGGATCAGCCGCTGCCAGCGCGCCATTTCCTTGCCGATATAGGTCTTCAGCTCGGCCGGCGACGACGCCTGCGGCTCGAAGCCTTGCTTTGCCATCTGCTCGGCGATGTCAGGCGATTTCAGCGCGGCCACCAGTGCGGCGTTGAGCTTGTCGACCACTGGCTTCGGCGTCTGCGCCGGCGCCAGCAGGCTGTACCACAGCTCGGCGTCGTAGCCGGCGATGCCTGCTTCCGCAAAGGTCGGCAGGTCGGGCATGAGCGCGGTGCGCTTCTTGCCGGCGATGCCCAGCGCGCGCAGTTTGCCGGCGCGCACATACTGGATCGCCGAAGCAAAGGTCGCGAACGAGATCTGCACTTGCCCGCCCATCAGATCGGTGATCGACGGCCCGGTGCCGCGATAGGGCACGTGCAGCAGTTCGGTCTTGTTGAGCCTGGCAAAGACTTCACCGGCCAGGTGCTGGGGCGTGCCGTTGCCCGGGCTGCTATAGCTGAGCTTGCCGGGATTGGCGCGGGTGTACTGGATAAAATCCTGCAGCGTGCGGAACGGCTGGTCGGGGTTGGCGACCAGCATGATCGGCACTGACGCGATCCGCCCCACCGGCTCGAAGTCGCGTTCGATGCTGAACGGAATCTTCGTGCCGAGAAACGGGTTCATCGTCACCTGGCTGGATGCGATCACCAGCGTATAGCCGTCCGGCGCCGCGTGGGCGACATAGTCGGCGCCGAGATTGCCGCCCGCGCCGGGCTTGTTCTCGATCACGACGGTCTGGCCCAGCAGCTTGCCCATCTTCGGCGCGATCAGCCGCGCGAGGATATCGTTGCCGCCGCCGGGGGCGAACGGCACCACCAGCGTAATCGGTTTTTGCCTGGGGAAGGGCGCCTGCGCCGCGGCGCCCAGCGCCGTGGCTGCCAGCATGCCGGCCAGCGCCACGCGTGCGAATCGGGTAATGCGGGTCATGGTCTGTCTCCTGTCTGTCTGTTTGCGAACGCTTAGCGCCCGGTGTAGCGGGGCTCGCGCTTCTCGGCGAAGGCCTGCCGGCCTTCGGTGCGGTCCGCGGTATCGCGCAGCACGCCCCAGTAGAGTTCGGTCAGTTGCTGGGCGTCGGCTTCGCTGAGGTGGCTGGTCTGGCGCGACAGCTTCTTGACGGCCTGCACCGCCAGCGGCGCATTGGCGGCGATGCGGGTCGCGATCGCCAGCGCACGGTCGAGCAGCGTGGCAGGCGCCACCGTCTCGGTGACCAGCCCGATGCGCGCGGCCTGCGCCGCGTCGATTCGCTCGCCGGTCAGCACCATCTGCATCGCATGCGCCGCCGGCACGGCCTTCAGCAGGCGATGCAGGCCCGAGACAGCGGGGATTGACCCGACCGCGGCTTCGGGCAGGCCGAAGCTCGCTTGTTCTGACGCGATCCGCGCATCGCATTGCAGCGCTATCTCAAGCCCCGCTCCAAGGCAATGGCCGTTGACCGCCGCGATCAGCGGCTTGAACAGGCCCAGGTCGGTCAGGTCCATCAGCCGGATATAGAGCCCCAGGTCGGCGGCCTGCTCCGGCGCGCGGAACAGTGCTTCCGGATAGGTCGCGGGCGAGCTGCGCGTGCCTTTCAGGTCGGCGCCCGCGCAGAAGGCGCGCGTGCCGGCGCCGGTCAGCACCGCCACGCGCAGGTCGTCGCGGTCGCGCACTTCGATGAGGTGCGCGCGCAGTTCGCGCAGCGCGGCCACGTCCAGCGCATTGAGTGCCTCGGGCCGGTCGATCGTTAGCACGGCGACCGCGCCTTCGGTGTGGAGTCGTACGGTCATGGCTTGCCTCCTTACACGCTTGGCGACGACAGGCTGCGGCCGCCACAGACATAGAGCACCTGCCCGGTCACGTAGGACGACTGCGGGTCGAGGAAGAAGCTGACCGCGTTGGCGATATCGTCGGCGGTGCCGATGCGCTGCACCGGGACCGACTTCTGCAGCCGGGCCTGCACGTCGGGCGCGAAGCCGCGGAACAGCGGGGTATCGACGATGCCCGGCGCCACTGCATTGACGGTGATGCCCTTGCTCGCAAACTCGATCGCCAGCGAGCGCGTCAGGCTGACTACGCCGCCCTTGGCCGCGGAGTAGTTAGCCTGTCCGAATCCGCCCAGCCACGCCCGCGACGAGATATTGACCACGCGCCCGTAGCCGCGCTCGACCATGCCGGGCAGCGCCGCGCGGCAGCACAGGAACTGCGAGCGCAGGTTGGTATCGATGACCAGGTCCCAGTCGTCGTCGGTCATCTTCAGGAAGCGCATGTCGCGCACGGCGCCGGCGTTGTTGACCAGGTAGTCGACGCGGCCAGTGCGCGCCTGGATTTGCGCGAAGGCATCGTTGACCGCGGCCGAGTCGGTCAGGTCGGCACTGGCGCCAAAGGCGTTGAAGCCCTCGGCAACCAGCGCACCGACGGCGGTATCGAGCGCGGCGGCGTCGCGGTCGAGCAGGGCCACGGCCAGCCCCTGGCGGGCCAGTTGCGTGGCGATGCCCAGGCCGATGCCGCGCGCTGCGCCGGTGACCACCGCCACATGGGAAGGATCGAAGCGTTGCGTGCCCATCTCAGACTCCCAGCAGGTGGACGGAAGAAGCGGCGTGGTCCACGCCCGCGATGCCGCCGCCGGTGCATTGCGTCAGGCCGATGCGGGTATCCGCCACCTGGCGTTCGCCGGCGCGGCCTTGCAGCTGCCACAGGATCTCGACCATCTGCGCCACGCCGGTGGCGCCCAGCGGATGCCCCTTGGCCAGCAGGCCGCCGCTCGGGTTGACCGGCACGCGCCCGCCCAGGCGCGTCGCGCCGGACTTGAGCAGCGCCACGGCATCGCCACGCGGCGCCAGGCCGAGGGCTTCGTAGTAGAGCAGTTCGGCGATGGTGAAGGCGTCGTGCAGTTCGACCACGTCGACGTCCTGCGGGCCGAGCCCGGCCTGTTCGTAAGCCTGGCGCGCGGCGCGCGCGGTGATCTCGGCATCGAGGATATCGTCGTCGGCCTCCTCGCGCATGCCCGACACCACTACAGACGACAGCACCTTCACCGGCCGCGCCTGCGCCGGCCGGCGCGTGCTCAGCACCACCGACGCCGCGCCATCGACCTGCGACGGGCAGCACTGCAGCAGCGTCAGCGGGTCGGCGATCATGCGCGAGGCCAGCACTTCCTCGACCGTGGTGGTCTTGCGCTGCTGGGCATACGGGTTCAGCGAGCCGTGGTAGCGGTTCTTCACGGCCACTTCAGCGAGGTCGGACGGATTGGCGTCGCGCTCGTGCAGGAAACGCGTGCCGCGCATCGCATACACCGCGGGCAGTACCATGCCGGACTTCGCATAGAGGTCGGTCTTGTGGTCATTGCGCTGCAGCGGGATGGTGCCGCCGCCGAGCGCGGTCAGCTGCTCGATGCCGAAGACCAGCACCGTGTCGTATTGCCCGGCCAGCAGCGCGTGCCGTGCCAGGTGCACGCCGGTGGCGCCGCTGGCGCAGGCGTTCTCGACGTTGTAGACCGGGATGCCCTTGAGCCCCAGATCGCGCACGATCAGCTGGCCGAGGATCATGCCGCCCAGGACGTTGGCGCAGTAGACCGCCTGGATGCGGCCGGCCGGCACGTCGGCATCGGCCAGCGCCTTCAGGATTGCCTGTTGCGCCAGCTCCGGCGCCAGCACGGCGGGGTGCCGGCCGAACGGCGTCATCGCGCCGCCATGGATGTAGATGTCCTGCATCTTGCTTACCTCTCCTTCTCTCGATCGATCAGACCGTGACGGCCTCGAAGACATAGCCCAGCTCGGCGTCATGCCGCTGCGCGTAGCGTTCGCCGATGACCGGACGCGCCGCGCCCTGCAGGCGGCCGAAGATTCGCACCGGCCCGACGAAATCGACATAACCCAGCGCATATGGAGCCAGTCCGCTCTTGGGCGCGGGATGGATCACGGTGAAGCTGTAGAGCACGCCCGTGCCGGTGATGGCGACGGTCTCGTGGCCGTCCGCCAGCGGAGAGTCGGCGGGCAGCGCCGGGAAGATCCACTCGCCGGTGGCGCGGTCACGCGAGGCGAGCAGGTGGGGGACGGGTTCCGCGCTCCAGAGCGGATAGGGCTGGTCTGACATGGCTGTCTCCTGTGGGTTGGCCTTGGCGTAATAGTTGTCGTCGGCGGCCTGCACGACAAACGATATTTCCGGCGCTTTCGGTTGAGAAAAAGTCAAACGAAAAGGCGAGGCAGGGCGTCTGGAAAAGCGCTTTGTCCGGGGATTGGAGTCAGCCGTTCAGGGCTCGTCCTGCCGCGTTGCGTCGACTTCGGACCGGGCGATCACACCCACGCCGATGCGCCATTCAAGGCCGTGCCGCGCAGGCGCGGATTGCCTTCGACCGCACGGGCACCCTCGGTGTACGGATCGAACTTTCGCCCCGGCGTGGCCGAGACCCCGCTGCGGTCGAGCCCGGCGACGAGCGCAGTGGCGCCACTGTCATGCGCGCCTTCTGAGAAGGTGTCGAAGCGGCCCTGCCGCTGGCCGTCGGTGAACACGTCATGCGTGCGCGCTGCCACGCTGGCGGGCGCGCTGTTGCCGGCTTGCGCGGCATTGGCGTTCTGGAGGGAGACGGCGGCCACCAGCGAGATGGCGGCGGGAACAAGGGTGCGTGCGAGTTGGGCAATCATGATGTCGCTCCTGGAGACTGGTCATCAGAGAAAGAGGCGGACGGTGGCTGCTGCGCGTTTCCCGGTGTGGTTCCGGGGATGGCGCTGTGCAGCCGCCGTTGAGACCAATTTAGGCGTGGAGCGAACGTCGCACTAGAGAGTGGAATGGCGTTTCAATAGCAACTTCTGGTTGTCTGTGCTGCGGGGTAGCAGGCTCAGGTCACGACCCCGACCAGCCGTGACAGCGACTGCTCCGCGCCCCGGCCCGCCTCCACCACGAAGTCGATGAAGCGCCGGACCCGCACCGGCATCTGGCTGCGATGCGGGTAGTACATGTACATGCCGACATTGCTGCTGCTGTACCCCGGCAGGATCGCCTTCAGCCGCCCGCTCACGAGGTCGGCGTGGATCATGTAGGCGGGCAGCTGGCCGATGCCCATGCCGGCGCGCACCGCTTCGACCTCGGTTTCCACGTCATTGAAGCTCGCCACGGCAGGCACCTCCTGGTAGATCAGGTCGCCGTCCACCTGCAGCTCCCACGGCACCATGCGCCCGGTCGCGGGGCGGCGGAAGCCGGTGCACTGGTGCTGCGGCAAGTCGTCGAGGGTTGCCGGCTCGCCGTGCCGCGCCAGGTAATCCGGCGCCGCGCAGATGACCAGCGGCAGGTCGCACAGCCGCCGCGCCACCAGGTTCTGGCCGGGGCTGGTGCCGACGCGGAAGCCGACGTCGATCTTGGCTTCGACCAGGTCGGTGAAGAGGTCGCTCAGCACTACATCGAAGGTGATGCCGGGGTATTGTTCGCGAAAGCCCCGCACCAGCGGGACCAGCACGCGGCTGCCGAGCGACGGCGGAGCGGTCAGGCGGATCAGACCGTCGTTGTCGCTCTTGCTGCTGCGGACCTGCTCGAGCGCTTCGTCGAGCTGGCGCATGCCCGGCGCGGCCAGCTCGAACAGGCGTGCGCCTTCTTCCGTCAGGCTGAGCTTGCGCGTGGTCCGGTGCAGCAGGCGCACGCCGAGATGATCCTCCAGCGTGCGCACGGCCTTGCTGGCGGCCTGCGGGGTGACGCCAGCTTCCACCGCGGCGCGGTGGAAGCTGCCGGCGCGTACCACGCCGAGGAAGAGGGTGAGGACACGGGCCTTGTCCATGACTGGCAACGGATGGTGGAGAATGCCGCCATCATAGTGCCGATTTGGGGACAACCGGCGGGCGTGGGCCGCCACAGACCCCGTGCCTGTGAATTGCGGATAGAGCGAACAGAGCGGATTGAGCGGGCAGAGGCGTCTACTTCAGCTCGCAATGCATGCACAGCCCTGGCGGTATGCCTGCAATCCTGAGCGTGTGCGACGCGCGGACTTCAGCGGGAAGGTTCTCCGCGGAGACCAGCTGGAAGCCATAGCGGGCGAAATGACTCGGGCAATTGCTGGTCGCCAGTACGGCGCGACGCACGCCTTGCGCGCGCGCCCGCATCAATACCGCGGAGACCAGGTGAGTCGCCACCCCGAGCTGGCGATATTCGGGAAGGACGGCCACAGACCGGATGACGACGAGATCGTCGTATCGTTCGGCGCCGGCGCATCCAACGATGCGGCCTTCCAGCACGGCAACATGGAAAGTCTCCAGATGCGCTTCGATTTCGTGCTCGTCCAAGCCGCATTGCGCGAGAACCTTCGAAATTGCCGGCAGATCTTGCGTGCCCGCAGAACGAATGCGTAGATCTTTGATCATGATGAAGCCTGTCGCCGGCGGTCCTTGACGCGTGGGCGGATACGGAGTGTTTTGGTGTTGGCGGGAGAAAAGTACCTTATCAATCCCCGGCAGCCTAGGTTTTCGTACACTAGAAAACCCTAGGTCCTCGGGTAAGCCCTGTAGAGAAATACATTTCAAAATCGCGTCGAGCCTGCGGATCCCCGCCGACGCCGTCAGTTTGGGCGGCGTCGGCGGCATGTCGCACTTGCCGGACTAGTGCTCGACCAGGTGCTCGATGCGGATCGGAAGCTCCCGCACGCGCTTTCCCGTTGCGTGAAACACGGCGTTGGCTACGGCCGGCGCCACGCCCACCAGCGCGATTTCACCTAACCCCTTGACGCCCAGTTCGTTCACATGGGGATCGACCTCGTCGACAAAATGCGCTTCCAGCCCGTGGATATCCAGGTTGACGGGCACGAGGTAATCCGCCATGTGCGCATTCACCGGCCGGCCGTCCCGCGGATCCAGCGCGGTTCGCTCCATCAGCGCCATGCCGATGCCGCCGACCATCCCGCCCGTGCATTGGCTGGCTGCGAGCCGCGGATTCACGATACGACCCGCGCCATAGGCGCCGACCACGCGCCGGACACGGATCGTGCCGACATCGGGATCGATGGCGACTTCGACGAACACGGCACCGAAGGCATGCATGGAAAACCGGCTGCGCACCTCGCCATCCGGGCCTGCCGTGGCGCTCGCTTCGATGGCGCCGTCCGTGCGATCCGCGCGCGCCTGGCGCTGGTCCAGCGCGGCAATGCAGGCCGCGCGCACGGCCGAGCCGACGGACGCGAGGGTCATCGAGCCCCCGTGCGGCGGGGTAGGTGGGAAATCCGAACGGCCAAGGCTGAAGCGCACGCTGTCCATCGGCAGGCCCAGCGTCTCGGCGGCAATCTGCGTGATCGAGGTGTAGGTGCCGGGCCCCATGTCGCTGGCGGCGGCTTCGACTTCGGCCGTTCCGTCGGCAAGCAGGCGCACGCGGGCGCTGGCCTGGCCGTGGAAGACCGGGTAGCTGGCACAGGCCATCCCCCAGCCGATATGCAGGCGGCCGTCCCGCATCGAGCCGGGCGAGAGCGTGCGGCGGGACCAGCCGAACGCGTCGGCGCCGCGTTCGTAGCAGGCAAGCATGGAGCGACTGGAGAACGGCAGTTGCATGCCCTCGTCGAGCCCGGGTTCATTGCGCCGCCGCAGTTCCAGCGGATCCATCTCGAGGGCGTAGGCCAGCTCGTCCATCGCGCATTCCAGCGCAAAGACGCCGGTGGCCTCGCCCGGACCCCGCATAAAGGTCGGCGTGCCGATGTCCAGCGGCACCAGCCGGTAGCGAGTGCGCACATTGGGACAGCGATAGAGGAACGGCGTCACCGCAGTGAGTGCCTCGGTGAACTGCTCATGGCGGCTGGTTTCGCCGGTGCCTTCGTGCACGATGCCGGTCAGCCTGCCGTCGGGCGTTGCCGACAGCGCAATGCGCTGCACGGTGCGCGGCCGGTGCCCCGTCTGATGGAACATCTGTCGCCGCGACAGCACCAGCTTGACGGGCTTGCCCACTTCGCGCGCGGCGACTGCCGCCAGCGTGACATGCGGCCAGGTGCGCAGGCTGGTGCCGAAGGCGCCGCCGATAAACGGGCAGATGACGTGGACGTTCTCAGCCGGGATGCCGAGGATCGCCGCGATCTCGGCCTGCTCGTTGATCACGAACTGGCTCTTGCTCCAGAGCGTCAGCTGGTCGCCTTGCCAGGCGGCAACGGTGGCGTTCGGTTCGATCGGGAAGTGATTTTCTCGCGCGGCATCGTAGGTGGCGTCGATGCTGACGGCAGCCGCCGCCAGCGCGGCCTCGGGGTCGCCGCGGACCCGGTCCGCCGAATGGGGGCCTGGTTCGCGTCCCGCCTCCGGCACCACGGCTTCGGCGCGCTGGTCGAGCGGGTCGGAGACCGGTGATTCCTCGGCATAGCGAATCAGCAGCAGGCAGGCCGCATGCTCGGCCTGGTCCAGCGTCTGCGCCACGACCACGGCAACCGGCTGGCCATAGAAGCGGACGTGATCGTCCTGCAGGACATGCAGACGTTCGCCGTGTTCCGGATCGATAAAGCCCTTGTGCGGGGCGTACGCCAGTTTCGGCGCGTTTTCGTGCGTCAGTACCGCCAGTACCCCTGGCAGTCGGCGCGCGGCTTCGGCGTCGAGTGCGATCACGCGACCGAGTCCGATCGAAGCGCCCACGATCACCGCGTAGGCCTGTCCTGGCTGGTTGAAGTCGGCGGCATACCGCGCGCTGCCGGTCACCTTGGCGCGCCCGTCGACGCGGGCATGCGGCTGGCCGATATGGTTTGCGTTCATCTGCCTTCTCCTGCGAGTTCGAGGGCCCGTACCACCGTTCGTTGCAGCAGCGCGACCTTGTAGCGGTTGCCTGGCAGCGGGGTGGCGCCTGCAATCGTGGTAAGCGCTGCCGCCTCGAAGCTCGCGCGCGTGGGCGGCCTGCCTTGCAGCGCGAGTTCGGCCGCGCGCATGCGCCATGGCCGGGTGCCCACGCCACCGCATGCGAGGCGAGCGGCCTGGATCACGCCATCCCTGACCTCGAAGGCTGCCGCGGCAGATACCAGGGCAAACTCATACGAGGCCCGGTCCCGCACTTTCAGATAGCGCGCAGTCCGTGCATAGGCGAGCGGTGGAACTCGCACCTCGGCAATGAGTTCTCCGGCCTGCAAGGTGTGTTCGAGATGCGGCGTGGTTCCGGGCAGGCGGTAAAGGTCTTCCACGCGGAAATGGCGCGCGCCGTGCGGACCCCGTACGTGGACCACCGCGTCCAGCGCGACCAGGGCAACCGCAAGGTCGGACGGATGCGTTGCGGAGCAATGGTCGCTGGCGCCCAGGATGGCATTGCCCGCGTGCAACCCGTCGATGGCCGCGCAGCCGCTGTCCGGGGTGCGCTTGTTGCAGGCGGCATCGAGCATGCGGAAGTAAGGACAGCGCACGCGCTGGAGCAGGTTGCCGCCGATGCTGGCCATGTTTCGCAACTGGGGAGAGGCGCCCTCGACCAGCGACTCGGCGATCACCGGGTGGAGCCGGCAAACGTCGGGATGCGCGGCGACATCGGACATGCGGGCCAGCGCGCCGATGACCAGCTCGTCGCCCTCCATGCGGATATGGTTCAGCGGCAGCGCGTTGATGTCTACCAGTTGCGTGGGCTGTTCCACGTGCTCGCGCATCAGGTCCACCAGCGTGGTGCCGCCGGCGATGAAGCGGGCCCCGGCCGCGGCCGCCGCCAGCGCTTCAGCTTCCGAGCCGGCTTTCTGCAGTGTGAACGGGATCATGGCAGCATCCTCCCGCCGACCTCGGCGATCGCCGCGACGACCCCCGGGTAAGCCCCGCAACGGCAGATATTGCCGCTCATCCAGAAGCGCACATCGTCGGCGGAGGTGGCATGACCCTCATTGATGCAGGCGACGCCGGACATGATCTGGCCTGCCGTACAGAATCCGCATTGGAAGCCATCGTGCGCGATAAACGCGGCCTGTAGCGGATGCAGCTCGCCGTCGGCCGACGACAGGCCTTCGATCGTGCTCACGTGGGCGTCGTTGTACATGGCGGCCAAAGCCAGGCAGGCGTTGATCCGGCGCCCGTCCACCAGCACCGTGCAGGCCCCGCACGCGCCCTGGTTGCAGCCCTTTTTCGTGCCCGTGAGGTCCAGGCGCTCGCGCAGTACGTCAAGCAGGGATTCGCGCGGATCGATATCGAGGCGATGCAGCGTGCCGTTGACCGTCAGGCACAGCGGCATGCGGGTTGAGCCGTAGCTATCGCCAGGCTGTGGTTGGCTTGCGTCGGAACGAACAGAACTGGACATAGTCGACATTCCTCTTTGCATAGCCCGGATGATTCGGGCGGTTGGGGACAGGGACTTCGCCCGGGCCTGCGCCAGCTTCGGCAGCGAACTGCCGGAATGACTGGGGGCGCATTCTGCAAGTCTCTGCAGGTTTGGCCTGACACTGGCCTGCCTCGGGACCGGAAGGTGTGTGGCTGCCTCGGACTGGTGGGACAGTCGTTGAAACGCTACAGGCACCGGCGGCCATCGCAATAGAACGTGGTTGCGCTGCGGTGGACGACTCTTGCGCTGACTCGTTGGATGATAGGTATGAAAAGGAGGACCGGCCGGCATGGCTTGCGTCAGGTCCCGCGGATTGTGCGGGCCGCTTTACTTCAACCGGATAAATTCATATGCTTTCATGCGCAGCGGGGACCTGGCCCTTGCCCCGACGCTACCGTCGTGGGCCCTTGCGGGGTATGTGCCTATGCGATCGCCGACGAGACATGGCGTGATCGATGCGGAGTTGCCGGTTCGTCCCGATGTCAGCAGCAGCAGACGCCCGTGGGCTGGCATCACCGTGCAGATCCATCACTGGCGCTCGGCCGGATCGGTGTCCTCTCCGGAGCTGGACCACGACATGCTTGCGATGCGACTCGCGGGACACGCCAGGCTTGAGCAGCGGCGACTGGGCCAGGTGCATCGCGGCATCGTCGTTCCCGGCAATATCAGCCTGCACCCGCGGCTGGTCGAATCCAGCTGGAGTTGGGACAGGCCCGGTTCCATCGTCATTGCGAGGATTCCGCAAAGCCTGCTGGCCGAAGCCGCTGATGCCACGATCCGCCAGCCACGCGCCGCGCACAGGCTCCGCAATTGCTTCGGGCAGCGCGACGGCTTCGCCGAGACCATTACCTTTACGCTGGCGCGAGAGATCCAGGCGGTCGCGCATCCGGCGCAAATGCTGATCGCCGAGCCCCTTTCCTGCGCGCTGTCGGCGCATCTAGTGCATCGCTTCAATGTCAGTGACCCGGGCGCCTCGTCACTTCCCGGCGGGCTCCATCCGCAGGCCCTCAGCAGGGTCCTGGACTATATCCACGGTACACCGGAGGCGGTGAAGCTGCAGGCGCTGGCGGATATGGCCAATGTCAGCCGCTTTCATTTTGCGCGCATGTTCAAGCGCAGCATCGGCGAAACGCCGATGGCGTATGTCGAGCGCGTTCGCTTGCTGCGCGCGCGCGAGATGATCCGCTCGGGAGACTATCCGTTGGCATTGGTTGCCACGCTTGTCGGTTTCGCCGACCAGTCTCACTTTGGACGGCGGTTCAAGCGGCATTTCGGATGTACGCCGGGTGAATTTGCCGGGCATAAGGATGCCAGTCAGGGAGCCGCTCTTTAGGCTGTCATGGGGCGGCGGTGGCCATGGCCGGTCCGGCGCCCGTCACCTGCCTCGGCGATTTCATCCATTCCGACGACGCCTTGAACCCTTCGCCATGTGAACAATGTCCCACCCCCCAAGGAGACAATCACATGACAAAGCATCCATTCGACCTGAGCGGCAAAGTGGCACTGGTGACCGGCGGCAACGGCGGCATCGGCCTGGGCATTGCCGAAGGGCTGGCCGCGGCCGGCGCCGATATCGCGATCTGGGGCACGAATGCCGACAAGAACGCTGCCGCTGCCGGCCGCCTGGCCCAGCATGGGCGCAAGGTGCATACCGAGCTTTGCGACGTCGGCGACGAGCAGGCGGTCGATGCTGCAATGCGGCGCACGGTGGCGGCGCTGGGGCGCATTGACGGCTGCTTTGCCAATGCCGGCGTGGGCAGCGGCAACAAGGGGCCGTTCGACCAGATGCCGACCGAGGCCTGGCGCAGGACCATGCGCGTCAACCTGGACGGTGCCTTCTTCACGCTGCGCGCCGCGGTGCGGCAGATGCTGGTGCAGGGCGAGGGCGGGGTGCTGTGCAGCACGGCCTCGGTCGCGGCGATTGAAGGCGCGCCGCGCTCCGAGCACTATGCGGCCACCAAGGGCGGCGTGATCTCGATGATGCGGGGGCTGGCGGTGGAGTACGCGCGCAAGGGCATCCGCGCGCACTCGATCCTGCCGGGCTGGATCAGGACCGAGATGACCAGCGTGGCCCAGGGTAACGATGCCTTCCAGGAAATGGTGCACAAGCGCGTGCCGATGCGCCGCTGGGGTGAGGGTAGTGACTTCGCCGGGATTGCGGTGTACCTGATGAGCGCGGCGTCGGCCTACCACACGGGCGATACCTTTGTGATCGACGGGGGCTACACGCTGTTCTGAGGCGGGCCAGAAGCGTGGGCGCGCCAGGCGGCACGCCCACGCGCGAGTTACAGCACGTCGTCCTTCAGGTGATACCAGTGGTACAGCACCCGCTGCCCCATCCTCCGGAACGGCGCGAACATCTGCGATTCCACCATCTCCCGCACATTCGGGAATGGCAGCGGCGAACGGAAGATCGGCAGTTCTGGCAGCGCGGCAGCCTTGCCAGCAATCAACGCCGCCAGCCGCTTGCCAGCCTGCGCGGAGTACATCACGCCATTGCCGCCGTACCCCATTGCGTAATAGATCGACTGCGCCGGATCCGGCTGCGTGATACGCGGCATCATGTCGTGGCTGACATCGACCCAGCCCCACCACGAGTAATCGACCTGGATCCCCTGCAGCGCCGGGAACTTGCGGTGCATGTCGCCGATCAGCTTCTGCTTGTACTGCTCCTGCGGCGCGTCGTTGCCGGTGATGGCGCTGCGGCTGCCGATCTGCAGGCGGCCGTCTGGCATCAGGCGGTAGTAGTGGCGCAGGATGCGGGTGTCGGTGATGACCTGCGTGGTGCGGAAGTTGCACGCGGCCAGTTCGCTGGCCGTGAGCGGGCGCGTGACGATGGAGTTCGACAGGATCGGGAACAGCCGGTTCTTCAGCTCGCGGTGCAGCGTCTGCGAGGTATAGCCGCCGGTGGCCACGCCCACGGCGCGGGCGCGCACGATGCCGCCGGGGGTGCGCAGGTAGTGCACGCCGTTGCGCGTTTCCCAGCCGGTCACCGGGCTGGACGGATGCACCTTGGCGCCCAGCTCGCGCGCGCGGCGCAGGTAGCCGAAGGCGAGCTTGCCGGCGTGGATGCCGATGCCTTCGGGCTCATGCATGGCGCCCGCGGCTTCCTTGTCGTCGACATAGTCGCGCCGCACGGTGTCGGCGTCCATGATCCGTGCGTCGTACTTGAAGACTTCGCGCAGGAGCTTGGCTTCCTTCTCCAGCGCCGGCATCACCTTGGCGCGGTGCGCGATATACAGGTGGCCGCCAGGCTGCGGATCGCAGTTGATGTCCTGGATCAGGCCCTTGAAGGTCTCCATGCCGTCGCAGATTTCTTCATGCAGGCGCAGCGCGGTGTCCAGGCCGTAGCGCTGGATCCACTGCGAGCGCTTGAGCCGCCCGGACGCGCATTGCGCCTGGCCGCCGTTGCGCGTGCTGCAACCCCAGCTGACGCGGTTGGCTTCGAGCACGGTGGCCTTGATGCCGTATTCCTGTGCCAGGAAGATGGCGCAGGTCAGGCCGGTGAAGCCCGAGCCGATGATCGCCACATCCACGTCGATGTCATGCGTGATCGGGCCGTCGTCGGCGGGCGGTTCGCCCGCGGTGCCGATCCAGTAGGTGGGCGCGTATTCGCGGCCGTGACCGGGGGTGGGTGTGTGCAGGGGATCGTAGGCGGGGTCGTACGGCCGGGTGGGCGCGGTGGACTGCTCGCCGGCAAGGAGGCTGCTGCGGGGGGCTACGGCTTGCATGGCGCGTCTCCTCGGTCAGGCTGCGGGCGCTACGACGGGCGGGCGCTCCTTGCGGTACGCGTTCTTGACCGCGATCTTGCCGTCGCGGAAGGTGAAGACGTCCACCATGCGCGCCTCGATGCGGGCGCCGTCGGCACGGGTGCCGCGGAAGGTGGATTCGCTCACGCCGCGGTCGCCCACGACAAAGTGGTCGCCATCGACCCACTGCGCGTCAGGGAAAGTCTGCCAGGCCAGCTGGAAGCCTTCGCGCACCGCGTCGCGGCCGATAAAGCTGCGGCCCAGCAGCTCGGGCCCGGCCACGCCGTGGAAGGCGCAGTCATCGGCCATGAAGCCCATCAGGGCCTCGATGTCGTGGCGGTTCCAGGCGTCGTTGAAGGCCTGCAGCAGTTCGATGCCGGCGGCGGTGTTGTCCTTGGACATGGGTTGGTCTCCTGAGTGTTGTCTGCCGGTCCGTGGGGAACCGGCCATGACTCGAGGATAGGGAAGCCGCGCGCGGCGCTGTAGCGCCAGTTCGGGACAATCGCTTGGGCCAGCGGCGGCAGACACCGCCGCGGGCCGGCTCAGGCCGCGGGACGGACCCGGGAAGTGACGGCGGCGATGGTTGTGGCGCCGCTGGCGGTGGCCTGCAGCTCACGCGCCACGCCCGCCAGCACGCGGATGCCGGGCTCGATGCGGTCCAGCGAGATCGACGAGTATCCGAGCCGGAAGCCATTGCGCGGCGCGGGCTCGGCCATGAAGAAGACGCTGCCGGGCTCTATCAGCACGCCCTGCAGCTCGGCCAGCCGCGCCAGCGCATCGGCATCGAGCCAGGACGGCCCCTCGATCCAGCATGAGGCGCCGCCGGCGATCGGCACCGCGCGGAAGTCAGGCATATGCGTGGCCAGCGCCGCCAGCACGGCTTCGGCGCGCTCGCGGTGCGCGGCCGCCAGCCGGCGCAGGTGCGCGTCATAGTGGCCCAGCGACAGGAACAGCGAGAACGCGCGCTGGATATACGCCGACGGATGCCGAAGCATCAGCCGCCGCGCGCCGCGCAGCTCGGCGATCAGTGCCGCCGGCCCGACGATATAGCCGATGCGCAGCCCCGGCGCCAGGCTCTTGGACAGGCTGCCGACATAGATCACGCGGTTGCTGCGGTCCAGGCTCTTGAGCGTGGGGGTGGGGTCGCCTTCGAAGCGGCTTTCGCTTTCGTAGTCGTCCTCGATCAGCACGAAGTCAGCTTCCTCGGCCTGGCGCAGCAGGGCCTGGCGGCGCGCCAGCGGCATGGTGACGGTGGTGGGGCACTGGTGGCCCGGGGTCACGTAGACGTAGTCGCAGGCGCGTTGCGCGTCAGACAGGGTCAGGCCGTCGCCGTCGACCGGCAGCGGCACCAGGTGGGAGGTGTGCGAGCCAAAGATATTGCGTGCGTCCGGATAGCCGGGGTCCTCGATCCCCACCGGCGTGTCGGGGCTGACCAGCAGGTCGGCCAGCAGGTACAGCGCCTGCTGCGCGCCCACGGTCACCACGATCTCGTCGGCGCCGGCCCACACGCCGCGGCGCGGCAGCACGCGGGTGCGGATCTGCTGCACCAGCGATTCGTCGTCGCGCAGGATCATGTCCTGGGCCCAGTCGTGGATGTCGAGCACGCTGAGCGCCTTCAGGCAGCATTCTCGCCAGTCCGCCGTGGGGAACAGCACCGGGTCGTACTGGCCGTAGATGAAGGGATAGGGGTAGTCGCGCCAGTTGGCGCGCTTGACGATATTGCGCTGCTGCGTGGGGCGGAACACAAAGCGCCGCTCCCAGTCCGGCTCGCCTGAGCGGGCGGGCACCGCCTCGCCGCGCAGCGAGGCCACGCCGCTCACGCGCGTGCCCAGGATCTCCGGGTTGACGAAGTAGCCGCTGCGCTCGCGCGCCACCAGGTAGCCTTCATCGACCAGCTGCTGGTAGGCCAGTACCACCGTGTTGCGCGCCACGCGCAGTTGCGCCGACAGCTCGCGGCTGCTGGGCAGCGGCTCGCCCTGCGGCAGCTGCTCGTCAAGGATGGCCGAGACCAGCATCTGGCGGATCTTGCCCTGCAGGCTCAGGCCCGAGTGGGCATGCTGCTGGAACAGCTGGGACCAGAGGGTGGTGGGAGACTTCAGGCTCATGGGGCAGGGGCGTTGCCTAGACGGCGAAGCGCGCCAGCATACCGCACCGGCGCGCCACGTCAGTCATGGTCAGTCATCAATACTCATGCAGGTCCGGGCGCGGCATCTCCGCCAGCGGCACTACCGGATCCACGCTACCGCGAAACAGTTGCCGCGCGGCGTAGGCCACCAGCAGGATGCCCAGGCTCACCACACCCAGCGCAAGCGGCGTGCGCTGGTCGGGGATGAAGGCCATCGCCACCACGATGCCGATCATGCCGACGATCGCCAGGTAGGTGAGGTACGGGTAGCACCACATGCGCACGCGCAGCTGGCCCGGCGCTTCGCGCTCCAGGCGGGAACGCAGGCGCAGCTGCGAGATCGCGATCAGGATGTAGACGAAGATCGCCACCGTGCCGTACGAGTTCACCAGGAAGGCAAACACCGTATCAGGCGAGACATAGGACATCACCACCGCACCGTAGCCGAACAGGGTCGCCACCAGGATGGCGCGCACCGGCACGCCGTTGCGGCTCACGCGGGCCAGCGACTTGGGGGCGTCGCCACGGCGGGTCAGCGCGAACAGCATGCGCGACGAGGCATAGAGGCCCGAGTTAAGCGCCGACAGCACCGCGGTCAGCACGATCGCGTTCATGATCTGCGCGGCCGCCGGCACGCCCATCACGTTCAGCGCGCTGACGTACGGCGTGGCGATGCTGTTGGAGTTCCACGGTACCAGGCAGACCACCAGCAGGATCGAACCCACATAGAAAACCAGCACGCGCGTGATCACCGAGCTGGTGGCCTTGGCCACTGCCTTCTGCGGCTCGGCGGTCTCGGCGGCGGCGATGGTGACGATCTCGGCCCCGAAGTAGAAGCCCGTGGCGGCTACCGCTCCGGTCAGCACCGGTACGATGCCGTGCGGCATGAAGCCGCCGTTGGCGGTCAGGTTGGCCACCTGCATGCCATGGGCACCGGGCGCCAGGCCCAGCACATAGACGCCGGCGACGAACAGGAACACGATGATCGCGGCCACCTTGATCGACGCGAACCAGAACTCGAACTCGCCGAAGGACTTGACCGACACCAGGTTGGTCAGCGTCAGCATCACCAGCAGCACCAGGCTGATGATCCAGTTGGGCACGTCGGGCAGCCAGTAGCGCACCAGGTCGGCACCGGCCACGGCTTCCAGCGCCACCACGATGACCCAGAAGTACCAGTACATCCAGCCGGTCAGGAAGCCGGCCAGGTTGCCCACCGCCGGGCGGTCGCGCCAGGCTTCGCGCGCATACTCATAGAAACCGCCGGTGCCGGGCATGGCGCAGGCCATCTCGCCCAGCATGCGCATCACCAGCACCACCAGCAGGCCGGTGATCAGGAAGGAAAGGACCGCGGCCGGGCCGGCGGACTTGATGACGACGCCGCTGCCGACAAAGAGGCCTGCGCCGATCACGCCACCCAGCGCGATCATGGTCATGTGGCGTTGCTTCAGGCCGTGGGATAGCCCGTTGCCGGACTCTGGTTGTTGGATCATGTTGTGTCTCCTGTGCTGCGCTAGCTGTCGGTACTGCGTTGCAGCCAGTACAGCGTTTAAGGCAGGCGCCACGGCTTCTCTTCGGTATAGATGGCAGGGCAGTAATTGCCAGCCTGGGGCCGTGGTCGTTCAGTATTTGCAATCCCGGGGAGGGATGGCCTATCCGTACATGTCGACTTGTCTCCGGTGATCGCTTAAAAACTGGAACCAGAAGTTCCGAAAAATTGTTCTTTCACTGGAATGTAGGCCGTTCGCAGGGGAAGGTCAACCAGAAGTTTCGATAATTGATATGATTTGACTCTGAAAATGAAACTTACCTATGATGGAGCCAGGCATGAACGATATGCGCCTCGCCAAAAGTGACGCCAAGCCGGATGGAGACACGCCGGCACTGCGTTTGTTCGGCCTGCTCGAAGTCATCGCGGAGAAGGACCAGTCCTTCAACCTGCAGGCGCTGGTGGAAGAAACCGGACTGCCCAAGCCCACGCTGCACCGCATGCTGCAGCAGCTGGAGGCGGCGGGCCTGATCCAGCGCAACGGCGACGGGCGGCAATACGGCACCGGCCTGCGGCTGCGCCGGCTGGCGGAGAACCTGTTGCTCAACAGCACCTCGCACGGTGCGCGCCACATGGTGCTGCGCCGGCTGGTGGAAGAGGTGGGCGAGAGCTGCAACCTGACCGCGTTCTCCGGCGGCGAGGTGCTGTACCTGGACCGCGTGGAAACGGCGGCGCCGCTGCGCTTCTACCTGCATCCGGGCTCGCGCGTGCCCGCGCACTGCTCAGCCACGGGCAAGCTGTTCCTGGCGCAGCTGGCGCCGGCGCAGCGCCAGCGGCTGCTGGCCAACGTTGAGCTGGAACGCTACACGCAGAACACGCTGACCGACCACGCGCAGCTGGAAGCCGAACTGGAGCGCGTGAAGCGCGACGGCTACGCGATGGACGATGAAGAGTTCCTGCCGGGGCTGGTCTGCATCGGCGTGCTGGTGCCGGCCGTGGACGGCGGCAAGTCCAACCTTGGGCTGGCGCTGCAGGCCCCGGTGATGCGCGTGACGCGCGACAAGGTGCTGCAATTGCTGCCCGCGCTGCAGCGTGCGGCGGGCGCGCTGGCGGCGATCGAGGCCGACAGCGCCGGCAGCTGGCAGGGCGGCGCGGAAGAGGACGAATAGCGCGCACGGCGTCACGCGGATTGCTCCGCTTGCCGCAGTGCCGATGGCATGGCAGCAAGCAACAAGGAGCATGAGGTGACGCAAGACCAGTTTGGCAAGCCGGACCGGATGATTCCGGTGCGCAGCGCGTTCGGCATCGATTCCGGCCTGATGGTGCCGGCCTTCAGCCAGCGCGACGACCACGTGCCGGAGATCGATCCGGCCTACCGCTTCCAGCCCGAGGTGACGCTGGCAATCCTGTCCGGCTTCATGCGCGACCGGCGCGTGATGGTGCAGGGCCTGCACGGCAGCGGCAAGTCGACCCATATCGAGCAAGTCGCCGCGCGGCTGAACTGGCCTTGCGTGCGCGTCAACCTGGACGGGCATATCAGCCGGCTGGACCTGGTCGGCAAGGACGCCATCGTTATCCGCGACGGGCGCCAGGTCACCGAATTCCAGGAAGGCATCGTGCCGTGGGCGCTGCAGCGCCCGGTGGCGCTGATCTTCGACGAATACGACGCAGGCCGGCCTGATGTGATGTTCGTGATCCAGCGCATCCTGGAGCGCGACGGCAAGTTCACGCTGCTGGACCAGAACCGCGTGATCCGCCCGCATCCGTCTTTCCGTTTGTTTGCGACCTCCAATACCGTCGGCCTGGGCAACGCCAACGGCCTCTACCACGGCACCCAGCTGCTCAACCACGCGCAGATCGATCGCTGGAACGTGGTCGCCACGCTGGACTACCTGCCGCATGAAGAGGAGGCCGGCATCGTGCTGGCGCGCGTGCCGGAGCTGGACCACGACGCCGGGCGCGCGCTGGCCGATGCGATGGTGGCGCTGGCCGGGCTCACGCGCCGCGGGTTTGCCGCCGGCGATGTGTCGGCGCTGATGTCGCCGCGCACGGTGATCAGCTGGGCCGAGAACTGCCAGATCTTCCGCGACCCCGCGCTCGCCTTCCGGCTGACCTTCCTGAACAAGTGCGACGAAGCCGAGCGGCCGGTGGTGGCCGAGTACTACCAGCGTTGCTTTGGCCACCTGCCGGGCGAAGCCGCCGGCGTCAGCTCCGAGTCGGAGCCCGCGCGATGAGTGCGGCCACGGTCGCGCAGCAGTTGCGCCGGCGCCAGCGGCAGGATGAGCTGTCCGGTGCCGCGGTGCGCGCGATCACTGGCGATGCGGCGCTGCATTTCCGCGACGGCCAGCTCTGGCGCGCGATGCGCCCGGTGCCGCAGCATGCGCCGCACTTGCGCACGGACCTGGAAACAGACACCGCCACCTGCCTGCGCGGCGCGGCCGATGGTGCCGCCCTGCGCCAGGCGCATTCCGACGCCGCGCTGCATCGGCAGCTGTGCCCGGCAGATGCGGTCGAGCGCCTGGTCTTCGAACTGCTTGAGCAGCTGCGTTGCGAGACCCGCCTGCCGCGCGGCATGGCCGGCGTGGCGGCCAACCTGCGCCACCGCTTCATGGCGTGGTCGCGGGCCTTCCATCGCTCCGGGCTGACCGAGGGGCATCTCGGCATCCTGCTCTATACCGTGGCGCAGGTGTCGTGGTCGCGCCTGACGGGTGAGCCGGTGCTGGAAGAGACCGAAGACCTGATCGAAGCCACGCGCGCCGCCATCGTGCCGGTGCTCGGCACCGCGCTGGCCGGCCTGCGCGCGCAACGCCACGACCAGGCCGCCTACGCCGCGCACGCACTGGCGCTGGCGCGCGCGGTGGCGCAGATGATCCGTACCGAAGCCCCGCTTGCCGGCGAAGACGACGACAACGCAGCCTCGGCTGCGCGCGCCGGGTTTGCGCTGTGGCTGGATTTCGACGAACCGCCTGCGGAAGACTTTGCACTGGCCGACAGCGGCCACAGCCGCGTGCTGGCCGACGCCACCGACGGCTACCGCGTCTTCACCACCCGCTACGACCGCGAAGTGCGCGCCGCCACGCTGGTGCGCCGCGCCTTGCTGGACGAGTACCGCACGCGGCTTGACGCACGCATCGCGCGCGCTGGCGTGAACATCGCCCGGCTGGCGCGCCGGCTGCGCGCCGCGCTGTCGCAGCCGCGCGTGGACGGCTGGTCCTTCGGCGAGGAAAGCGGCCGTATCGACGGCCGCCGCCTGGCGCAGCTGGTCTGCTCCCCCTCCGAGCGCCGGCTCTTCCGCCTGGAAGCGCACAAGGCCCATGCCGACTGCGTGGTCGGCTTCCTGATCGACTGCTCCGGCTCGATGAAGGCGCAGGCCGAGCCGCTCACGCTGCTGATCGACATGCTCACGCGCGCACTCGACCAGGCCGGCGTGGCCACCGAGGTGCTCGGCTTCACCACCAACGCCTGGAACGGCGGCCGCACCCGCGCCGACTGGCTCGCGCGCGGCCGCCCGCAGCACCCTGGCCGGCTCAACGAGACCTGCCATATGGTGTTCAAGGACGCGCAGCGAAGCTGGCGGCGCGCGCGCACCGACATCGCCGCACTGCTCAAGGCCGACCTGTTCCGCGAAGGCGTGGACGGCGAGGCGGTGGAGTGGGCCTGCGCGCGGCTGCACGCCAGCGGCAAGGCGCGCCGCATCCTGGTGGTGGTGTCCGACGGCAGTCCCATGGATACCGCGACCGGGCAGGCCAACGACGCCTGCTACCTCGACAACCACCTGAAGGCCGTGGTGGCGCGGCATGAGGCGCTGCGGGATGTGGAAGTGCTGGGGCTGGGGGTAGGGCTGGACTTGAGCCCCTACTACCGGCACACGCTGGCGCTGGACCTGTCGCAGCCGGTGGACATGGCGATGCTGGATGAGGTGGCGGGTCTGGTGGGGGCGAGAAGACGCTGAGGGGCGGTGAGGGCGCGGACACGCATCAGTGTGCGCTGTCCGATATTTCGCGATGTACGCGTTACGCGTACATCGCACGGAACACGTACGGCGGCCGCGGCCGTTACATCACCCACCCCACCATCGCCGGCAGCATCAGGCTGACCCCGATCCCGATCAGCACGCCGAACGCAAGGCGTCGCGTCGTCATCGGCGAGAACGGCGGCGGAAAACGCCGCCCCAGCAATGTGGCGATCACCACCACCGGCACGGCAATGGCGGCCTGCACGCACACGGCGGCATCGAGCTGCCCCTGCCAGGCCGAGAACAGCGTGCGCACGGTGGAGGTCACGGTAAAGACCAGGATCAGCGCGCAACGGATTTCAACCGGCTTCATCGGCTGGCGGTAGAACTGGAAAATCAGCGGCGGGCCGGAGACGCCGAACATGCCGCTCAGCAGTCCGCCGAATACCCCGCTGACGAAGAAGGTGCCATCGCCGGAGCGTTGCGCCAGCGGCGCGGGCTTGAGTGCGGCGCTGAGGCCGCCATACAGGATCACGGCGCCCAGCAGCAGTTGCAGCAGGGTGGCTGCGCTGGAACTCAGGTACTCCAGCACCAGCACGCCGACCACTACCGACGGCAGGATGCCGATGGCTGCCGCGGCGACGGCGCGCCAGTCGATATGCTGCAGCTTGCCTGGCAGCGCGCAGGCGCTGTTGGCCAGCGTGACCAGGCTCACCACCGCGGCCACGGTGGCCACGGGCGCCAGCCCCAGTCCGCTGGTGACGCCCATCACGATCATGCCAAGGCCAAAGCCGGTCACCGTCTGGAAATAGGTGCCGGCACCGAGCAGGGCCTGCAGGCCCAGCAGCGGCAACAACAGTTCTGCCTTCATGCCGCCGCCTGCTCGCCCTTGCTGGCCTGTTCCGCGGTGGCTTGCGCCTGGACCACGGTGACGGCGATGACATGGAACACATCGTCCGCGCTGCAGCCGCGCGAGAGGTCGTTGGCGGGCTTGTTCAGCCCCTGCAGCATCGGCCCGATGGCCTTGGCGCCACCGACCCGCTCGGCCAGCTTGTAGCCGATATTGCCGGCTTCCAGGCTGGGGAACACCAGCACGTTGGCGTGGCCGTTCACCTGCGAATGCGCGACCTTGCGCGCGGCGATCTCGGCGACGATGGCGGCATCGAGCTGCACGTCGCCATCGATGGCCAGGTCCGGGCGTTGCGCGCGCACGCGCTCGGTGGCGGCCACCACCTTGTCCACTGCCGCATGGCTGGCGCTGCCGCTGGTCGAGAACGACAGCATGGCCACGCGCGGCTCTTCCATCAGCAGCGTGCGTGCGCTGTCGGCCGCGGCCATGGCGATATCGGCAAGCGCATCGGCATCCGGATCCACCACCAGCCCGCAGTCGGAGAAGATCAGCCCGCCCTTGAGCGTGTGGAAAGGCTCGCACAGCATCATCAGGAAGAAGCTCGACACCAGCCGGAAGCCGGGTGCCAGCCCGATCAGCTGGATCGCGTTGCGCACCACGTCGGCGGTGGTGTGGTCGGCGCCCGCCACCGAACCGTCGGCGTGGCCAAGGCGCACCATCAGGTTGGCGAAGCACAGCGGATCGAGCACGGCGCGCTTGGCTTCATCGAGCGTCATGCCCTTCTTCTGGCGCAGCGCAAAGAGTTGCTGCGCGAACGAGGGCGTGAGCGCCGAGGTCGATGGGTCGACCAGCGTCATGCCGTCCAGCCCGATGCCGTGGATGGCCGCGGCGGCGTTGATCTGGCGCGTGTTGCCGACCAGCACGATGCGCGCGATGCCTTCCTGCGACGCGCGCTGCGCGGCCTGCAGGATGCGCGGGTCTTCGGCCTCGCACAGCACGATGCGGCGAGGCGCGGCGCGGGCGCGGTCGATGATGCGGAGGATGGCTTTCATGGTGGTTGGCTCGGTAAAACTGAAAAAAGGGCCAGCGACCTGCGCTATGCCCTTGGTGTTCTCCCCTCTCCCGCAAGCGGGAGAGGGAGCACGCCGTCAGCTGGCGGTGTGCAGTACTTCGATCAGACGTAGTCCTTGTACTTGTCCAGGTAACGCACCGGCTTGGCCAGCGCATCGCGCCGGAACGGGTCGCCCAGTTCACGCGTGCACATGATCTCGATGATCGTGGTCTTGCCATGATTCATCTGCAGGTCGATGGCGCGCTTCAGGGCCGGGCCGACATCTTCCAGCCGATCCACCACGATGCCTTCCGCACCCATCGCCTTGGCGATGCCGGCAAAGCTTTGGTTGTCCAGCTCGCCCGCCACAAAGCGGCGGTTGTAGAAGTCCACCTGGTTCTTCTTCTCCGCGCCCCACTGGCGGTTGTGGAACACCACCGCGGTCACCGGGATGTTGTGGCGCACGCAGGTCATGGTTTCCATCAGGCTCATGCCCCAGGCGCCGTCACCGGCGTACGACACGGCCGGGCGGTGCGGTGCCGCGACCTTGGCGCCGATGATGGTCGGGAAGGCGTAACCGCAGTTGCCCCAGCTCATCGCCGCGAAGAAGCTGCGCGGCTTCTCGAAGCGCAGGTAGCTGTTGGCCACCGAGTTGATGTTGCCGATGTCGGTGGACACCATCACATCTTCCGGCATGGCCTTTTCCAGCTCGCGCAGCACCTGGCGCGGATGCAGGTAGTGGCCGCCAGTGGGTGTGCGCTCCTGCTTCTGCTCTTCGATCATGTCCAGGCTGTACGGGTCGCGCTCATGGGTCCAGTCGTCCAGCTCCTTCTCCCACGCGGCCTTTTCGTTGGCGATTTCGGTGGCGCGGGCCTCGCGGCTGGCGTCGCAGGCCAGCGTGCGGCCGGCCAGGCGCTGGCTCAGCGCGACCGCGGCGGCCTTGGCGTCGCCGCAGATGCCCACCGAGATCTTCTTCACCAGGCCCAGCATCTTGTGGTCGGCGTCGATCTGGATGATCTTGGCGTTCTTCGGCCAGTAGTCCATGCCGTGCTGCGGCAGCGTGCCGAACGGCCCCAGGCGCGAGCCCAGCGCGATCACCACGTCGGCGCGCGAGATCAGCTTCATCGCCGCCTTCGAACCCTGGTAGCCCAGCGGGCCGCACCACAGCGGGTGGCTGGCCGGGAACGAGTCGTTGTGCAGGTAGCTGTTGACCACCGGTGCGCCCAGGCGCTCGGCCAGGGCCTTGCACTCTTCGATCGCATCGGCCATCACCACGCCGCCGCCCGAGATGATCACCGGGAATTTGGCGTTGGCCAGCAGCTCGGCCGCTTCGTTCAGGCTCTGCTCGCCGCCGGGGCCGCGGTCGAGGCGGCGCGGCTGCGGGATCTCGACGTTGACCTTGCCGTAGAAGTGGTCACGCGGGATGTTCAGCTGGGTCGGGCCCATTTCCGCGGTGGCGCGGTCGAAGCAGCGGGCGGTGAACTCGGCCATGCGGGCCGGGTTGGTGACGTGGCCCTGGTACTTGGTGAACTCCTGGAACATCGGCAGCTGGTTGGCTTCCTGGAAGCCGCCCAGGCCAATGCCCATGGTGCCGGCCTCGGGCGTGACGATCACCACCGGGCTGTGGGCCCAGTAGGCAGCGGCGATCGAGGTCACGCAGTTGGAGATGCCGGGGCCGTTCTGGCCGATCACCACACCGTGGCGGCCCGACACGCGGGCGTAGCCGTCGGCCATGTGGCCGGCGCCTTGTTCGTGCACCACCGGGATCAGGCGGATGCCCGCCGGCGCGAAGATGTCCATCGCATCCATGAAGGCCGAGCCCATGATGCCGAACATGTCGGTCACGCCATTGGCGGCCAGCGTTTCAACGAAGGCTTCCGACGGGGTCATGGTCTGCGGGCCGGCCGGGACCTGGCTCTCCTTCGCGGCGGCCGAGCCACCGGAAACGGCGGGATTCGAGGTGGTATCGAGGTCGCGCATGGCGTTGTCTCCTGATGAGGGTCTTATAAAGTGGAACAGGACGTTCCGGAAAATTGCTTGTTGGAGGAAATGTAGGCGGAAGACTTCGGTTGGTCAATAGGAAGTTTTGTTTTACGGAATGAAATTGATGAAAAATTGAGACAAGATGCGGTTTTGAGTGCCTCGTACGGCATTTATAGGGGTCCGTTGGCCGTTCCAGAGCGGCGACGGAAGGTGCGCCGCGGGCGAGGGCTCACCTGCGGTGGCGGAAACAAGGGGGAGGAGGGTCAGGCGTGCGGCACTCGGATGGCTGCGTGCCGGCCTGGGGGCGGTTCAGTGAATGAAGCCGCCCTTGACGAAGCGCACCGGCTCGGCGTCCATGCGCAGGAGCAGCGCAGTCAGCCCGTCAGCCGCGGGCGAAGGCGCGCGCTGTGCGCCGGCGTCCGGTCCCGAGACGCAGACCAGGTCTGCGTCGGACCATTGCCGCCCCGGCGTGCCGCGGGCGCGCAGCCAGCCGCCGCGGTCGGCCAGCAGCTGGGTGCCGGCCAGGCGCGAAGGCGATTGCCCGGCGATTGCCGCCACGGCCTGCCAGGCATGCGAGGAGACCGCGGCGCAGCCGGCACGGAAGCGCGGCACCTGCGCCGGCGGTTGCCCGTCAGGCGTGACCAGCACGGTCAGGAAGCGGGGATCCTCGAACGGCAGCGATGCCATCCCGTCCACCGCCACCAGCCGCACGCGCTGGTCGCCGCGCCATTGCGACAGCGCCAGCGGCGCGGCATCGGCGCAGCGGATTGCCATCTCCGGCAGCCGCAACGGCACCGGCCAGTTGCCCTCGGCACCACCGCCGGCCGACAGCGCTTTCATGTAGTCGATCACAGCCCAGGCCTCGCGGAGGCCGAGCACATTGCCGAAGGCCGGCATGGTGGGCTGGCCGTGACGGTCGCGCATGCCGGCCAGCACATGCCAGAACAGCTCGCCATCGACGCGGCGCGCCAGCAGCGGGCTGACCAGCGTGGGCGGCCACTGCGCCAGGCTGGCGGCCAGCGGCCCTTCTCCGCGCCCGTCCGCGCCGTGGCAGCTGGCGCAATGCTGCGCATAGACCCGGGCGCCGAGCGCGATGGCATCGACGGAGAAGCGGGTAGGGCTGGCGTGGAAGCTGGTCGGCGCAGCCGGCACCAACAGCAGCGCTGCGCTGGGCCAGGGGGCCGCCACCAGGGCGAGCGCACCGGCGGCCAGCAGCACGCCGCGATGGCGTCGCCAGGCCAGCGCGGCGGTAATGGCCAGCACGGCAAAGACAAGGGCGCACAGGCTCAGGCCGACCTGGCGCGCGAGGCCCAGGTCGATCAGCAGGGTTTCGCCCGCCACGCGCCGTGCCCACGGCCAGGCTGGCTGGCCGTGGCTGTCGCCGGTCAGGCCAAGGGCATGCCATAGCGACAACAGGGCCAGCTGGAATTTCTCGATCAGAACCAGCAGTGCATTGAGCCATGCCTGCGGCGGCGGGCCGTTCATCTGGCGGCCCGCGAGGTGAAGCGCAACGCCATTACCAGCTCGCGTCCAGCCCCAGGTGGCGCAGCGCTTCGTGCCGCAGCCCGGTCAGCCGCGGATCGCCGCGATGGCGCGGGTAGGGCAGGTCGACCCGGATCTCCGCCGTGATGCGTGCCGGACGCTGGCTGAAGATGATCACGCGCTGCGCCAGGAACAGCGCTTCCTCCACGTCGTGCGTGACCAGCAGCGCCGAGAAGCGCGAGCGTTGCCACAGTTCGACCAGGTCGCTCTGCATTGCCAGCCGCGTCAGCGAATCCAGCTTGCCCAGCGGCTCGTCCAGCACCAGCAGGCGCGGATCGTTGACCAGCGCGCGCGCCAGCGCCACGCGCTGCGCCATGCCGCCCGAGAGCTGGTGCGGGAAGGCGCGGGCGAAGGTCTCCAGCCCTACGCGCCGCAACGCATCATCCACGCGCGGGCGCTGGCTTGCCAGCACGCCGCGTGCCTGCAAGCCCAGCGCGACGTTGTCCCAAACGCGCCGCCACGGGTACAGCGTGGGGTCCTGGAACACCACGATGCGCGACGGGTCAGGCTCGGCGATCGAGGTGCCGTCCTGCAGGATCTCGCCGGAGGAGGGCTGGTCCAGCCCTGCCACCAGCCGCAGCAGCGTGGACTTGCCGCAACCGCTGGGCCCCAGCAGCGCGACGAATTCGCCCGGTGCGACGCTCAGATCGACGTCGTCCAGCACCTGCAGCCCGTCGCTGCCGCTGCCGAACCAGTGGCTGACCTGATGGATGTCGATGCGGGCACCGGTCTGGGCTTCCGCGGTGTCGTCTGCCGCCGCGTTAACTCCCCTCTCCCGCGTGCGGGAGAGGGGAGCCTTCTTCACGTGCGTGTAGGGTCTCGATGCTTTCAACCGCTCAACAACACTCACCATTTCACCGTCCCCTTCTGCCACGACAGCACCCGGTCACGCGCCACGAACAGCAGCGTGATCACGCCCGAGAACAGCAGCGCCATCACGATCAGCGCCGCATACATATTGACGTAAGAAGCCCAGCCCTGCGCCCACGTCAGGTACCAGCCCAGGCCCGACTTCACGCCCATCATCTCCGCCGTCACCAGCACCGAGAACGAAGCGCCCAGACCCATGAACAGGCCGACGAATACCTGCGGCAGCGCCGCCGGGATCGCCACGCGCAGCACCAGGAACCAGCCCGAGGCGCCCATGGTGCGCGCCACGTCGTAGTAGCTCTTGTTGACGCCGGCCACGCCTGACCAGGTCAGCACCGCCACCGGGAAGGCGGTGGCCAGCGCGATCAGGAACACCGCGGCGGAATAGCTCGACGGGAAGAAGTAGAAGGTCAGCGGCAGCAGCGCGGTCGACGGCAGCGGGCCCAGCACGCGCAGCACCGGATGCACCCAGTAGCCGATGCGGCGCGACCAGCCGATCGACACGCCCACCAGGAAGCCGGCCAGCCCGCCATAGGCCACGCCCAGCCCGAGCAGCCTGAGCGTGTTCAGCGCGCTGTCGCCGAGGCGCCGCCAGTCGTCGGCATAGACCTCGATCAGCGCCTGTGGCGGCGCGAAGAAGGGCGTGGGCAGGATGGCGGTCTTGGCGGTCAGGATTTCCCACGCGGCCAGGGCCACGGGCAGCGCCACCAGCCACGGGCCGGCGGCGCGCAGCGTGGCCAGCGCGCGTTGCGCGGCCCGGACCCGCTGGCCGGCCAGCGCAACCAGTGCCAGCAACGCGGCGCCTGCCAGCGCCGCAATCCCCAGCTCTGTCGTATAGGCCCAGTCGCTGAAGCCCACCGCCTGGTTGGGCCACAGCCATGTCAGCGCGCCGAACGCGGCCCACGCCAGCGCGGCGAGGATGCCGGTGGCCCAGACCGGGCCGGACGCGCGCGCGCTTGCGGCGGCATGCGGCACGGGGGCCGCGGCTGGCTTGCGCGCAAGCCCGGCGTCGAATGCAGGTTGGCTTGTCGTCATGGCATCACCCCAGCACATTGGCGTAGACGTGCTGCGCCAGGCGTTTGGCATCGGTGGTCTTCTTCAGCACGCCGATGCGGCGGAAATCATCGGCGTAGAAGGCGATCTCGTCGCGCAGGTCGACGCCGGTCGGGTGGTGGGTATAGGTCAGCGTGGCGTAGAGCTTGCGCAGGTCTTCCGGATTGATCTTGGGCGAGTACCTGGCGAAGACCCTGGCGGCCTCGTTGGGGTTCTCGTTGACATAGTCGGTGGCCTGCACGATGGCGCGCGCCAGCGACGTGGCCGCGGGGCGGTCGTTGCGCACCAGTTCGCCGCGGGCGCCGACCACGCAGCAGACCTTGCGTGCGTACTCGCCGGTGAGGTTGGTGGCCAGTTCCACGTAGGCGCCGTTGGTGCGCTTTTCCAGCAGGTAGAGGTTGGGGTCGCCGTCGGCGATCGCCTGGATCTCGCCCTTGTCCACCGCCACGCCCAGCAGGTCGGCCGGGTACTGGCGCCAGGTGATGTCCTTGTCCGGGTCGATACCGTTCTTGGCCAGCAGGATGGTGAAGAAGTGTTTGCCCGGTGCCGCCAGGTCGCTGACGCCGACTGTCTTTCCCTTCAGCTGCTGCAGGCTGGTGACCCCCGCCGCTTTCGATCCCACCAGCCGCACGCAGCCGCCGTGCGAGCTGCCGATGATCTTGACGTCGAAGCCGGCTTCCAGCGGCTTGAGCCAGCGGTGGATCATGCCGACCGCGGCATCGGCCTTGCCGGTGGCGATCGATTCCAGCAACTGGTCGGTCGAGCCGCTGTAGTTGATCAGGTCGACCTGCAGGCCGTTCTTCTCGAAGAAGCCCTTCTCCTGCGCCACCACGATCGGCGTCAGGCAGAAGGCGTTCTGGTTCCACGCGAAGGTCAGCTTGCGCGGCGCCGACCAGGCCTGTCGGCCCAGGATCAGCGACGGCGCGGCGATGGCCGCGGCACCGGCCAGCCGCAGCACGCTGCGCCGGCGCGGGTCGGCGTGATTGTTGTTGTCCTGGCTCATGGCGAGACTCCCCGTCTTCGTTGTGTGGTGTGGCGAGGCCATCAGGCGGCCTTGCGCTCCGCCTGCTGCGTGGCATCGTGCTGCGCCACCAGCTCGCGCACGCGCGGGATCAGCTCGCGGCCATAGTCGATGGCGTCTTCCAGCGGATCGAAGCCGCGGATCAGGAAGGTGGTGACGCCCAGTTCGTAGTACGCGAGCAGGGCCTGCGCCACCTGCTCCGGCGTGCCGATCAGCCCGGTGGAGTTGGAGCGCCCGCCGGTCTCGCGCGCGATCGCGGTCCACAGGCGCTGGTCGACCCGGTCGCCTTGGTCGGCTGCAGCGAGCAGGCGCCGTGCGCCTTCGCTCTGTTGCGGGCCGCCGCGGCTGTAGCCGGCCTGCACGCGCAGGGCGCGGGTGTGCTCCAGGATGCTGTCGGCGCGGGCCCAGGCTTTTTCTTCGGTCTCGGCCAGCACCGGGCGGAACGACACCGAGAAGCGCACCGTGCGGCCGTGCTGCGCGGCTTCGGCACGCACGCGGCCGGTCAGCTCGCGCACCTGCTCGAGCGACTCGCCCCACAGCGCGTAGACGTCGGCATGCTTGCCGGCGACGGCCAGCGCCGCTTCCGAGGCGCCGCCGAAATAGATCGGCACATGCGGCTGCTGCGCGGGCTTGACCTCCGAGAAGCCTTGGGTAAAGCGGTAGAACCGGCCTTCATGGTCGAACGGCGCGGGCTCGGTCCAGATGCGGCGCAGGATGTGCAGGTACTCGTCGGTGCGCGCATAACGCTGGTCATGGTCGAGGAAGTCGCCGTCGCGCTGCTGCTCGCTGTCCGAGCCGCCCGAGATGAAATGCACCCCGAGGCGGCCGCCGCTGAACTGGTCGAGCGTGGCAATCTGGCGCGCGGCCAGCGTCGGCGCGGTAAAGCCGGGGCGGTGCGCCAGCATGAAATGGATGCGCTCGGTCACGCTGGCCGCGTAGGCGATGGTCAGCGTGGCCGACGGGCCGGTGGAATGGTGCGGCACCAGGATGCGGTCGAAGCCGGCCTGCTCGTGGGCCTGGGCAAACGCGCGCACATAGTCGCGATCGATCACCGGGCCTGACGGCGGATGGATCTCGGACTGCTTCTGGCTCTGGATCATGCCGATGAAATCGACGCTCATGCGCGTTCTCCTGTATTCGGTGAGGGCGGCAGCGTGACCGCCCGGATGGTGTTGGGCTGAGGCAGAAAGTACGACAGGCGCGCGCGCTCGCTAACGAATAAAAACGACGGTCCATATTCAATAAGCGTCGTTTTCGTAATGCGGTGCCGGCGCTACGCTAGGCGGCATTCGGTGCGGGCCGCGCGCCGGCAGCGCGCCTCGTCGTTGTCCTTCCCGGAGTCTTTTTCCATGTCATTAACGTCCACCCTGCGCAGGCTGCCCAGCAGCGAAGCGCGCCTTGGCGAGGTGCTGGCCGGGCTCTGCGCGCGCTTTGCCGCCAGTGCCGGCGCGCACGATGCCGCTGCCAGCTTTCCGCACGACAACTTTGCGCAGTTGCACGCCAATGGCCTGGTTGCGCAGGTGGTGCCGCACGCGCAGGGCGGCGGCGGGGCAGGCCTGGCGCAGGCGCGCCGCATCGTGGCCGCGGTGGCGGGCGGCGATGCCGCAACCGCGCTGGTGCTGACCATGACCTACCTGCAGCACCGCGCGATCGCCCGCGCCGATTCGCACTGGCCACAGACCGTGCGCGACCAGGTCTTTGCCAGTGCGGTGCAGGACGGTGCGCTGATCAACGCGCTGCGGGTGGAACCGGAACTGGGATCGCCGGCACGCGGCGGCCTGCCGGCCACGGTGGCCACGCGCGTGGCCGACGGCTGGCGCATCAGCGGGCGCAAGCTGTACAGCACCGGCATCCCGGCGCTGCGCTGGCTGGCGGTCTGGGCGCGCACCGATGAGCCTCAGCCGCGCGTGGGCGTGTTCCTGGTGCCCGGACCGGCGGCCGGCATCGCGGGCGTGCGCATCGTCGAAAACTGGAACCACCTTGGCCTGCGCGCTTCAGGCAGCCATGAGACCGTGCTCGACAACGTCTGGATCCCCCCTGACCACGCGGTCGATATCCGCCCGCCGTCAGCATGGGCGCCGACCGGTGCCAGCCAGGCCGACATCGACGCCAACGCCGACCAGCAGGGCTGGATGATCGTGCTGCTGGGCAGCCTCTATGACGCGGTGGCACGCGCTGCCGCCGCATGGATCGGCGATTTCGTTCGCGAGCGCGCGCCCGGCAGCCTGGGCGCACCGCTGGCCACGCTGCCGCGCGTTCAGGAAGCCATCGGCGAGATCGCCGCGTTGCTGCGGGCCAATCAGGTGTTGCTGGACGATGCCGCCGCGCGCACCGACGCGGGCGAGGCGCCCACGCCGGCCGACAGCGGGCTGCTCAAGTACACGGTGACCGGCAATGCGATCCGCGCGGTGGAACTGGCACTGCAGCTCTCCGGCAACCACGGCTTGAGCCGGAACAACCCGCTGGAGCGCCACTACCGCGACGTGCTGTGCAGCCGCATCCATACGCCGCAGAACGATTCCATCCTGGTCGCCGCCGGGCGGGCGCAGCTTGGCCTGTAAGCGCGGGCCTGCCTGGCCGTGCTATGTTTGCAGCAGCACCGCCCCGCGGAGGGCCGCAGCGCAGGCGCCCGCCGCGCCGGCAAACCAGAACGAGACACTCCGGAGTCATTCCCATGGGCAGCACCCCCACCCCCAACCCGCTCGCGCCGCTGCGCGACTTCATCACCGGCCTGGCCGCGCTGCTGGACCAGCAGCCGGACGAGCCCCGCATCCTGCGCGAAGGCGGGGCGCTGCTGGCAAGGCTGGTTGCGCGCGACGACTGGCTGCCCGATGCCTGGGCCCAGCCGCATCCCGAGTACTACCAGCAGCACCTGCTGCATTGCGATTCCGCCGAACGCTTCTCGGTCGTCAGCTTTGTCTGGGGACCGGGCCAGCGCACGCCCATCCACGACCACACCGTATGGGGCCTGATCGGCATGCTGCGCGGCGCGGAAGACTCGCAGCCATTCGTGCTCGACGCCGGCGGCCGGCCCGTGCCGCATGGCGACGCCGTGCGCCTGCTGCCCGGGCAGGTCGAGGCCGTGTCGCCCACGGTCGGCGATATCCACCGTGTCAACAACGTGCATGACGACCGCGTCTCGGTCAGCATCCACGTCTACGGCGCCAATATCGGCGCGGTGCGCCGTTCGGTCTATGCCGAGGATGGCACGCGCAAGCCCTTTATCTCCGGCTATTCCAACCAGACCCTGCCCAACCTGTGGGACCGCTCCCGCGAGGTTGCCCAGTCATGACCAAGATTACTGCTACGCAAGCTGCATCGGTTTTCCCGACCTATTCGCCCGAGGACGTGCGCAAGGCCCTGCTCAACCACGACGAAGTCGCACTGATCGATGTGCGCGAGGAAGACCCCTTCGCGCAGGAACACCCGCTGTGGGCGGCCAACTTCCCGCTGTCGAAGCTTGAGATCGAAGCGTGGGCGCGTATCCCGCGCCGCGACACGCTGATCGTCGTCTACGGCGAATACGCCGGCACCGACCTGGCGCCACGCGCCGCGGCCGTGCTGCGCGAGCTGGGCTATACGCGCGTGCATCTGCTGGAAGGCGGACTGCGTGCCTGGATCGACGGCGGCGGCGAGGTGTTCCGCGACGTCAACGTGCCGAGCAAGTCGTTCGGCGAAGTCGTCGAAGCCAGGCGCCACACGCCGTCGCTTGCCGCCGAGGAAGTGCAGGCATTGATCGACACCAAGGCCGATGTGGTGATCGTCGATGCGCGCCGCTTCGACGAGTACCAGACCATGAGCATTCCCACGGCGACCAGCGTGCCGGGCGCCGAACTGGTGCTGCGCGTGCGCGAGCTGGCGCCCGATCCGAACACGCGTGTGATCGTCAACTGCGCCGGGCGCACGCGCAGCATCATCGGCACCCAGTCGCTGGTCAACGCGGGCATTCCCAACCCGGTGGCGGCGCTGCGCAACGGCACCATCGGCTGGACCCTGGCTGGCCAGCAACTGGACCATGGCGCCAGCCGCCGCGCGCCCGCCGCGGTCAGCGATGCCAACCGCGACAGTGCCCGCCGTGGCGCGCGCGAGATCGCCGACCGGGCCGGCGTTCGCCGCATTGCGCTGGCCCAGATCGAAACGCTGCAGCAGCCCGGGCGCACTGTGTACCGCTTCGACGTGCGCACGCCTGAGGAATTCGCAGACAGCCACCTGCCGGGCTTTGTCAACGCGCCGGGCGGCCAGCTGGTGCAGGAGACCGATCATTCCGCTCCGGTGCGCGGTGCGCGCATCGTGCTGGCGGATGATGACGACGTGCGCGCCAGCATGACCGGCTCATGGCTGGCGCAGATGGGCTGGGACGTCTGGGTGGTGGAACCGGCGACAGCGGCGGAACGTAGCGAAACCGGCGCGGTCAGCGCACCGGTGCCGGCGTCAGCGCCGGTATCGACCGTCACTGCAGCCGAACTGGCCAAATGGATTGACGCAGGCGACGGCAGCACCGCTGTCCTCGACTTCACCACCAGCGCCAACTACGTCAAGCGCCATATTCCCGGCGCCTACTTCGTCATTCGCGCGCAGCTTGCGGACGCGCTGCCGCGCATCCCGCAGCCCAGGCGCTACGTGCTCACCTGCGGATCGAGCCTGCTGGCGCGCTTTGCCGCGGCCGACCTGCAGCGCCTGACGGATGCGGAAGTGCTGGTGCTGGAAGGCGGCACCCAGGCGTGGATTGCAGCGGGGCTGCCGCTGGAAAGCGGGGAAACGCGCCTGGCCTCGGAACGCACTGACCGCTACCGCCGGCCGTATGAGGGCACTGACAACCCGCGCGAGGCGATGCAGGGCTACCTGGACTGGGAGTTCGGCCTGATCGCGCAACTGGAGCGCGACGGGACGCATGGGTTCAGGGTGGCGTAGGGCGCGGTGGCAGGTCATGTTTTGAGCATGCCCGGGTAGTGCTCTTGCAGCCAGTTGTGCATGGCTGCCTCCCCATCCATCGCTGCATATCATGCACTGTCACTGCATGATATGCAGTGGTGCAGAGGCGAAAGGGAGCTCAAAGCTTAAGGAGGAGTCGCAATGCCTCCTCCACTTCACTCATGTAATCAGTCCCCAATCTCGCGACCGGCCGCCGATGAACCGGCGATTGGACACCGCTCGGACCTGATCGATCAGCAGGTCCGTCTCATAGGCCAGGCCAGGCAGCTTGCCCAGCGCGACCCGCAACGGAAAGCAATCCTCGCGCTCGATTTGTGATGTGCCCGGCACGATGATCGTGGTCGGGTGGCCGGCGTCGTTGAGCAAATCCGTCTGGATGACCAGCGCCGGCCGGTTGCGCTTGGCCGGCTCTTCCCGATGGGTCTGTGGGTTGAGGTCGACCTGCCAGATCTGCCCGCGTTTCAGCTCAGTCAAGCCCGTCTCCGGCCGATGCGTCCATTTCCTCGCTGGCGGCCAGGTGCTTTGCCGAGAGCTTGCGGGAAAGCACGGCGATACGGGAGGCTATTTCCCGTTCGTTCTTCTCGCGCACGGCGTCGCGGATGTAGTCGGAGGTTTTTTGTCCCGATGCCTTTGCCAGCGCGCGAGTCTGGTCGGCCAGTTCTTCGCCGGCGCGGAAGGACAAGGTCGTTCCTTGCAAGCCCTTTCAGGCGCCCGATCTCTCTACAGCAAGGGAACGAACGTAACGATTCCCTGTCAATCGTAATCGTTCAGTTACAATGCTGTCCTGCAGCATCCTGCCGGCCAGGCCCCCGACTGGGGACGGCCGGCGGATGCCGTCAATGCCCCCGATTCAATGCGACTGTTGTTCCTGCTGCTGACTGCCATGTGCCTGTCGCTGCTCTCCTTCGGAGCAGTGGCGGACGCGCGCGCGGCGCTGCAGGCGCAGGCCAGCGTTGACCTGGTGGACCTGGCGGCGGCACAGCCTGTCGACGACCTGGGCCGCATCATCGTGCCCGGCGACGACGGCTTGCATGACGACGATATCTGCGACGACCCGCCCCCCGGGTATTGCAATATCTGGTCGGCGGACCTGCTCGACCCCCTCGACCTGCTCGACGAGATCGAGGAATCCAGTGCCCTGATTGCCTTGCCGCCAGTGAAGCTGCTGCTGCCCTCCGGCGATGTCGCCCAGCATCCGCCTGGCCGCGCCGAGCCGCCGCCTTCGGCCTTCTTCCGGCCACCCATTTCCCGCGCCTGAGCGTTTCCTGCGCCCGCACCGCACGCGCTGCAGCATGCCGCCTCCGTGCCGCGGGCCGCGCCCCCTTGCCTGATATCGCCAGCCTGCCTGTTGCCTGACCGCGCGGGCAAGCCGCTGCCGTTGTGCGTCCTGCCGTGATCGCGTCCAAGCGACCGCTCGCCCGGGGCGGGCGGCAGCATGGCGACAGGCAGCCGTATTGCTTGCTTTCCCGACTCATGACAACAACCAAGCTGACCCTGATCGCGTCGCTTTCACTGATCGCGCTCGCCGCTGCACCGACCCATGCCGGCGCACAAGGCGGGGTGTCCCCGAAGCCAACGGACGCGGCCGGTGCCGCGCCAGCCGCCCCCGCGCCCCTGACCAAACCTGCTGCCGCACCCATGCCGGGCTCCGCCATCCTGGCGGCTGCGGCGGTGCCGAAGCCCGCATCCGCCGCAGCGGCCGGCGCCCAGGCGGGACCCGCCTACTCGCTGCCCCAACTGCTCGAGCTGGCCCAGTCCACCAACAAGGGCGTGGCCGCCGCCGAGGCCGGTGTCGATGCCGCCAGCGCGGCAATCAGCAGCGCACGTGCCTATCCCAACCCGCAGGTGGAAGTGATGTACGGCCGCTTGTCCGGCAAGCAGCCAGGCGTGACCAGCGGCAATGCGCCCAGCTACGCCGTGGTGCAGAAGCTGGACTACCCGCACCAGCGCAGTCTGCGCGAGGCCATGGCCACCCGCGGGCTGGAGTCGTCGCAGGCCATGCGGCAAGGCTTCCGGGCCGACCTGGCCGCCCGCGTGAAGACTGCCTACTACGACGTGCTGCGCCGCGAGAGCGAGCTGCATGCCGCCGAGGAAGACCTGGCGATGATGCGCCAGATCCATTCGCGGGCGCGCCTGCGCGTGGAGGTGGGCGAGGCGCCGCGCTATGAACTGATCAAGGCCGAAACCGAACTGCTGGCCTCGCAGAAGAGCCAGCAGACTGCCGGGCTGCGTGTCAACCAGGCCAAGGCAGCGCTGCGCCAGCAGGTGGGCGGTGCCATGCCGGGCCAGTTTGCGCTGGCCGGCACCCTGGGCCAGTCGCCCGACGTGCCGCCGCTGCCGGTGCTGCGCGACACCATGACCGCCAGCAATGCCGAGCTGGTCCAGCGCCGCATGGAGCTGGAGCGCGCGCAGCTGGGCGTGAACTACCAGAAGTCGCTGCGCTGGCCCGAGGTAGCGGTGCGCGCCAGCACCGACCGCCAGCCTGACAACAACGTCTCGCAGATCGGGCTGGTCCTGACCATTCCGCTGTGGGACCGCCGCAGCGGCCCGGTGGGCGAGGCCACGGCGCAGGCCACGCAGGCGCGCAGCGCCCTGGAAGCGCGCGAGTTCGAGCTGACGCAGGAGCTGGAAGCCGCCTACCGCCAGTACGAGATCAACCAGGCCCAGGTGACGGCGCTCGAGTCCGGCATCGTGCGCGAGGCCGAGTCGGCGCTGGGCGTGGCCGAGTCCGCCTACCGCTTCGGCGAGCGCGGCATCCTGGACTACCTCGATGCCCAGCGCGTGCTGCGCGGCGCGCGCAATGACCTGATTGCCGCCCAGTACGACCTCCAGGTGGCCGCCATCCAGATCGAAAAGCTCATGTCGACCGCCCCGGGCGCTACCGCAGCGCCGGGCCTGCAGCCGACCTCCACCATCGAACAGAAATAACCATGCGCCCCAATTTCCTGCTTTCTCTGACGGCCGCTGCTGTCCTGACGTTCAGCCTGGCGGCCTGCTCCGACAAACCTGAACCCGTCGCCGAAGCGCCCAAGCTGCCGCCTGGCGTGATCCAGCCCGAGGGCAACCTGCAGAAGGGGCTGAAGGTGGCGCCGGTGGCTACTTCCCCGTTCAGCGAGATGCTGCGCGTGGCCGGCCGCGTCGACTTCGACGAGCAACGCGTGGCCCGCATCGGCGCCAGCGTGACCGGCCGCGTGACCGACCTCTATGCCACCCTGGGCCAGGAAGTGAAGGCCGGCCAGGTGCTGGCGCGCCTGCACAGCAGCGAGCTGGGCGCGGCGCAGATGGCCTTCCTGAAGAGCGAGGCCCAGACCGAGCTGCAGGGGCGCAACGCCGAGCGCGCGCGCCAGCTGTTTGCCGCCGACGTGATCGGCCGCGGCGAGCTGCAGCGCCGCGAGAGCGAACTGGCGATTGCCTCGGCCGAGATGCGCGCCTACCGCGACCAGTTGCGCGTGCTGGGCATGTCGCAGGCATCGATCGCCGAGCTGGCCAGGAGCGGCAGCATCAACTCGCATTCGCCGGTGTTTTCCAGCATCAGCGGCACCGTGGTCGAGCGCAACGTGGCGCAAGGACAGGTGGTGCAGCCGGCCGATGCGCTCTACACCGTGGCCGACCTGTCGCGCGTGTGGGTGGTGGCCGAGGTACCCGAGCAGCAGGCCGCCCAGGTGGCCGAAGGGCAGAGCGTCGACATCGAGGTGCCTTCGCTTGGCAACGGTGCGGGCAGCAAGAGCATCACCGGCAAGCTGATCTACGTCGGCCGCACGGTCAACCCGCAGTCGCGCACGGTGCTGGTCCGCACCGAGCTGGAGAACCGCGAAGGCCGCCTCAAGCCTGCCATGCTGGCCAGCATGCTGATCGCCGGCAAGCCGGTCGACCAGCTGGTGATCCCGGCCGCCTCGGTGGTTCGCGACGGCAACGACGAGCTGGTCTATGTCGAGATGCCGGGCAACAAGTACCGCCTCACCAAGGTCAAGCTGGGCGCCGAGAGCGACGGCATGCGCGTGGTGCAGAACGGTGTGAAGGCCGGCGACCGCATCGTGGTCGATGGTGCCTTCCATCTCGACAACGAGCGCAAGCGCCTCGAGCAAGGGTAATCGGCCATGATGAAATCCCTAGTCGAAGCCGCCATCAAGCAGCGGCTGGTGGTGTGCGTGATTGCCGTGGTGCTGTTCTTCTTCGGCCTGCGCGCTGCCACCAAGCTGTCGGTGGATGCTTTCCCCGATGTCACCAACGTGCAGGTGCAGATCGCCACCGAAGCCGCGGGCCGCTCGCCCGAGGAAGTCGAGCGTTTTGTCACCGTGCCGGTGGAAATGGCCATGACCGGCCTGCCCGGCCTGGAAGAGATGCGCTCGCTGAACAAGGCGGGCCTGTCGCTGATCACGCTGGTGTTTACCGACGCCACTGACGTGTACTTTGCCCGCCAGCTGGTGATGGAGCGCCTGATCGAAGTGGGCGGGCGCATGCCGGAAGGCGTGTCGCCGGTGCTGGGCCCGGTTTCCACCGGCCTGGGCGAGGTCTACCAGTACACGCTGGACCGTGCCGACGACGGCAACCGCGAACTGACGCAGGAAGAGCTGGCCGAGCGCCGCATCGCCCAGGACTGGGTGGTGCGCCCGCTGCTGCGCTCGATTCCGGGCGTGGCCGAGATCAACTCGCAGGGCGGCTACGTGCGCCAGTACCAGGCGCTGGTCAACCCGGAACGCATGCGCCACTACCAGATCTCGACCCAGCAGGTGTATGAGGCGCTGGCGCGCAACAACGCCAACTCCGGCGGCGGCGTGCTGCCGCATTATGCCGAGCAGTACCTGATCCGCGGCGTGGGCCTGGCCCGCGGCGTGGATGACCTGGGCAGCATCGTGCTCAAGGAGATCAACGGCACGCCGGTGTACCTGCGCGACGTGGCCAACGTCACCATCGGGCATGAGGTGCGCCAGGGCGCGCTGGTCAAGAACGGCCAGACCGAGGCGGTCGGCGGCATCGTCATGATGATGCGCGGCGGCAATGCCAAGGAGGTGGTCAGCCGCGTGAAGGCGCGCGTGGCCGAGATCAACGAGCGCGGCATGCTGCCGGGCAAGCTGCAGATCGTGCCGTACTACGACCGCAGCGAACTGGTCGACTCCGCACTGTGGACCGTGACCAAGGTGCTGCTGGAAGGCGTGGTGCTGGTGGTGATCGTGCTGTTCCTGTTCCTGGGCGACGTGCGCTCGTCGGTGATCGTGCTGGCCACGCTGGTATTGACGCCCTTGCTGACCTTCATGGTGATGAACGAGGTGGGCCTGTCGGCCAACCTGATGTCGCTGGGGGGGCTGGCCATCGCCATCGGCCTGATGGTGGACGGCTCGGTGGTGGTGGTCGAGAACGCGTTCGAGCGGCTCGGCCACAAGGAGCCGGGCCTCACCAAGACCGAGATCCTGGTCAAGGCCGTGCAGGAGGTGGCCACGCCGGTGATCGTGGGCGTGGGCATCATCATCCTGGTGTTCCTGCCGCTGATGACGCTGTCGGGCATGGAAGGCAAGATGTTCGCGCCGCTGGCGTTCACCATCTCGATCGCGCTGGCGATCTCGCTGTTCCTGTCGCTGACGCTGTCGCCGGTGCTGTCGTCGTACCTGCTCAAGGGCGGCGCCGAGCACGACACGCATGTGATCGCCTTCATGAAGCGCCACTACCTGCGCCTGCTGCACTGGGCGCTGGGCAACAGCCGCAAGACGGTGATCTGCGCGGTGGCGGCCTTCGTTGCCACGGTGGCGATCGTGCCGCTGCTGGGCACCTCGTTCATTCCGGAGATGAAGGAAGGCTCGATCGTGCCCGCGATCGATCGCGTGCCCAACATCTCGCTGGAAGAGTCGATCAAGCTGGAGAAGGAAGCCAACAAGCTGGTGCTGAGCGTGCCGGGCGTGAAGTCGGTGGTGTCCGGCGTGGGCCGCGGCGAAAGTCCGGCCGACCCGCAGGGCCAGAACGAGTCGACTCCGATCGCCAGCCTGAAGGACCGCGGCGAGTGGCCCGACGGCTGGACCCAGGACGATATCGCCAACGCCATCCGCGAAAAGCTCAAGGCCATTCCCGGCGTGCAGATCGTGATGGCGCAGCCGATCTCGGACCGTGTCGACGAAATGGTCAGCGGCGTGCGTTCTGACGTGGCGGTGAAGGTGTTCGGCGACGACCTGGACAAGCTGCGCGAGCTGGCGGGCGAGATTTCGCGCGTGGCCGGCGGCATCCAGGGCTCGCAGGATATCCGCATCGAGCGCGTGTCGGGGCAGCAGTACCTGTCGATCGAGATCGACCGCCAGGCGATTGCGCGCTACGGGCTGAACGTGTCCGACATCCATGACGTGATCGAGATTGCCATCGGCGGCAAGCGTGCCACGGACATCTTCGAAGGCGAGCGCCGCTTTGCCGCGGCGGTGCGCCTGCCGGAGGAGTTCCGCAACAACGAGCAGGCCATCCGCCAGCTGCTGGTGTCCACCCCCAACGGCACCCAGGTGCCGCTGCAGAGCGTGGCCAAGATCGAGGTCAACGACGGTCCGGCCCAGATCAGCCGCGAAATGGCCAAGCGCCGCGTGGTGGTGATGATCAACGTGAAGGACCGCGACCTCGGCGGCTTCGTGGCCGAGCTGCAGCAGGCCACCGACGCCAAGGTGAAGTTGCCCGAAGGCTACTACCTGGAGTGGGGCGGCCAGTTCCAGAACATGGAACGCGCCATGGGCCACCTGAAGATCATCGTGCCGGTGACCATCGCCGCGATCTTCTTCCTGCTGTTCCTGCTGTTCAACTCGCTGCGCTTTGCCACGCTGATCATCACGGTGCTGCCGTTTGCCTCCATCGGCGGCATCATCGGGCTGTTCGTCACCGGCGAATACCTGTCGGTGCCGGCCTCGGTGGGCTTTATCGCGCTGTGGGGCATGGCGGTGCTGAACGGGGTGGTGCTGGTGTCGTATATCCGCACGCTGCGCGACTCGGGTTTGTCGCTCGATGAAGCGGTGGTGCAGGGCGCGACCCAGCGTTTCCGCCCGGTGATGATGACCGCGACCATTGCGATGCTGGGCCTGGTGCCGTTCCTGTTCTCGACGGGGCCGGGCTCGGAAGTGCAGCGTCCGCTGGCGGTGGTGGTGATCGGCGGGCTGATTACGTCGACGCTGCTGACGCTGGTGATGGTGCCTACGCTGTATCGCTGGTTTGACGATCGCAAGCCGGATCCGACCAGGGATGTGCCGGTGTAAGGCAGCACAGACCTTCAAGTCCCGCTGGTTTGCTCCCTCTCCCGCAAGCGGGAGAGGGAGCACGCAAGTGGTCATTCAGAACCCTGCGCGCTTGCCAGCCGTTACAAGACAAACGCCCCATGCTTGGCATGGGGCGTTTCTTTTTTGCACAGCCGCCTTATTCAATAGCCGTAATACGGCTGCTGCTGTTCGTAATACCCCGACGGCTGCGGGCCGCAAGGCACATAGGCACGGTCGTAGTCGCGGTAGCAATACCCCGGCGGCGCTGCCGGCGGTGCGTATGAGACGGGAGCCGGCGCGTAGGTCACCGGAGCCGGTGCGTACGTGACGGGGGGCGGTGCCGCCATGACCGGCGTCGAGGCCAGGGCCGCGCCAAAGGCCAGGCCGACCAGCGCGCCGACAGCCAGCACCGCTCCGGCATTCGAGCCGCCGCCGTGGTGGTGGCGGCCGCGCGCGGATGCCGGGCCGGCTGCCACCAGCGCCACGCTCAGGGCAACCGCTGAAACGATTCGGGTGGAGGGGCGCATATCGGACTCCTTCTGATGCAGCTTGTGTGCATTCATGATGCACGCAAAGCGCCCCTCAAGGTGTTTCTGCGCGGCCGGCGACTTGTTAGGGTTGTAACGGCTGCTTTAATGCCGGTCAGCCGGCGGCCAGCGCGCGCTCGGGCTCCTGCCCGAATGGCGGCATGTTTTCCAGCCGCAGCGATTGCGGCACCGACAGCGAGATGTCCGCGGCGCGCAGGCGCTTGAGGATTTCGAACAACAGGTCGCTGCGCGTGTTGGCGGCGATGCGCGGGCTGCCGACATAGCCCGTCACCGACAGCGTGATGCCGTTGGGCGCCAGCTGGCTGAACATGACCGAGGGTGCCGGCACGTCCAGGATGCTCTCGTTCTCGCGGTAGACGTCCAGCAGCAGGTCGCGCAGCTGTTCGGGGTCGGTATTCAGGGGGAAGGTAAGTTGCAGCGACGCCACTCCCTGGGTGCTGTTGCTCATGGTCACGTTGCGCAGGTTCTGCGAGATCAGCTGCGAGTTGGGCACGATCACGGTGGAGCGGTCGCCCAGCTGGATTTCGGTAGCGCGCACGTTGATGCGGCGGATATCGCCCTCCACGCCGGCAATGCTGACCATGTCGCCCACCTTGACCGGACGCTCGGTCAGCAGGATCAGGCCGGAGACGAAGTTCTTCACGATCTCCTGCAGGCCGAAGCCGATACCCACCGACAGCGCGCTGACGATCCACGCCAGGTTGTCCCAGCGCACGCCCAGCAGCGACAGCACCAGCAGCACCAGCAACACGTAGCCGACATTGCTGTACAGCGTAATCAGCGAGGCGCGCAGGCCCGGCTCCTTGCAGACCTTGGGCAGCAGTTCTCCATCGAGCCAGCGCCGCACCGAGCGCAGCAGCCAGATGCCGACCCCGAGAGCGACCAGCGCATTCAGGATGCGGTCGGGCATGATGTTGAGGCTGTGCAGCTTCTCGCCGCCCAGCACCATTACCAGGCTGTTGAGCAGGTCCGCGGGTGTGGTGCCGAAGCCGCCGGTCAGCAGCGCCAGCACCGCCACCAGCAGCAGCACGCTGGCGCCGATGCCTGACAGGATGGTGGAGGCCTGCTCCAGGTGCGAATCGTCCACGCCGAACAGCTGCTTGATGACACGGCCGCTGGCGTAGTTGGTCGAGAGCAGGCTTTCGCAGACGTCGCGCGTGACCTGGGTCAGCAGGTACAGGCTGCACAGCACGATGTCGAACCAGACCAGCTCGTAGGTCAGGAAGCGCGCAAAGCTGATGTAGCCGGCCAGCAGCGCCACCACCGACACCAGCACGATGACCGACACGCCGGCGTGGATCATGCCCGCCAGCGTGGCGCGCGCCTCGGGCCGCTCGCCGGCGGCCGCCAGCAGGTTGCGCACGCGGTTGGCGCGCAGCAGCGCGGCGCCGATGGTCAGCACCACCACCAGCGAGACCAGCCCGCGTCCCAGCAGCGTGACCTGCACGCTGGTATCGGCAATGCGGTTCAGCTGCTCGAGCGTGCCGGCCAGCAGCAACAGGCCGGCCAGCACGGCGGGGAACGGCTTCATCGCCAGCGCCACCGGATCGGCCAGCGCCGGCAGGCGCCAGGAGGGATGGCGCGTGCACAGCAGCGCGCGCCCCAGGCCCGCGATCAGCGCGCTGGTCAGCGTCAGCTTGAGCAGCTGGCCGTACAGCTCGACCAGGTCCGGCGGCAGTTCATAGCTGCGCGTGAAGGCGTTGTAGACCAGCTGCACCGCCAGCCCGGTGGTGCACACGGTGGCCAGCGTGGTGGACAGTGCCAGGGCGCTGCGGCGCAGGCGCGTCTCCGGCAGCTTGTGCAGGCAGAACCACGCCAGTGCCCGTTCCGCCAGGCGCCGGCCCAGGGTCCATACCGCCAGGGCCAGCAACAGCAAGGCGATGGTGGCGGCGCGCTGTGACGGCTGCCAGGCCAGTTGCGCCATCGGCACCACCTGGTCGGTAAAGGTGGCCAGGCGCGCCTGGTCTTCCTGTGTCGGGCTGACCAGCGGCTTCCAGAACTGCGGGTTCAGGATGCTCTCGGAGCGCAGCGCGAGCTGGTCCTTCATCTGACCGCGCTGCAGCCGCGCCAGCTGGTCGCTCAGGTTGGCGATGTTCGCCTTGCTCTCTCCTGCCTGCTTGAGTTGTGCGTCAAGCTGGGCACGGCGCGCATTCAGATCGGCGCGCTGCCTGACCACCGCCGGCGCTTCCTTGGTGGTGGCGGCCGCCGGTGGCGGGCCCAGCACGTCCAGCTGCGCCTGCAGCTGCGCCCGCTGCGGCGTCAGCGCCGAAGACAGCTTGTCGACGTCGGCATCGAGCTTCTGCAGCGTTTCTTCGAGTTCATGCAGCCTGGTGTTGCCTTCCGGGTCGGAGGCCTGCTGCTTGATGCGGTCCTGCTCGGTCTGCAGGCGCTTGAGTTCGGCGGCGGCCTCGCCGTGGCTGATGGCGGGCGCCTGCTGGGCGCCGGCCTCGGAAGCCGCTTCTGATGCCGGGGCGGCCAGTGCGGCCGGCGTCAGGTGGCATAGCGCAGCGAGCGCAAGGCCCAGTGCGAGCCGTGAAACTTTGCTCATGGCGGAATCTCGTCGGATGGTGACTTGCGGCGGCCCCGGCATCGGCAACGGCATCGCGCTGGCACGCGTCGGGTGCGGCGGCGATGGGATGCGGGAACGGCCGGAGCACCGGCAATGAACACGGGAAGGGAGCCGCTCGCTGGCGCTCCCTTCAGCGAAGTCTGGTCAGGGCACGAAGCGCGGCGGGCTGCCTGGCAGGCCGGTGTGCGGGACACGGGACGTGCTGACCGATGGCGGCGGGACCAGAGGACACGAAAAACGGCCTTGCCGCGGTTCGCGAAATTATACGAAAGCGGATACGCCACCCAGCCGTTCCTTGTGTCGGATAGCGCACGGGGTGACATTTTGATACGGATACGCGCGCGGTGGCGCGTGGTCTGCGGGAATCGCATTACCATCACGGTCTTTCGGGCCGCAGGCGGCCCATTTCATTACCAGGAGATGGCATGGCTGTTCCGTCAGGCACGGAAAAGGCGCAGCTCGGCGGCGAGGCCGGGCAGATCGAAATGTTGGTGGACCGTCCCGCCGGCGCGCCGCGAGGCATCGCCGTGGTCGCGCATCCGCATCCGCTGCTGGGCGGCTCGGCCACGCACAAGGTGCCGCACCAGTTGGCCAAGGCGCTGGTGGCACGCGGCTTCCTGACCGTGCGGCCGAATTTCCGCGGGGTCGAGGGGTCCGCGGGGCAGCATGACCAGGGCAGCGGCGAGGCGCAGGACATGCTCGCCGTGGTCGCCCATCTGCGCGAGGCCCATCCCGGCCTGCCGCTGGCACTGGCCGGCTTTTCCTTTGGTGCGTTCGTCATGGCCAATACCGCCGCCACGCTGGCGGCGCGGTCCGTGCCGATCCGCCACCTGGTGCTTGCCGGCACGCCTTACGGCACCGTCAAGGCGCACCGCAGCTATGACACGCCGGCCGTTCCCGCTGATTGCCTGGTGGTCCACGGCGAGCGTGACGAGCGCGCGGAACTCGGCGCGCTGTTCGACTGGGCGCGCCCGCAGGGGCTGCCCGTGGTAGTGGTGCCGGGGGCGGACCACTTCTTTACCGGCAAGCTGCCGCTGCTGGTCCGTATCGTCGGCGGCTACCTGGATCGTCCCGAGGCCGGGGCGGCCGCCTGACGGCTTAAGGGCGCCAGGCCTCAGGCGTTCGGCATCGCCGGTGCGCCGCCGATCGGGTCGGGATGGATCTGCATCAGCGCGGCGCGCTTCTCCAGCAAGTGCTGGCGCAGGATGGCCGCCAGCCGCTTGCCGTCGCGGGCTTCCAGCGCGTGGATCATCTCTTCGTGATCGTGCACGGCGCGGTCCCATTTGTCGGTCTGGTGGTTGGAGCGGAAACGCATCGCCTTGAGCCGCCGGTTGAGCGTCAGGTAGGTCTGCTGCAGCGTCTGGTTGCGCGCGGCACCGGCGATGCGGTCGTGGATCTCCTGGTTGCGGGCGTAGTAGCCGGGCAGGTCGTTCTGCGCGCGGCAGGCCAGCATGGCGTAGTGCAGCGCCTTGATCTCGGCCAGCTCCGGCGGCGTGATGCGCTCGCACGCCAGCTCCCCGGCAAACGCCTCCAGGCCGCTCATCAGCTCGAAGGCTTCCCAGGCCTCGGCCTCGCTCATCCGTGACACGCTCGCGCCGCGGTTGGGCGAGATCTCGATCAGCCCCTCGGCGGCCAGCACCTTCAGCGCCTCGCGCAGCGGCGTGCGCGAGATGCCCAGCGTTTCACACAGCTCGCGCTCATTGAGCTTCATGCCCGGCGGCAGCACCCCCTCGACGATAAAGTTGCGCAGGTGGTCGACCACGGTGTCGTGCAGCCGCTGGCGCACGACCCTGGGCAGGAGCGGGGCGGCGGCTGCACCGGTGCCGTCCGGAGTTTGCATGCAATGTCCCTGTCATTGGCGTTGCGCCATTCTAAGACATTGCTGGCGGGCGGCGGCCCGCTCCTCGCCTATCGCGCCGGACCGCGCAGCGGCATGCCGTTTTCACGCGGCGCCTGGGAGCCTTCGCCCCGTCCGATCAGCGCCACCGACAACGCCGACACCACCCCCGCAAAGGCAACGTAGGCGCAGATCTGCCAGGGCTTGCCGCCGCCCGACTTGAGCAGTGCCGTGGCGATGATGGGCGTGATGCCGGAGGCGAAGATTCCCGAGAACTGGTAGACGAACGAGATCCCGGTGTATCGCACCCTGGCATCGAACAGCTCGCAGAACAGCGCAGCTTCCGGGCCGTAGACCGCGGCGTAGAGGATGCCGAACGGCACCACGATGGACAGCCACAGCAGCATGGTGTTGCCGCCGCTGTTCAGCATCAGCCAGAACGCCGGGAAGGCGGACAGCGCCGTGATCAGCGAGCCCCAGAAATACACGCGGGTGCGGCCGATGCGGTCGGACAGGTGGCCGAAGAACGGAATGAAGAAGCACATCGCAATGGCCGCCGCCATTACGCCGACCAGCGCTTCAGTCCGGCTGATATTGATGGTCTGGGTCAGGTAGGTGATCGAGAACACGCCGAAGATGTTGAAGAAGACCCCGTCGATATAGCGTGCGCCCATGCCCTTGAGGATATTGCCCGGGTAGCGCCGCATCATGTCGACAAAGGGAATCTGGGTCTCGGCATTGCGCTGCTTGATCACGGCGAATTCAGGTGTCTCCTTGACGTTGAGGCGGATATACATGCCCACGAACACCATCCCCGCCGAGATCAGGAAGGCCACGCGCCAGCCCCACGCCAGAAACTGCGCATCGGTCAGGGTCAGCGACAGCAGCGCCACCACGCCGGATGCCAGGCACAGTCCGATCGCCAGCCCGATCTGCGGCAGCGACGCATAGAAGCCCCGTTTGCCCGGCGGTGCGTACTCATAGGCCATCAGCACCGCGCCGCCCCATTCGCCACCCAGGCCGATGCCCTGCAGCACGCGCAACAGCAGCAACAGGATCGGCGCCAGGATGCCGATGCTGTCATAGGTCGGCACCAGCCCGATCAGGAAGGTGGACACGCCCATGATCATCAGCGTGATCACCAGCATGCTCTTGCGGCCGACCTTGTCGCCAAAGTGCCCGAAGATCACGCCGCCCAGCGGCCGCGTGACAAAGCCCACCGCAAAGGTGGTGTAGGCCAGCATGGTGGCCACCAGCGGGTCATTGCCGGGGAAGTACAGCTTGTTGAAGACCAGGCCGGCGACCACGCCGTACAGGAAGAAGTCATACCATTCGATGGTGGCGCCGATCACGGACGCCAGCGCGACCTTGCGGATCGCCTGTTCGTTGGGGCTTGTCATGCTTGTCTCCTCTGGTGATGGGCGGCGTCCTCTGGAAGGATGGTTATGGACGCCGGATGCACTGCAGGGTTTGGCCTTGTTATGGATGCCTGGCCTTGGTTGTTCGCAATCAGGATTGGCGCAGGCCGCTCAGGCGGCTGCTGCCATCTTGGTTGCCACGTCGACGGGATGCACTTCCCGCCGTGCGTCTTCGCGGATGAAGTCGGCCGCGCGCTCGGCCATCATCACCACCGGCACGTTGGTGTTGCCCGAGACCAGCGTAGGCATCACCGAGCAGTCCACCACGCGCAGCCCGCCCACGCCATGCACGCGCAGGCGCGCATCGACCACTGCCAATGGATCGGCGGCGGGCCCCATTTTCGCGGTGCCCGACGGATGGAAGATGGTGGCACCGTACTCGCGGCAGAAATGCAGGATCTCGTCGTCGCTGCGCACCTCGTCGCCCGGCCGGAACTCGCGCTTCATCAGGCCGCGCATCGGTTCGGCCTGCGCCACGCGCCGGGCGTAGCGCACCGCTGCCACGGTGCAGCGCCGGTCCAGCTCGGCCGACAGGTAGTTGGGCTGCATCGACGGCGGCTCATACGGATCGGTCGAGCGGATCCGCACCGTGCCGCGCGACTCGGGCCGCAACTGGCATACCGAATAGGTGCAGCCGGAGAAGGGATGCACCGTGCCGCCCGCCATGTCGGCGGACAGGGTCGAGAAATGGAACTGCGTGTCCGGCGTGGCGCTTTCCTGCGGCAGTGCGCGGCAGAACATCGCGCCCTGGTTGATGCCGATCGCCAGCGGCCCCTTGCGCATCAGCAGCCATTCCAGGCCCATGCGCGCCTTGCCCGTCAGCGAGCGCAGCTGGTCGTTGGTGGTGATCGGCTTGGCCACCTCGTAGATCAGTCGCACCTGCAGATGGTCCTGCAGGTTCTCGCCCACGCCCGGCAGGGCATGCACCACCGGTACGCCCAGGTCCTGCAGCAACGGCGCCGGGCCGATGCCCGACAGCTGCAGCAACTGCGGCGACTGCAGCGCGCCCGCGCACAGGATCACCTCGCGCCGCGCCCGCAGGATATAGGGCTGGCCATGCTGGGTGTAGCGCACGCCCACGGCACGCTTGCCTTCGAACAGGATCCCGGTGGTGTGGGCATCGGTCTCGACGCGCAGGTTCGTGCGCCCGCGCGCCGGGCGCAGGTAGGCCACCGCGGTGGAGCAGCGCCAGCCGTTGCGGGTGGTGAGCTGGTAATAGCCCACGCCCTCCTGGTCGCCACCGTTGAAGTCGGTCTTGCGGGGCAGGCCCAGCGCCTGGCCGGCGCCGATGAAGGCATCGACCAGCGGATGCTGCCGGTCGATCGAGGTCGCGTTCAGCGGGCCGTCGGTGCCGCGCGTGGGGCCGGCGCCAAGGTCGTTGTTCTCGAGCTTGCGGAAGTAGGGCAGGCAGTTGTCCCAGCTCCAGCCCGGATTGCCCAGCGTTTCCCAGTGGTCATAGTCCTCGCGCTGGCCGCGTACGTAGATCAGGCCGTTGATGGCGCTGCTGCCGCCCAGCGTGCGGCCGCGCGGCCAGTAGATGCGGCGATCGAGCATGTTGGGATCGGGATCCGTATAGAAGCCCCAGTTCACTTGCTTGTGGAACATGGTCTTGCCATAGCCGATCGGGATATGGATCCACGGGTAGCGGTCGGGCGGGCCGGCCTCCAGCAGGCAGACCGAATAGCGGCCGTCTTCGCTGAGCCGGTTGGCCAGCACGCACCCGGCCGAGCCGGCGCCTACCACGATGTAGTCAACGGTTTGCGACATCGTCGCTGTCTCCTTTTTTGGCCGGCAGGCACGTAACCACCCGGCTTGGATCTATAATCTGAAACATTCTGTTCCGGATTTTATTTTTCAAAGCCGGAATGGAAAGCTCAATCGCGAGGAGACGCCGGTTGTGAAACAGAACGTGCAATTCCCGTTTCAGAATCGCACTGCAGCAGAAGACGGGGCGGTGGAGGACGAAGCACGCAGCCTGCGCGTGCTGATGGTGCTGTCCAGCCTGGCCAGGGCGCAGCACCCGCAGACGTTGTCCCAGCTTTCGCAGCGGTTGCATGTGCCCAAGGCGACACTGATGCGCCTGCTGGCCGCCATGGAGCGCACCGGCTTCGTGGTCCGCATGCCCGCCGAGCGCGGCTATGTGCCCGGCCCGGGCGCCGCGTCGCTGGCACTGCAGACCCTCAGGAGCCCGCCGATGCTGCGCGAGTGCCGCGCCATCCTGGCCAGGCTGGTGGCGAGCCTGGGCGAGACCTGCAACCTCACCGCGCTCGACGGCGACCGGGTCCTCTATGTGGAGCGGGTCGAGACGCACGAGCCACTGCGCCTGCAGCTGTCGCCCGGCATCCACGTGCCGCTGCACTGCACCGCCAGCGGCAAGCTGTTCCTGTCAGTGATGAACCGGCTGGAGCGCCAGCACATGCTCAGGCGGCTGGACCTGGCCCCGCACACGCCGCGCACGCTGTCCGATGTGCCGGGACTCAACACCGAGCTGGACCGGCTGGGCGCGCGCGGCATCGGCGTGGACCACGAGGAATTCGTGCGCGGCATGTGCGCGGTGGCAGTGCCGGTGCGCGAGCCGGATGGAGAGGGTTCAGGCCGGGTGGTGGCCGCGATTGCCTGTCATGCGCCGACTGCGCGGGCTTCGCTTGAGGCGCTGCTGCAGGCGGTGCCGACGCTGCAGGGCGCGGCGAGGGAGATGGCTGCGGTGCTGTGCGCGCACTGAGCCGGGCCGGCTTCCCGTTCAGCGCTTGCGAACGCCAGCCGCCGCCACCGCGCGCGCGGCCAGCAACGGCACTGGCTCGGCCACGAGGGTCTCGCCGGCGCGACGCATGACGAGCTCGCGAAACAGGCGCGCCGGCGTGCGTGGCGTGAGTTCGTCGTTCCAGACCGCGACCACCGGCTCCACGCGGCTGCCGAGTTCGAAGCGAAGCACTCGCGCCACCTTGGCCAGGGTGAGCTGCGCGGCAATGCGCTCGGGGAACACCGCGAGGAAATGACCCGCCTGCAACAAGCTGGCCGTGGCGGCCACATCGCTGGTGCGGATGCCCAGCGAGGGCGCCGGCGCCCCTAGGGTATGAAACGCCGTGTGCAGCAGGTGAAGCATGCGCGAGCCGGCCACCGGAATGCACCATTGCTGCCCGGACAGTTCCCGCGCCGCCAGCTTGCGGCGCGTGAGCAGCGGATGGTCCAGGCTGGCGACAATCACCACCTTCTGCGCCGGGACTACCGGTGCCGTGCGCAGCGCGGGTAGCGACAGGCGCGGATCGTCATAGGCGAACAGCAGGTCCAGCGAGCCATCCACCAGTTGATCCGCCAGTTCGCCGATGCCGCCTTCGATCACGCTGATCTCCACGCGCGGATGGTCACGGTAGAAGTCGCTCATCGCCCGCGCCAGGAAGGGCTGCACCGACATCGTCCGGAACGCGATGCGCAACGCTCCCTGGCTGCCGGCACGCACTGCCTGCAGCGATTCGGCGAGCCGTTCGAGCTGCGCCAGCAAGACCGCCGCATGGGCTGCCATCTCCCGTCCGGGCTCGGTCAGGTGCAGGCCGCGGCGGCTGCGCTCGAACAGCGGCATGCCCACGATGTCTTCGATCTCGGCCAGGGTCTTGGACACCGCGGCGGGGCTGACATGAAAGCGCGCGGCGACGGCTGCGGCGGTTGGCATCTCGCTCAGCGCCAGCATGATGCGCAGGTGGCGCAGCTTGAGGCGGCCAAGCAGGGTATGGGCGAAGGCTTCGGCGGGCATGGGGCAGGCGACGATCGGCGGGGCCGGGTGGCTCATTCTACAAGTTAACCATTTGCTCAACAAACAGCGATTTTTATTCGCTTTTGGTATCGGAGCCGATCCCATATAGTCGGCGCATCACCTGATTCATTCCAAGCCATCACGAGGCAATCAGACCTCAGGAGGAGACCCATGGAAGCCATGAGCCATTTGCGCTCGATCATGCGCGGCATGCTTGCCGGCGCAGCCTTGCTCGCAGCCACTTGCGCAACTGCCGCACCCGCGTGGCCCGACCGGCCGCTGCGCCTGGTGGTGCCGTTCCCGGCCGGTGGTTCCTATGACATCATCGGCCGCACACTCGCGCGCAAGCTGGAACAGCGGCTGGGGCAGCCGGTGATGGTGGAGAACATCGCCGGTGGCGCGACCGTGCCGGGTGTGTCGTCGGTGCTCAAGGAGAAGGCCGACGGCAACACGCTGCTGCTGGCCAGCGACGGCACGCTCAGTATCAATCCGTTCACAATCAAGGGCCTGCGCTATCGCCCCGAGACCGACCTGACGCCGGTGACCATCGTCAGCACCGTGCCGCACTGGATCATCACGCGCGCCGACCGCAAGGAGATGACGCTGGGCGAGCTGAAGACGCATATCCAGCGCAATCCCGGCAAGGTGTCGATCAGCATCAACGTCGTCGCGGGGGCTGCGCACCTCGGCCTGGCCGACTGGAAGCGCCGCAATGGCCTGGATTTCACCATCGTTCCATACCGCGGCTCGCCGCCGGCCATGGCGGACCTGATCGGCGGCCAGACCTATGCGCATGTCGATGTGATCGGCTCTTCGGTCAATTACGTCCAGGATGGCAAGGCCAGGCCCCTGGCCACGCTGCAGGCGGAGCCCGTCACGCAGTTTCCCAGCCTCGAAACGCAGAAGGCGGGCGGCACGGATGTGCTGCAGGTACGCGGCAACCTGGCGCTGGTGGTCAAGGCGGGTACGCCGGCCCCGGTCATCGACCGGCTCTACAGGGAAGTGAAGGCCAGCGTGCAGGAAGCGGACTTTGCCGCGCGCCTGCAGACGCTTGCCTATGAGCCGGTCCTTTCCACCCCCGAGCAGGCCCGCCGCTTCCTGCAAGCGGAAACGATCCGCTACGGCGCCATTGCGCGCGCAGTCGATCTCGAATCCAACTGAACCCTTCACGCTGTCGGAGCCAGTCCATGCGTTTTGTCATTGCCCTGATGCGGCATGAAACCAATACCTTTTCGCCGATTGCCACGCCATTGAGCGCGTTCAACCGCGGCAGCACCGCTGGCCCGCTCTACGGCGACGACGCGGTGCGTGCGTGCCAGGGCACCAACAGCGCCGCGGCCGCGTTCATCGACCTGGTACGCCACCAGGGCGACGAGTTCGTGATGCCCCTGATGGCGAACGCGGTGCCCAGTGGCATGGTGACCGCACAGGCATTCGAGTCGATGGCGGCCAGCATTGTCGAGGCGGTGGGCGCAGGCTGCGATGCCGTGATGCTGGACCTGCACGGCGCCATGGTGGCCGAGGGCTATCCGGATGCCGAAGGCGAACTGCTGGCACGCATCCGTGCCGCCGCGCCCGAGGTGCCGATCGCGGTATCGCTGGATTTCCACGCCAACTTCAGCGCTGCGCTGGTTGACAATGCGACCGTGATCGCCGGCTACTGCACCTATCCCCACGTGGACGTGTACGAGACCGGCGCACGCGCCGCCCGTACCCTGATGGCGGCGCTGCGAGGCGAGGCCCGCCCGGTCCTGTTGTGGCGCACGCTGCCGATGCTCACCCACATGCTGCGCCAGACCCCGCGCGCGCAACCCATGAAGGACATCATGGAGCGTGCGATGGCGGCCGAGCGCGATGGCGAGGTGCTCAACGCCTCGGTGTTTGGTGGTTTTCCGCTTGCCGATATCCCGCATACCGGCCTGGCCGTGGTGATCGTGGCGGATGCCGCCAGGGTCGACGCAGGGCGGCGCCTGCTCGACGAGCTCTGCGGCATGGCGTGGGAACGCCGGGCTGATTTTGTTTTTCCGATCGAGCCGATGGAGGAATCCATCGCGCGCGCCAAGACGCTCACGCAGGGCCCGGTCGTGCTGGTCGACCATGGCGATAACTGCGGCGCTGGCGGGCCGACGGATGAAATGACGGTGCTGGGCGAAGTCCTGCGCCAGGGGCTCGAAGGCGTGGTCGCCGGGCCGTTCTGGGACCCGGGCGCGGTGGCGGAACTGATTGCCGCCGGCGTCGGGCAGTCCGTCACACTGGATGTGGGCGGCAAGACCGACATGCCCGCGCTGGACCTGAAGGGCCGTCCGTTGCGGCTGAGCGGCCGGGTGCAGTGCATTACCGACGGCAACTACCAGGTCACCGGCCCGATGTTCACAGGCATGAAGCTGAGCCTGGGCCGCACCGTGGTGCTGGATGTCGCCGGCACGCTGGTCGTGATCTGCGAGAAGCCGCAGGAGCCGTTCGATACCGGCGTGTTCACGCATGCGGGCATCGACCTGTCGCGCCGCAGGTACATCCTGATCAAGTCGCGCCAGCACTTCCGCGCAGGGTTCGAGCCGATCGCCAGCGAGATCGTGCTGGTGGCCGGCCCCGGAGTCTGCAGCTCTGACTACAGCCAGTTCCCGTTCCGCAACCTGCGCCGCCCGATCTATCCGCTGGAAGTGCACACTGCGCTCGAGGCCGCCTGAGCGCATCCGCCGCCGTCAACCGGAGTAATCCGTATGCTATTTCCGAACCCCTTGCGACGGCTGGCCGCCGCGCTGGCATTGGCCCTGGGTGCCAGTGCCGTTCCTGCCATGGCTGCCCCCGCCAGCGGCGACGCGCCCGTGCGCATCGTGGTCGGCTTCGCGGCCGGTGGCGCGCTGGACATCTTCGCGCGCGCGCTTGCTGAAAAGCTGCGTGTTTCGCTCGATACGCCTGTCCTGGTCGAGAACCGCCCCGGCGCATCGGCGCGGCTGGCGCTGGAGAACGTCAAACGCGCGCCGCCGGACGGCAAGACGGTGCTGATCTCGCCCGCGCCGCCGTTCACCATCTTTCCGCTGACCTACAAGCGCCTGGCCTATGACCCCGACAAGGACCTGGTTCCGGTCGCCTACCTGGCCGACGTGCCGCTGGTGGCGTCCGCCAGCGTCAACCAGCCCTATCGGACCATGCCGGAATACCTGGCATGGGTGAAGCGCAACCCGGACAAGGGCGGTGTCGGGCTGGTCACGCTCGGCGGCAGCATTCATTTCGGGGTGCTGTCGCTCAGCAAGTCGATTGGCGTGCCGTTGCTGCCCACTGCCTATCGCGGCGCCGTCATGATGCTGACCGATGAGATCGGCGGCACGCTGCCGCTGGGTATCGATGCGGTGGGGGGGCAGATGGAGCTGTACCGGGCGGGCAAGATCCGTTTCCTCGGCGTCACCGGGACCCGCCGGTCGGCGCTGCTGCCTGATGTGCCAACGCTGGCGGAGGCGGGCGCGCCGGGTTTCGAGGCGGCGTCAGGCTGGTACTCGGCCTTTGTGCCGGCGGGGACGCCGCCGGCTGCGGTGGCGAGGATCGAGAAAGCGCTGCTCGACGCCGTCAAGGATCCCGTGGTGCGCGACAGGATGTCGGCGCTGGGCATGGAGATGAACGGCAAGCCGGGGGATGCCCTGCGCAAGCTCATCCAGGCGCAGCGCATGCAGTGGGGACCGGTGGTCGCGGCTTCGGGCTTTACGGCCAGCGAATGAGGCGAGCGGGCCAGGCGACGGTGGCGCGGGTATCGCTTGCTGCCTACCCTGATTGCGCAGGGCCGTGCCGCAACAGCCGGCCAACCCGCTCACGCAACATCGGCAGCACCTCGTCCTCAAACCAGGGATGCTGCTTGAACCACGGCTGGTTGCGCGGTGACGGATGCGGCAACGGCACGAAGCCGGGCGCGTAGTCCTTCCATGCCCTGACGGTCTCGGTCAGCGTCGGCTTGCGGCGCGCCCCGAGGAAATGGCGCTGCGCGTACTGGCCGACCAGCAAGGTCAGCTCGATCGACGGCAGTTGCGCCAGCAGCCGGTCGAGCCACAATGGCGCGCACTCGCGGCGCGGCGGGTTGTCGCCGCTCTTGCCGCGTCCGGGATAGCAGAACCCCATCGGGATGATCGCGAACTGCGATTCGTCGAGGAAGGTGGCGGCATCGACCCCGAGCCACTGCCGCAGGCGGTCGCCGCTCGCATCGTTCCAGGGAATGCCGGTTTCATGCACGCGTATCCCCGGCGCCTGGCCGACGATCAGGATGCGCGCGTCGGCCCCGACGCGCACGATCGGGCGCGGGCCCAGCGGCAGGTGTGGCGCACAGGCGCGGCAAGCCCGTACCTCGGTCAGCAGGGTATCGAGCGAGGAGCGTTGGCCTCCCTCAGGCGTTGGCTTGGATTCCCGCATCGCTCATGCCGTCTGGAAACTCATCCGCTTCGCCTGCGAGATCGACATGGCCGCCACTTGCACATGCGGGGCCAGCTTGGCCTGGGCGGTTTCCAGCGTCCAGCGCGTGGACGGGACTGAGATATTGATGGCCCCGACCGGCAGCCCGCGGTGGTCGGTGATTGCGGCTGCGACGGAGATGTCGCCGACCACGGTCTGGTTCATGGCCACGGCATAGCCGCGTTCACCGGCCTCGCGGATCGCCGTCATCAGCTTGTCGGGGTCGGTTTCAGTGAACGGCGTGATGGGGTTCAGTGCGGTCGCCCGCACCACCTCCAGGCGCTGCGCTTCGGGCAGCTTCGACAGGATCGCAATCCCGGACGCGGTGTACACGGCCGGGAGCCGGTACCCGACCCCGAAATCGACGTTGATCAGGTGCTGCCCGGGGAAGCGGGCCAGGAACACGATTTCGTGCCCGTCGAGTTCCTGCAGGTTGGCGGTTTCTCCCAGCGTGCGGCTGATATCGAGCAGGTAGGGCGATGCGCGCTCGACCAGGTCGTTGGAGCGCAGGTAGTTGTACGACAGGCCCAGTGCCTTCGGCGCAAGCCCATACATCGCCGAATCGGGCAGGCGCCGGATGTAGCCCAGCTGTTCCAGTGTGTGCACCAGCCGCTGGGTGGCGCTGCGGTCGAGATCGGCCGCCCGGGCGATTTCCGCCATCGACATCAGGCGGCGGTCCGGGCCGTGGAAGGCTTCCAGCACCTGGAAGGCCTTTTCCACCGAACCGACGAACAGGGACGAACGCTCGCGCCTTGTGCGCAGCCCGTTGCCTTCATTACCTGAATCCACACAACCTCCTGCTCGTCCTTGTCATTGTTTTCATGGCTTACAGTGCGGCCAGCCGCGCGGCATGGTCGTCCGAGAGCGCGGCAGCGTCCAGCCTGGCTGCCTGCGGAACGCCGAGCAGCCGCAGCGTGGTCTCGAATTCTCCACGCAGGATGGCCAGGACTTCCGCCACGCCGCGGGGACCGCGCGCCGCCAGCCCGTACAGCGGTGCGCGCCCCACCAGCACGCCGCGGGCGCCCATTGCCAGCGCCTTGGCGATGTCGGCGCCGCGGCGCACGCCGCCATCGACGAATACGTGCATCCCGCCCGCCGCCGCGACGATGGCGGGCAGCATCTCGACCGCGCTGGGCGCGCCTTCCAGCTGGCGGCCGCCGTGGTTGCTGACCACGATGCCATCCAGGCCCTGGCGGGCGGCGATTTCCGCGTCGGCCGGCGTAAGGATACCCTTGATGATGACGGGCCCGTGCCAGTGCCGGCGCAGCCAGGCGATGTCGTCCCAGCACAGCGACATGTCCATCTGCCGGCTCAATCCCGCCGCCTGCGCCTTCAGGTCGTTGGACATCCCGCTGCTGCGGGCCAGGTTGACCAGCTGCGGCGAGCCGCCCTGGCGCAGCATGCGCAGGCACCAGCGCGGATGGGCCGCCAGGTCGGCCAGCAGCCGCGGCGTCCACGGCACCGGCATGCGAAAGCCGTTGCGGATGTCATGGTCGCGCTTGCCGTGCACCATGGTGTCGACGGTCAGCATCAGCGTGCTGAAGCCGGCGGCGCGTGCGCGCGCCATCATGCTCTCGGAGATGGCGCGGTCGCGCTGCACGTAGAGCTGCAGCCACAGGTCGCCGTCGCTGGCTGCGCGCACGTCTTCGATCAGCGAGGTCGATGCAGTCGACATCACGAAGGGCAGTCCTTCAGCGTGTGCGGCCCGTGCCAGCGCCTCTTCGGCCTTCGGCCAGTACAGTCCGTTCAGCCCCGTGGGGCCCACCAGCAACGGCAGGCGGTACTTGCGGCCGAAGATCTCCATGCCGGGATCGATCTCCGTGACGTCGCGCAGCACGCGCGGCCGGAACAGCAGTGCCTGGTATGCGGCCAGGTTGCGTGCCAGCGTGCGCCCGTCCTCCGCGCCTCCCTCCAGATAGTCGAAGGCGAAGCGCGACAGCCGGCGCCGCGCCAGGTCCCGATAGTCCTTGATGGCCGGCAGCATGATCGTCGGCGCCTCAGGCGAGGGCGGCCTCGGCTTGCAGCCGCTGCGTCAGTTCGGCACGCAGCTGTGCCTGCAGCCCGGGTGCCGGCGCTACCAGCGGTGCCAGCACCTTAGGCGCGGTCACGCCCACCAGGTCGAGCACGGATTTCAGCGGCCCAGGATTGGTTTCGGAGAAGGCCAGGTCCAGCAACGGAATCAGCTGGCGGTGCAGGCGTACCGCTTGCGCGGTATTGCCGGCCACGCCGAGCTCATAGATGGCGCGCCAGGTGCGCGGCAGCACGGAGGCGGTCACGACCACGCCACCCCTGGCACCCGCCGCCATGTGCAGCGGGAACAGGCTGTCCTCGCCGCTGAACACGCTGAAGCTGTCGTCGACACCCGCCACCACCTTGAGGAAGTGGTACATGTCGGTGTTGCAGGCTTTCATGCCGATGATGTTTTCGTGGCGCGACAGCTCGTGCAGCACCTCGGGCGCGATCGCGATCCGCGTGCGGTAGGGGATCTCGTAGATCATGACCGGCACCGGCGAGGCGTCGGCATAGCGCAGGAAGTAGTCGCGGATGCCTTGCTGGGTCGGCGAGGTGTAATAGGGCGTCAGCACCATCAGGGCAGAGGCGCCGACGCCGGCAAAGGCCTTGCCCGCATCCAGCGCATCGTGGAACCCCGGGTCGAGCACGCCGGGAATGACGGGAACCTGGCCAGCCGCTGCTTCGACACAAAGGGCTGCCATGCGGACGCGCTCCTCGCGCGACAGGGCACCGTATTCGCCGGTGCCGCCCAGCGGCACCACGCCGGCAACGCCGTTGGCCAGCAGGTAGGCCATCAGCTTGCGCGTGGCGTCCTGGTCGATCCTGTCGTCGGCCGTCACGGGCGTCGGGATGGCGGGGAAGATGCCGCGCAGGTCGGCGGCGGTAAGCTTGTTGTTCATGGATAAGGTTCTCAGCGCCCGGCGCTCTTGCGGCGCAAGCGCTCGGCGCAGGTGATCAGGAGGGTAACGAAGACGAACAGGCAGGTAGACACCGCGGCAATCACCGGTGAAAGCTGCAGCGTCACCTCGTCCCAGAACTGCTTGGGCAGGGTGGCGCTCAGTCCGCCAGAGGCAAACAGGGCGATCGTCAGCTCATCGAACGAGGTGGCGAAGGCGAACAGGAAGGACGAGAACAGGCCGGCGGCGAGGATCGGCAGCGTCACGTAGCGCAGCGTCTGCCAGGGCCTGGCGCCCAGGCTTTGCGCCGCCAGGTCGAGCCGCGTGTCGTAGTTGCGCAGCACCGCCATCATCGTCATGACGACGTAGGGCACGGCAATGACGGTGTGGCCGATCATCAGGCCGAGCGAGGTGCCGACCAGCCCGACCCTGGCGAAGAAGTAGAACATCCCCACCGCGATGATCATGCGCGGGATGATGATCGGCGACAGCACGAACGCCAGCAGCAGCGACTTGCCCCGCATCTGCGAGCGCGCCAGCAGGAACGCCACCGGCGTGCCGACCAGCAGCGCCAGCACCGCGGCGCCAAGGCCGACCAGCAGCGAGCGCAGCCCGGCCTGCATCCACAGCGGCGAGGCGAGCATGTCCTGGTAGTGCTGCAGCGTGAAGCCGCGCGGCGGCCAGTTCAGCCCCGACTTGTCGGCGAACGACAGCGGGATCATCAGCAGCGCCGGCACGCTCAGGAACAGCAGCACCAGCAGCACGATCGTGCGCAGCGGCAGCGAGTCGCCCGGCTGCGGCTCGCGCCGGCCGCGCGGCACCAGTGCCAGCAGCTTGTCGCTGACCGCTCCCAGTGCGCCCAGCACGCTGTCACCGAGCCGATGCAGCACGCCATCGTGCGCGGCCGCGGAGCGGGTGCGTTGCTCCGCTCCGCCTGCCATCGACGAGAGCCCGAGCACCTTGTCATACAGGGCGAACACCGCCAGCACGACCAGCAGCAGCAACACCGAGATCGAGCCGGCGAAACCCCAGTTCATGGTCTGCTGCACCTGGTCGATGATCAGCTGGGCGACCATGATCTCTTTGCGTCCGCCCAGCAGCGCGGGCACGATAAAGAAGCCGACGGCGGTGACGAACACCATGATGGCGCCGGCCGCCACGCCCGGCATCGAGAGCGGGAAGTAGACGCGCCAGAACGCCGTGCCAGGCCGTGCCCCAAGCGTAAGCGCCGCGCGCGGGAGGTTGCGGTCGATGTTCTCCATCACCGACAGCATGGTCAGCACCGCCAGCGGCATCAGCGCGTGCACCATCGCCACCAGCACGGCGCCGAGGCTGTACAGCAGGTTGGAAGGCGCATCCTGGATGCCGGCGGCGCTCAGCAACTGGTTGACCACACCGTTGCGGCCCAGCATCACGATCCAGGCAAAGGCGCGCACCAGGAAGCTGGTCCAGAACGACAGCAGTACCCAGAACAGCCACTTTGCCTTCCTGTCCTTTGACAGCGAGGAGATCAGGTAGGCCACCGGATAACCGGCGACCACGGAGAGCAGCGTGGTCCAGAGCGAGATCTTCAGCGTGATCAGCATCACGTCGACGTAGACCGACGACGCAAACAGCTGGCGGTACTTGGCCAGCGTGAAGGCACCGTCGCTGTAGACGCTCAGCAGCAGCAGCTGGCCGACCGGGTAGACCAGCAGCACCACGAACAGGAGCACCAGCGGCGCGGCCAGCAAGGCGGGCCGCAGCCAGGGTAGGGGTCGGCGTTGCAGGGCGACGGCGGTCATAGCGAATCCGGGACGGCGACAGCGTCGCTGCGCTGCCAGGTAAGCGTGACTTGCTGCCCGACCGCATGCCGGGAAGCGCCCATCGAGGTGGGGTAGGACAGCACCACCGGGGCCTGGCCGGCGGCATCGGATTCCACGTACAGTTTGGTCAGGCTGCCGGTGATCATGCTGTCAAGCACTTTGCCGCTGACCGCATTGGCGGCGGTGACGCCGTTGGCCATGGCGATGTTCTGCGGCCGCACCATGACCCGCACCTTGCCCCCGGCGGCCACCGGCGCATTGGTGACCGCGTGGGCGACGGCGCCGCCCTGTGCCAGCGCCACCTCCACGTGGTCGCCGCGCACTTCCGTGACGGTGCCCTCGAACAGGTTCGATTCGCCCAGGAAGTCGGCCACGAACAGCGTGCGCGGGCGGAAGTACAGGTCCGACGGCGTGCCAAGCTGCTCGATCTTGCCGCCGTTCATCAGGCAGATGCGGTCAGACATCGTCATCGCCTCTTCCTGGTCGTGGGTGACATAGACGATGGTGGTGCCCAGCTCGCGGTGGATGCGCTTGATCTCCAGCTGCATGTGGTCGCGCAGCTTCTTGTCCAGGGCGCCCAGCGGTTCATCCATCAGGATGATCGATGGCTTGTAGACCAGGCAGCGGGCCAGCGCGATGCGCTGCTGCTGGCCGCCCGAGAGTTCCTTCGGGAAGCGCGCCGCGACGTGGGGCAGGCGGACCATCTCCAGTGCTTCCAGTGCCTGGCGCCTGGCCGTGGCCGCGTCGACCCGGCGCATCTTCAGCGGGAAGGCGATGTTCTCCGCGATCGTCATGTGCGGGAACAGCGCGTAGTTCTGGAACACCATGCCGATATCGCGCTCGTAGGGGGCGCCATAGGTCACGTCCTTGCCATTGATCAGCAGCTGGCCGCCGTCCGGCACGGCCAGCCCGGCGATCAGGCTGAGCAGCGTGGTCTTGCCCGAGCCCGAAGGGCCCAGGAGGGTAAGGAATTCCCCCTCGGCCACTTCAAGGTCGGTCGGGGCCAGCGCGACGAAGTCGCCATAACGCTTGGTCAGCCCGGAAATCTTGAGTTTGAAATTCGGCATCGTGTCGTTGCTTGTGGTGTCTGGTGAAGAGGTTCAGATCACTTGAGGATCCAGCCGTTGAACTTCTCCATCACCGCGGCCTGGTTATCGAGCCAGTACTTGGCGTTGATCTGCACGCCCGACTTGATGTTGTCGGGGTGGGTCGGGCAGTTCTTCGCAACCTCGGGCTTGATGTACTTGAAGGCATCCGGCTGGGTCACGCCTGCCGGGAAGTACTCCACCAGCGAGGCCATGCGCTTGGGGTCGGACGCGAACTTGATGAATTCGCGGCAGGCTTGCGCATTCGGCGTGCCGGCCAGGATGGACCAGTTGTCCACGCCCCACAGGTTCTGGTTCCAGACGATGCCGACCTGGGCACCGGAGGCGGCCGCGCTCTGTGCGCGCGACACCCAGGTGGCCACCATGTCGACCTCGCCGGACTTGAGCATCTGCTCTACCTGGGCGCCGGAGTTCCACCACACGTCAACGTTGGCCTTGATCTTCTCCAGGTTGGCGATGGCCTGGTCGATATTGAGCGGATAGAGCGCGGAGGTCGCCGTGCCGGCGGCCATCAGCGACTCTTCCAGCGTGTCGAACGGGTGCTTGCGCAGGGCGCGGCGGCCGGGGAAGTCCTTGACGTTCCAGAAGTCGGCCCACGACGACGGTGCCTTGCGGCCCTTGAAGGCGTCGGTGCGATAGGCCAGGACCGTGCTGTAGACGTTGGTGCCCACGCCGTAGGGCGACATGAAATGCGCCGGAATGGTCTTGATGGTGGCGTCGCCCTCCAGGCCGTGCTTCTCCAGGTAGACCTTGCCGCCCTGCGTCAGCAGCAGGATGGCCGGCTGGCTGATCTTGGCCATGTCCCAGGTGTAGTTCCTGGTCTCGACCATGCTGCGGATCTGCGCCACCGGTTCGGCGTTGGCCTGCACGCCCACGACCTCGATGCCGGTCTTCTCGGTGAACGGCTTGTAGTACACCGCGCTGTAGGCCTTGGTGTAGATGCCGCCGTCGTCGCGCACCACGATGCGCTTGGACTGCGCGCGCGCATATTGCAGCACTGCGGGCGCGGCAAGCGTGCCAAGGCCGGCAGCGGCGACCTTGAGGGCACGCCGGCGAGAAGAGTTGATGGGGCTGTGGTCGTTCATGCGAGCTCCTTGATTGCCGTTATTGCTGGGAAGGTGGGGACGGCAGCAGCCGGCCGGGGTTGAACAGGTCGCGCGGGTCGAGCATGCGCTTGATGCCGTGCATCATGGCGATCTCGACCGCCGGCTTGAACTGCGCCATTTCCTCGGTCAGGACCTGGCCGATGCCATGTTCCGCGCTGAAGGTGCCGCCCAGTTCGTAGGCCACCTGGTCGATGGCGTGCTTGATGCGGGCGGCCACGGCATCGCGCTCTGGCAGCGCTTGCCACTGCGGGAAAGGCACCAGCGGGATGAAGTGGACGTTGCCATCGCCCAGGTGGGCCACGACGATGATCGGCAAGTCCGGCAGGACCGCATGCGCCGCCGCGGTGGCGCGCTCAATGAACTGCGGCACCGCCGAGACCGGCACGGCGCAATCGGTGTTCAGGCCCAGGCCCGCCTTCTTGTTGCCTTCGGAGACGCTATGCCGCACCTGCCACATGGCTTCGCGCTGCGCGCCGCTGGCGGCCACCACGGCATCGTCGACCAGGCCTTCGGCCACGCCTTGCTCCAGCACTTCCTGCAGCACCTCGTCGAGCAGCTCGCGCCGGCCGGTGTCGGCAAGTTCCACCAGCACGTGCCAGGGATGGCTGGCAGGCAACGGCGCACGGCGGCCGGGCACGTGATCGAGCACGATCTGCAACTGCACGTCATTGAGCATTTCAAACGCGGACAGGGTGGCGCCACAGCGCTGCTGGAAGCGTCCCAGCATCTCCAGCGCCGCCTGCGGCGTGCTCACCGCCAGCCACGCCATGGCGTGCGCGGTGGGCAGCGGGTGCAGCTTGAGCGTGGCGGCGGTGATCACGCCCAGCGTGCCTTCGGAGCCGATAAACAGGTGCTTGAGATCGAGGCCGGTGTTGTTCTTGCGCAAGCGGTACAGGCCGTTCCAGACCTGGCCGTCGGGCAGGACCACTTCAAGGCCGAGCACGTTGTCGCGGGTGTTGCCATAGCGCAGCACGCCGGTGCCGCCCGCATTGGTGGCGATATTGCCGCCGATCTGGCAGGAGCCTTCGGCGCCCAGGCTCACGGGATAGAGGCGCCCCTGTTCCGCCGCCGCCTGCTGGATCGCGGCCAGCACGCAGCCTGCCTCGACTTCCATCGAGTTGTTGGCCGCATCGATGGCGCGGATGCGCCGCATGCGTGCCAGGCTGATGACGATGGGCGGCGTGCCGTCCGGGGCCGGCACCGCGCCGCCGCACAGGCTGGTATTGCCGCCTTGCGGCAGCACGGGCACGCTGGCCTGGACCGCGGCCTGCACCACCGCGGCGACTTGCGCGGTGGAGGCCGGCAGCACCACGCACAGCGCCGGGCCCTTATAACGGCCGCGCCAGTCCTCGATGTAGGCGGCTACGTCCGCGGGTTCGGTGAGAACCGCATCGGGTCCCAACAGGTCTTTCAGCTTCAATACAAGTGACATCGCTTTGTGCCCTCGTGCTCGATTGAAGCCATACTAGTCGATTGTCATGAGCATAGGTATAGGTGAAATCCACATACTAGTAATCGCAATGCGATTACTTTGTCGAACGACAGGCAATGGGCTGCAGACCAGATGTCGGGGGTTCCTTGTGCGAACGGCCTTCCGTGACAGCGGCCCGGCGGCGTGCCGCCCTACAATCTGATCCTGTCCTGACAACGAGGCTCACCATGTTCACCGCCTGTCCCACAGAAAGAAGCCGTGTCATTGCCGATCGCGTCGAGCGCTTTGTCCGCGACGTCGTGGTGCCCTATGAGCGCGACGTGCGCTGCGAAGCCCATGGCCCGACGGCCGGGCTGGTCGCCGAGCTTCGCGACCTGGCGCGCGCGGCCGGCGTCATGACGCCACATATCCTGCCCGACGGCTCTCACCTGACCCAGCTCGAAACCGCGGCCGTGCTCAAGCGCTCGGGCTTGTCGCCCCTCGGGCCGGTCGCGGTCAACACCATGGCCCCGGACGAGGGGAATATGTTCCTGCTGGGCAAGGTCGCCACGGAGGCACAGCAGCAGCGCTTCCTTGCACCGCTGGTCAGCGGCGAGGCCCGCTCCGCATTCTTCATGACCGAACCGGCGGAAGAAGGCGGGGCCGGTTCCGATCCGTCGATGCTCCAGACCACCGCGGTCAGGGACGGCGACGAATGGGTGATCCGCGGCCGCAAGAAGTTCATCACCGGAGCCGAAGGGGCCAGCGCCGGCATCCTGATGGCGCGCACCGGCGATGGTGAGCGCGCGCAGGCCACCATGTTCCTGGTCGACCTGCCGCATCCGGCGATCCGCATCGAACGCCTGCTCGACACCATCGACAGTTCCATGCCGGGCGGACATGCGCAGGTCCTGATCGACGGCCTGCGCGTGCCGCAGGACCAGGTGCTGGGCGAGGTGGACGAGGGCTTCCGTTATGCGCAGGTTCGCTTGTCGCCGGCGCGGCTGTCGCATTGCATGCGCTGGTTCGGGGGTGTGGCGCGTGCCGACGAGATCGCGCGCGCCTACGCCACCACGCGCAAGGCTTTCGGCAAGCTGCTGATCGACCACGAGGGCGTGGGCTTCATGCTCGCCGAGAACCTGATCGACCTGCAGCAGGCCGCACTGATGATCGACTGGTGCGCCGGGGTGCTCGACGGCGGTTCCCTGGGTACCGCCGAGAGTTCGATGGCCAAGGTGGCCGTGTCCGATGCCTTGTTCCGCGTGGCCGACCGCTGCGTGCAGATCCTCGGCGGCATGGGCGTGTCGCGCGACACCATTGTCGAACAGGTCTTCCGTGAAGTGCGTGCGTTTCGCATCTACGACGGCCCGACCGAAGTCCACAAGTGGTCGCTGGCAAAGAAGATCAAGCGCGATACCCTGGCAGCATCGCATCATGGCTGAGCGCCGCCCTGGCGCCGGGCCTGCCTGAGGGGGCCCGGCAGGTGCCATCGCGCCCATCCCCGATCCAGCGCGCCCTGGCCGTGCTGCGCGCGCTGTCCGATCCGGAAGTGCGCCGCATGAGCGACGTGGCGCGCGCCACCGGGCTCGATCCGGCCACGGCTTCGCGCATGCTCGACCTGCTGGTGCAGGAGGGGTTCGCCACGCGCGACCAGGCGCGCCGCTACGGCATCGGGCCCGAGATCTTCCAGCTGGCAGACGTGGCGCAGCGGCGCGTGGACTTGCGCAAGCTGGCGCGTCCGGCGCTGGAACGGCTGGTGGAGGCGTTCGAGGATACCGCCGTGCTGACCGAGGCCAGCCGTGGCGAGGCGGTGTGCACCGACCTGGAACCCGGCACGTATGCGATACGGGCGAACTACGTGACGGTCGGCACGCGCCGGCCGCTCGGCGTGGGCGCCGGCAGCCTGGCGGTGCTGGCATGGCTGCCCGCGCCCGAGCGCGCGCGCCGGCTGCAGCAGACCACGCGCAAGCTTGGCAAGCACCCGCGGCTCGATGCCGCGTGCATCGCCGCGGAAATCGAGGCAGCCCGGGCGCGCGGGCATGTGCTGTTTCTCGATTGGGTGGTCGACGGCATGGGCGGCATTGCGGTGCCGATTCTCGACTATGAGGGCCGGCCGATCGGTGCCTTGAGCGTGGCGGCGACGAGCGCGCGTATCCGCTCGCGCGAGGCCGCGCTGGCACGCAAGCTCAAGCAAGAGGCGCGACGCATCACCAGCGCCTGGACGCGCACCGTGATACCGCCGCGGGCCGACGCATGCACCGACGGCCGGCGTGCCAGGGGGCGCCAGTCCGGCGGTGGCTGACGCCTACCCCGGCGAGCCTATGACGCCGGCCCGCGCAGCAGGCCGGCCAGCGCGTCAGGTATCTCGACTTCGAAACGCAGCACGGCACTGGCCAGCGCCTTGCCGTAGTTGTCGATCGCGAGGCTGCGCGACACACCGCCGCCGAGCGCGCCCTCCGCGACGAAGTTGAGCACCTGCAGTCCATCCACTTCATGGCGCGTGACCGCGCCTGTGATCAGCGTGCCGTACAGCGCCTTGAACGCGGGTGCCGTCAGCTGTGCCTTGATATGCGGGTAGAACTCCGGCGCGTAGGCGATGACCGCCGTGTTCGAAGTATTGCCCTTGTCGCCGGAGCGGCTGTGTGCGAGACGTCGCAGTGGTACACGCATGGCGAATCCTCAGAGATAGTGGACCTGGGAGGTGATCAACGCGCGCGGCACCAGCGCCGACCAGACGCCGATGATCTCGCGCGTGCGCTCCTGGTGCGGCACGCGCTTGCCGGTGGAGGCCAGGCCGCAGACCGCCATGCTGTCGATCTCGCGGCCAACCTTGGCGGCTTCGTCGCGCGTGCGGGTGCGCGCGGCGACGCGGACCGCGATTTCGTTGGGCTCGCAGACAGGTTCGGGCGAGGCCGCGCCGTGCACGGCGTTGACGCCGAGGAAGTCGATGCGCACCTCATCCGCCTGCAACCTTGCCATGGCAAAGCGCGCTTCGAGGATGCGTTTGGCCAGCCTGGCCTTTTCCAGGCAACCCGGCCCCGCGTAGAAGAACATGTCTTCACCGATATGCCCTTCGGTGCAGCCCAGCGACACCTTGAGCGTATCGGTGCGCGGCTGCCCGCTCACACCGCTGATGCGCACGCGGTCCGGCCCTACCTGTTCGAGCACCGCGGTCGAGAAGTCGACCACCACGTCCGGCGTGATGTAGCGGCGCGGGTCGTGGACCTCGTAGAACATCTGCTCCTTGACGGTCTGCTGGTCGATGCGTCCGCCGCTGCCATCCACCTTGCCGATCACGGCGCTGCCGTCGGCCTCCACCTCGGCGATCGGGAAGGCCAGGTTCCATGGTTCCGGCACATCCTTGTAGCCGGGGTCGCCGAAATATCCCCCCGTCACCTGCGCGCCGCACTCGAGCAGATGGCCGATGGCGCTGCCGCGCGCAAGCCGAGTCACGTCGTCCGGCGACCAGCCGAAATGATGGATCATCGGCGCGAGGAACAGCGACGGGTCGGCCACGCGCCCGGTGATCACGATCTGCGCGCCCGCGCGCAATGCGGCGACGATCGGTTCGGCGCCTTCGTATGGTTCGGCGCTGATCAGGGTTTCACGCAGCGAGGAAACCGGTGCGCCGCTTTCCAGCAGGGTGAGATCCAGCTCGCAGATGCTCCCGGTCAGGTCCGTGGTGGTGACCGCGGCGATTCTGACGCCGGGCAGGCCCAGTTCCTCGCAGAGCTCGGCCACGCGCCGGGCCGCGCCGAGCGGATGAATCCAGCCCTGGTTGCTGATGATGCGCGTGCCATTGGCGATGCACGGGGGCAGCACTGCGCGCATGCGTTCGTCGAGATAGGTGTCGTAGCCGGCGAAGGCCGGGTCGCGCCGCTTGCGCACCTGCGCGGCGGATACCGTGGCCTCGGCCATGGTCTCGAAGCACAGGTAGTCGAGCTTGCCCAGGCGCGCCGAACGCTCGGCCGGCTCGACGCGGTCGCCCCACCAGCCCGATCCCGAGCCGATGCGAAGGGTGTTGGTCTTGGTCATGATTGTCCTGTGTCAGGGGTTGGCGCTGCCCAGCCGCGTCATTGCGGCTTGATGCCGGCGGTCTGGATCACGCGCGACCATTTTTCCGTATCGCTCCTGATCTGCGCCGCGAACGCGGCGGAGCCTTCGCCGCCCGGCTCGGCGCCAAGCTGTTCGATGCGCTTGCGCACGTCGGGCGTGGCCAGCACCTTGTCCACCGCCTGCTGGAGCCGGCGCACGCGCTCGGGCGGCGTGCCGGCCGGCGCGAGCAGCCCGAACCAGGAATTGACTTCATAGCCCGGCAGCCCCGACTCGCGCACGGTCGGCACGGAAGGCAGCACCGAGGCCCGCCTGGCACTGGTGACCGCCAGCGCCGTCACCTTGCCAGCCTGGATCTGTGCGAGCGCGGACGGCAGGTTGTCGAACATCAGGTTGACCTGGCCCGCGAGCAGGTCCGTCATGGCGGGGGCGGCCCCTTTGTACGGCACGTGCTGCATGCTGACGCCCGCCATCATGTTCAGCAACTCGCCTGACAGGTGGGGCGACCCGCCGGTGCTGGTCGAGGCATAGTTGATCTTGCCCGGCTCGCGCCTGGCCAGCGTCACCAGTTCGCCCACCGACCTTGCGTTCAGCGTGCTGTTGACAAGCAGCACGTTGGGGGAATTGGCGACCAGCGTCACGGGCACGAAGTCCCGGGTGCTGTCGTACGGCATGCGCGGGTAAATGAACTGGTTGGTCACCTGCGTGCCCAACGTGCCCATCAGCAGCGTATAGCCGTCAGCTGCACTGCGCGCCACGGCCTCAGCGCCGATGTTGCCGCCCGCGCCCGGACGGTTGTCGACCACGATCTGCTGGCCCAGCGCCTCGCCGGCCTTCTGCGCAACCAGGCGCGCCAGGATGTCAGTGGTGCCGCCGGGCGTGAAGGGCACCACCAGCCGGATCGGACGCGAAGGAAATGCCTCTGCCGCGCAGGCCGGTGCGGACCAGGCGCACAAGGCAGGCAGGGTGGCGAGCGCCGCAACTATGGCACGCCGCGGGCGGGAATGACGCTGCATCGGGTTGTCTCCTGGGCGCGAGGCGGTGCGCGCGCATCTGGTTTCGTTGAGGGAAACTCTGTGCGGGAGATCTTAGGGAGGGGAGCGAACGAGCGTCAAACGAATGCCATATATTTTCATTGGTTGAAAATTTCAGGCGATTTCAAGCGGACCAGTGCCGTGGGCGCGTGGCGATGGAGAGCTGAACATGAAGCCTCGACCTGCGCCGGAAGATGCACCATGGTGGCGGGCGGATGCCGCCATCTGCAAGAGTGACCAGCGCAGCAAGCTTGTGTCGTCCATCGCCATGCTGGCCCGGGAGACCTGCGACTTCGGGCAGAAGTTCCCGACCGGGTGGTCGGCTGGCGTGCGTTCGGCCTGGCCGTATGGCCCGTTCGATAAATCCGGATTGTCCTTCGGTGCCGCTATCTCGCACTCTAGCGCTGTTTGATAAACCGATCGGCGCGACACAGTCAGCGTGCCGGCGACATGGAGACGGTGATATGTGCGTTCAAGCGGGCAAGGCCACGCTGGCCGGTATGAAGTGGATCACGTGCGGAGCGCTTGGACTGGCGTTTTCCGCGGGGGCGCTGGCAGCGGATGCCTATCCGTCCAAGCCCATCACGCTGGTGGTGCCGTTCTCGGCCGGCGGCCCGACCGATGTGGTGTCGCGGGCCCTTGGCCAGGCCATGTCGAAGGATCTGGGACAGAGCGTTGTCGTGGAGAACAAGCTCGGCGCCGGCGGCACGGTGGCGGCCGCATTCGTGGCGCGGGCGCAGCCCGACGGCTACACCATCCTGATCCACCACAATGGCATGGCAACGGCGCCGGCGCTGTACAAGAAGCTCTCCTACAGCCCGATGAAGGACTTCGAGTACATCGGGCAGGTGGCGGATGTGCCGATGACGCTGCTGGGCCGCAAGGACCTGCCGCCGGCCAACGCGGCGGAGCTGATCAAGTATGTCTCGCAGAACAAGGAGAAGGTCTCGCTGGCCAATGCCGGCCTTGGCGCGGTTTCGCAGCTATGCGGCCTGCTGTTCGAGGAGGCAGTCAAGGTCAAGATGACTTCCATTCCCTACCAGGGCACCGGCCCCGCGCTGACGGCATTGCTGGGCGGGCAGGTGGACCTGCTGTGCGACCAGACCACCTCGACGCTGCCGCATATCAACGCCAACCGCGTCAAGCTGTATGGCGTGACGACGCCTAGCCGCATCAAGGCACTGCCCAATGCGCCGACGCTGCAGGAAGGCGGCCTGAAGGGCTTCTCGATGAAGGTGTGGCACGGGATCTATGCGCCCAAGGGCACGCCGCCCGAGGTCACTGCCAGGCTGACCAGGGCGCTGCAGCAGGCACTGAAGGATCCCGCCGTGGCCAAGCGGCTTGACGACCTGGGTGCGGAGGTTGTGCCGGTAGACAAGCAGACGCCGGAAGGGCTGCGCACCTGGCTCAAGTCGGAAAGCGACAAGTGGCAGCCGCTGCTGAAGACGATGAAGGTGGAGGCCGACTGACATCCTGCAGGCGGCAAGCGCGCCAGCGCTTGCGTTCCGTTGCACCCTGAATGTACGCCGCGCGACGATGGCTGCGCGGCGTACTTGCGCTTACGCGGCGCCCGCGGAGCAAGCTTCGGGTTAACACCGCAGTAGAAGCCCCAGGCATGCCGCCCCTTGATAGCAGCAGCGGAATTTTCTATTTCACCGTCGCCACGGTTGCTCGCTACCATCGTTTCAAAGGGTGTCGACGCGCAATGCGCCACCCAATCAAAACTATCTTCGTGGAAGAGACATGAAACGCTTGCTTGCTCAAGTAGGGATCGGTGCGCTCATTTCGTTCAGCGCGCACGCCTAGGCTGCTTATCCTGACCATCCCGTCCGCCTGGTCGTACGCTTCGCCGCCGGCGGCAGCACCGACATGGTGGCGCGCATCGTGTCGAACAAGCTCGGCGCCTTGCTCGGGCAGCCAGTCGTAGCCTGGAGATTCCGGCGGAGAACCTGATCGGCGAGGAACCCCCAGCGTTTGCAGCAAAGCTCAGTTCTCCTGCCACGGCATCTCTTTCCACAGCTGACGGAAGCCCGTCTCCCCGCGCTCCAGCTCCGCGCTGTAGGCGGCCGGCGCCAGATAGTGCAACGGCGCATACATCGCTTCGGCCTGCTGGCGGAACTGCGGATCCGCGACCACGCGCGCCATCGCCTCCACCAGTTTCTTCCTGACCGGCTCAGGCAGGCCCTTGGGCGCCGCCAGGCCGCGCAGCGAAGCCAGCTCAATGTCGAAGCCCTGTTCGCGGAAGGTGGGCACGTTCGGGGCCAGCGTTGCCCGTGTTGCGCCCATTTGGCCAAGGAACTTGATCGGCGAGCCGCCTTTCTGGTACTGCAGCGCTTCGCCCACGTTAATGGCCCCGATGGTGAGCTGCTGCCCGACCAGCGCCGCACGCACGTCGCCTGCGCCCTTGTAGCCGACATGGGTGAGCTTGACGCCCGCGGCCCTCTCGAACAGCAGCATGGCGAGGTGGTCGTCCGAGCCGACGCCGGTGGTGCCGACTGACACCTCCCCCGGATGCGCCTTGGCATGGCGGATCAGCGCGGCCAGCGAGTCGATGCCGTTGCTGTTGTGCACCGTGAAGCCGCCCGGATCGTCGACCAGGTTGCCGATCAGGTCGAAGCTGCGCCAGGTGAAGGTGGTCTTGCGCTCGATGGGAATGGTCAGCAGGTTCGGCGTATTGATAAAGCCGATGGTGTAGCCGTCCGGCGCGGACCGTGCCAGTTCGGCGAAGCCGATGGCGCCGCCCGCGCCGGGCTTGTTCTGTACCACCACCGTGGCGCCGCCGAGTTGCTTCTCGAGGTGGCGGGCCAGCAACCGTGCCACCAGGTCCGTCCCGCCCCCGGGACCGTAGGCCACGATCATCTGGATAGGGCGGTTGGGATAGGGCGCCTCTGCCTGTGCGCCGGTCGCGGCGGCGAGGCCGCAGGCCAGCGCGAGCGCGCCGGCCAGGCGAAGGGGAAAGCGCCGGCGCCATTGGTCTTGGGTCGGGTGCATGGTTGGTGTCTCCTCGCCGGTCTGGTATGCCAGCGTGTTATGTGTAAAGAATAGTCTGCGGAATTGCGGGCTAAGGTGTGACCGATGACAGGGCGGCAGCCTGCATCACCGCCGCAATGCGCAGGCGCGCTCGCGGCCAGACTTCGGGATTGACCAGCCGCTCGGGCCGCTCGCCACTGGTCAGCAGCGTGACGATTTGAGTGGCGGCCAGTTCGGCGTTCCTGCGCCGTGCCTCGTGAGTAACGCCAGCGGTGTGGAAGGTGGCGACGACGTTGTCCAGCGCGAGCAAGGGGTGGGCGCGTGGTGGCGGCTCCTGGTCCCACACGTCCAGACCGGCGCCGGCAAGATGGCCGCTGGCCAGCGCCGCATGCAGCGCGCCCTCATCGTGGATGCCGCCGCGCGCGGTGCTGACGAAGATGCTGCCCGGCCGCATCGCGGCAAAGGCGGCGCCATCCATCATGCGCAGCGTGGTGGCATCGCGCGGGCAATGCAGCGAGACGATGTCGGCACTGCGCAGCAATTCCTCGAAGGACACGGCCTGTGCGCCGCGTGCGGACAGCTCCGCCGCATCCAGCGCCGGGTCGCACCCGATCACGCGCATGCCCAAGGCGCGGCCGAGTGCGGCGACGCGGCGGCCCGCGTGGCCCACGCCGACCAGGCCGAGCGTGCGGCCGCGCAGTTCGTGGCCCATCAGGTCCTCACGGCTCTCGCAGTTGTGCGCGCGCAGGCTGCGGTCGGATTCGGCGATGCGGCGCAGTACCGCGAGCATCAGGCCCAGCGTCATCTCCGCCACCGAGTCGGCGTTGCCGCCGGCCTGGTTGAGCACCGCGACGCCGGCCTCGGTGCAGGCATCGATGTCGATGGTGTCGCAGCCGGAGCCGCTGGACGACACCGCCAGCAGGTTCGGGCAGCGCGCCAGCAGCGCGGCGTCGGCGAACCAGCGGCGCGGGATCTCGTCCTTGGCGGCCGAGATCTGGTAGACATGGGCGCCGGACAGCCGGTCCCAGGCGGCCGCGTCGGCGCCTTTGCGGGCGCAGGTGTGCAGCGTCAGGCCTGGCGTGGCCGTAATGATGCGGTCAAAGGCTGCGTCCAGCCAGTGGTCGAAACGGACCACCGTGCCGGCGGCAGGCATCAGCAGGACGGGCGCGTTCATACGACCACCCCCTTTTCGCGCAGCGTGCGCTCGACCCAGCTCCGATCGGCGCGGCCTTGCGCGATCGACTCGAGCACCGCTGCTTCGGAGCGTTGTACGTTCTCCACGCGCGCGGCGATTTCCTCGGCATCCTCGGCCGCAACGACCAGCAGGCCGTCGCCATCGCCCAGCACCAGGTCGCCGGGGCGCACCACCATGCCGTCGATGCAGACGGGCACATGCAATTCGCCGGGACCGTCCTTGTAAGGACCGCGGTGCGAGACCCCGCGCGCATACACGGGCAACGTCTCCTTGCCGATCGTATCGCTGTCGCGGATCAGGCCGTCGATGACGAAGCCCGCTGCGCCGCGCGCGATCGCCAGCGCCAGCATGATCTCGCCGATGATGGCATTGGGACCGGCGCCGCCGGCATCGACGACGATCACATCGCCGGGTCCGCAGAGGTCGAGGGCCTTGTGCACCATCAGGTTGTCGCCCGGGCGCGTGCGCACGGTGAGGGCGCGGCCGGCCATGACGCCATCGCGCCGGTGATAGGGCCGCAGCCGCGTGGTGCCGACGGTGCGGCACATTGCGTCGCTGACATTGGCCACCGGGAAGCTGCGGTAGCGTTCCAGCAGCGCGTTGCTGGCAGTCGGCGCCGGCTTGGGGTGGATGCGAAAGCCGTGAAGCGTGCTCATCGATAAGTCTCCGGGTGAGGGGGCATGTGGGGTAGTGAAGCGGCAGGCCGGATGCAGGCAGGGCCGATGTCTGCCAGCCGGGTCAGGCCGAGCATTGCCATATCGCGCGAGATCTCGGCCTGCAACAAGTCGATGGCGTGCGCCACGCCGGGGGTGGACCCGACCGTCGCCGCATAGGCGAACGGCCGGCCGACAAAGACGCAACGCGCGCCGAGCGCGAGCGCCTTGATTACGTCGGTGCCGCGGCATACGCCGCTGTCGAGCATCACCGGCAGGTCGGGCACGGCGTGCACGATCTCAGGCAGGACGCGCAGCGGCGCGATGGCGCCGTCGAGTTGCCGGCCGCCGTGGTTCGAAACGATGACCCCGTCCACACCGTGCCGACGCGCCAGCAAGGCGTCTTCCGCGGTCAGGATGCCCTTGACCACCAGCGTGCCTTGCCAGCGCCGGCGGATGGCTTCAAGGTGCGTCCAGGTGAAATGCGCGCGGTCGGAGAAGTCGCGCAGCACGCGCGATGACAGGATAGGCGCGCCGCGGTGCGCATAGGCGTTCTCGAAGTGCGGCATGCCGTGCCGCAGCAGCGTGCGCGCAAAAGTGCCGAGCAGCCAGCGCGGATGCGTGATGCCTTGCCATGCCAAGCGCAGGCTTGGCCGCAGCGGTGTCGAGAAGCCGGCGCGCACGTTGTTCTCGCGATTGCCCGCAACGGGCGTATCGACGGTGATCACCAGCGTCGATACGCCTGCCGCCTCGACGCGCGACAACAGCCCGTCGATCTGCGCCACGTCGCCGGGCAGGTAGGCCTGGAACCAGGTGCCGGGCGCGGCTGCCATCACTTCTTCCAGCCGGATCAGCGATGAACCGCTCATGATCGCCGGCACCGCGGCCTGCTGCGCGGCCTGCGCGAGCACGATATCGCCGCGGTAAGCGAACAACGCGGCGATGCCCATGGGTGCAACGCCGAAGGGGGCGGCATAGCGCCTGCCGAACAGCTCGAAGTCCAGTTCGCGCGTGGTCACGCCGGCAAGCACGCGTGGCCGCAACGCGATCTCGGTGAAGGCGCGGCGATTCTCCGCCAGCGAGACGCTGTCCTCCACCGCACCGCTGACGTAGGCGTACAGCGGCCGGGGCAGGCGGCGGCGGGCGAGCGGTTCAAGGTCGTTCAGCGAAAGCACTTGGCGGCGCAAGGTACCTGCGCCGCTTGCGCTTGCAGTCGTCACGCGCGGCGCGGAAGCGGTGCCGACGGCATCTGTGGCGCGGTCAGCGGCGTTTTCTGCAGCAGGGGCATGAAGAGCTGACATGATCGATAGGGGGCCAAGGCGACGACGAGGCTTCAATCTAGCAACCGCAGGGAATCGATAAAAGCGAAAAATAACGAAGCTATAATTTCGCTTTTAGGAAACTAATAATCGCCGCCCGCGGCGCGGATCCCATGACCCTCAAGCAACTGGAAGCCTTTTACTGGGCCGCGACCTGCCTCAACTTCTCGGTAGCCGCCGACCGCTGCCATCTGTCCGTGTCTTCGCTGTCCAAGCGGGTGGCCGAGCTTGAAACCTCCCTCGGCGTGCAGCTGTTCGACCGAAGCGGCCGCCGCGCCGAACTGACGGCGCAGGGCGAGCAGATGCTGCCGCGCATCCGCGAATTGCTGCGGGTCGCGGCCGAGTTGCAGCAGTCAGCAGGGCAGAGCCGTGGCCTGCAAGGCCGTTGCCGCGTGGGCCTGGGCGAACTGAGCGGCCTGACCTGGCTGCCCCGGCTGGTACGGCAGACGGCCATCCGGCACCCCGAGCTTCAGCTCGAGCCCTACGTCGATATCGGTCAGGTGCTGGAGCAGCGCCTGGAAGATGGCGAACTCGACCTCGCGGTGATCGCCGGGCCGTCATCGCGCAGCAGCCTCGCGTCGGAGCGGATCGCGCAGGTCGACTTTGTCTGGGTCGCGAGCGAGTCTTTTATCGACCAGACCGGCACCGACGATCCCCGGCGGCTGATGGCGGAGCAATTGCTGCTGTCCCTGCCGGTCGGCGCGGGCGGCACCCGGGTGCTCGACCAGTGGCTGGCCACCCGTGGCATGGCGGTCAACCGTCGCCTGGTGTGCAACAGCTGGGGCGCTGTGGTCGGCATGGTGGCGGAGGGGCTGGGTTTCGCCTTCATGCCAAGGCAGTGGGCCGAAGCGCTGGAAGCGCGCGGGGTGTTGCAGATCCTGAAGAAGGGCGGCGCGCTGGAACCGCTGCACTATGTCGTGCAATGGCGTCGCGACGACGCGCGCCTGCTGATCACGGAGATGCGCGATGTCATCAAGGACGTGATCGAATTCCAGGCGCCGCGTTGCCTGGTGTAGACCGCGTCTCGCAGGGTAGATTTGGCCCAAGGTGTGCAGATTTCGCACGCGGCAGTACAACCGTCGCCTCTATGAGTGGCAGTGGCGCGCCAGTTGCACGCCTGGAACGACATTTGCGAGGGATTTTTTTAACCCGCCGGCAGATGGCGGGCCCTGAACAGCGCCGCGGACATTGCATCTGCCATGGCCCGTGCCGGATGACCGCGGCCGTCATGGAGACGACCATGCCAAGGGCATCGAGCATAGCCCAAGCCAGGGCAGACAAGAGAGCAGGCAAGTCGCCGACCACCCAGGCCGGCCATTTCGTTCACGACGAGATCGAAGCCGTGCGAAAGGGTAAGCACGGCGTGCGCTCGGCCAAGCAGGCCATAGCGATCGGTTTGTCGGAGGCGCGCCGCGCCGGCGTCGAGGTACCGCCGAAGAAGGGCGCGACCAAGGCGGAAACCAAGTCCGCCGCCGCCAAGGCTGCGCCGCGCCGCGCGAGTTCAGAAAGCACGGCCAAGCGCTCCCAGGCTGCGCTCAAGGCACTCAAGCGCGAGAGCACCGCCGGCGCTTCTGCCAAGGCGCTGTCCGCCCAGGCAAAGAGCGCGGCAAGCAAGCGCACTGCGACCGATCGCTCGGCTGCGGCGAAGAAGGCGGCGAGCACCAAGGGTGCTGCCGGTCGCTCCGAAGCGGCCCGCAAGGCTGCTCGCACGCGTGCGGCAAGAAAGGAGTCAGCGCGTTAGCGAACCGGCGTACCGCTGTCGACAAGCTGCGCGCCTGGCACGCCGCGCTCCTCGGCGTTCACAGCACTGAACCGACATGGAGGTAAGCAAGCCACGCTCTCGCCGGCTTCGACTGTGCTGTTCGCGTAGGTCTTTTCCGCCAGGGGGCCTGGCGTAGAATCTGTCAGTGCGCCCTCGGAGCGCGGAACGCCGGGGACACCGGCTTCGATCATGCGCGTTTGGCGCTGACCTTGTCACCCATGCGCCGGATCGAGGCCGCGCCAGGCCCGATGAATACCAACCTGTCCCTTTCAACGACTTCGGCAGAATCCGCGCTCTCGGGCAAGAACCCATAGCCGGGATGCGAGGGTCTTTCACGTCGTGTGTCCGAAGCTTCCCCCCACGGAATCAACTTTTCCGCCCCCTGAATCGAGAGCCACAGATGCAATTGCCCCGCAAGCTGTTTCACATGGCCGCCCTGCTGGCCTCGCTTGCCGCCGTCGGCCATGCGCCCGCGGCTCCCTACCCGGATCATCCTGTCGAACTCGTGGTGCCAAGCACGGCGGGCGGTGGTACCGACACGGTTGCGCGGGCCTTCAGCGAAGCCATGCGAAAGTACCTGCCGCAGCCGCTGACCGTGGTGAACAAGCCAGGTGCCAGCGGCGCCATCGGCATGACGGAAGTGGCCCGCGCCAGGCCCGATGGCTACAAGCTCGGCATCATCATCGCGGAAGCCGTGATCGTCCCGCATCTCGGACCGACCACCCTCGACGCCGCCGAGCTGGTGCCGATCGCGCGCCTGAATGCCGATCCGTCGGCGATCACGGTCAAGGCCGACTCGCGCTGGAACACCATCGAGGCGTTCCTGGCATTCGCCGCGGCGCACCCGGGGGAGGTGCAGGTCGGGAATTCCGGCCCGGGCTCGATCTGGCACCTGGCGGCGACGGCGCTGGAGGACAAGGCGCACGTCAAATTCAATCATGTGCCGTTCTCCGGTGCGGCGCCGGCCCTGGTGGCGTTGATGGGCGGGCATATCGACGCGGTGGCCGTCAGTCCGGCCGAAGTATCGGCCTATGTGGCCGCAGGCAAGGTGAAGACGCTCGCGGTGATGGCCGGGCAGCGTGTCAGGGGCTTCGAGAACGTTCCGACGCTGCGTGAGCGCGGTATCGACCTCTCGATCGGCACATGGCGCGGACTGGCCGCGCCCAGGGGCACGCCACCTGAAGTGCTCGAAACCCTCGCGGCCGCCAGCCGCAAGGCGGTGGCGGACCCTGTCTTCGTGGCGGCGCTGGGCCGGCAGAACCTTGGGATTGCCTATGCCGACGCGGCGACCTTCAAGGCGATGATCGCGGCAGACAACGCGGTGATGAAGGTACTGGTGGCCAGGACCAACCTGCGGAAGTGAGGCAGCGTGTCCGTATCAGGCGGCTGCCCGGGCGGCAAAGGCCGCGAGGTCGAAGCGCGCGGCGGGCTGCCGCCCGGCGAGCGTATCCAGCAGGTTGCGCGTGGCGAGTTCGGCCATGGCGCGCCGGGTCTCATGCGTGGCCGAGCCGATATGGGGCAGGGCTGTCACCCTGGGATGGCTGCGCAGCGGTGAATCCTGCGGCAGGGGCTCGGTGGCGAAGACGTCCAGCCCGGCCGCGCGCAGGTGGCCGCTTTCGAGCGCCGCGAGCAGCGCGTCTTCCTGCACGATCTGGCCGCGGGCGCCGTTGACGAAGATGGCGCCCGGCTTCATCAGCGCGAACTCGCGCCGGCCCATCAGGCCACGCGTGCTGTCGGTCAGGGGCAGCGTGACGGCGACGATATCGGCTCGCTGCAAGGCATCGTCGAGATCCGTCCGGGTGGCGCGTCCCACCAGGTCACGCGGTTCCGCCGCGGTCTCGTTGACGTAGAGCACCCCCATGCCGAAGCCGAGCGCCGCGCGTCGCGCCACGGCCTGGCCGATGCGTCCGAAGCCCAGGATCGCCAGGGTCTTGCCGTGCACGTCCCAGCCGAACAGGCCCTCTCCGATGTTGGCGGCCCAGCGGCCTTCGCGCACATGCGCCGCAAGCTCGACCAGGCGGCGGCTCGTGGCCATGATGAGCGCGAAGACAGTGTCGGCGGTGGTCTCGGTGAGTACGCCGGGCGTATGGCACAGGGTGATGCCGCGCCGGTGCAGGCAGGGGAGGTCGTAGTTGTCGACTCCGACCGAAATACTCGAGATCACCTCCAACTGGCCCGCTTCGGCCAGCTCCGCCGCGCCCAGCTTCACGCTTGAGCCGATCAGGCCATGAGCATTGGCCAGCGCGGCGTGGAAGGCCGGCAGTTGTGCCGGCTGGCGCGGGTCGGCCACGATCACATCGTGCTCCGATTCGATCCTGGCGAGCAGGTCATCAGGAATCGGGCGGAACACCAGGACATTCTTGCGCATCGGTAATCCTTGCAGTGGCTTCACAAACTGGCGGCCGCCAGCTGGGCATGGGTCGGCAGGCCTTCGGTATCGCCGCGCACCTGCACCGCGCGGGCGCCGATCCAGGCGCCGCGCCGGACGGCGTCGCGCACTGGCCGGCCCTCCAGCAGCGCGCTGATCACGCCGACGGCAAAGCCATCGCCGGCGCCAACGGTATCGACAACATGCTCGACGCTGAATGCCTCGACATGGCCGGTGCCGGCCTCGCCATCGAAGTAGGCGCCGTCGGCGCCCAGCTTCACCACCACCAGCCTGGCGCCGCGGGCACGGTAGAAGGCGGCAATGCGTTCCGGCTCGGCGTGGCCGGTGAGGAAGCGGCCCTCTTCGATGCCGGGCAGCACCCAGTCGCACTGCTGCGCCAGGTCGTTCAGCGTCTCCCGCATCAACTCGGGCGAGGCCCACAGCGTGGGCCGCAGGTTGGGATCGAATGAGATCGTGCGGCCGGCGGCCTGCATGGTGGCGATGGCCTGGCGCGTGGCGGCCTGCGTGCCTGCGGCCAGCGCGGGGAACACGCCGGTGACGTGCAGGTGCCGCGAGCGCCGCAGCCACCTGCCGTCCAGGTGCTCCGGGTTCATGCGGCTCGCCGCCGAGCCGCGGCGGTGGTATTCGACGGGGGGATCGCTGCCGTCGTCGACCCGGCCCTTGAACTGGAAACCGGTGCGCTCACCGGGCTCGCACACGACCTGGCTGCAATCCACGCCTTCGCGCTGCATTTCGCCGAGCAGGTAGCGGGCCATCGAGTCGTCGCCCAGCCGGCTGGCCCAGCCAACCTTCAGGCCCAGGCGCGACAGGCCGATGGCCACATTGGTCTCGGCACCGGCGGTGCGCTTGTGGAAGGTCTGCGCGCCTTCGAGCGGCCCGGCTTCGCCGGCGACCAGCATCAGCATCGCCTCGCCCAGCGTGACCACGTCAAGATCGGTGCTCATGCGGGGACCTCCACCGAACGCAGCAGTTCGACATGATGGCGCGTGACCTGCACCAGGTCTTCGCCTTGCAGCGGGAATTCGATCGCACGCGCAACGTGCGTGGGCAGGCGGCGCAAGACGCTGCGCCAGGGTGCCGCCGACTGGTCCAGCGGCACCGCGATCCATTTGGCAGGCGTGCGCTGCACGCCTTTGCAGTGCACGTAGCCGACGCCGGCGCCGAAGACCTGCGCGGCGTCGAGCGGGTCTTCGCCGGTCCAGTGCCAGTTGCCCATGTCGAAGGTCATCGGCACGTTCTCGCCGAGCGCCGTGATACGCGCGAAGAAATCGCGCAGCGGCGGCACGGTGCCGGCCTGGGCGGTCTGGTCGTTTTCCACGACGAGTTCGATGCCATCGTGCCGCAGCCAGGGAAGCAGTGCTTCCAGTGCCGTGCCTTCCCGATAGCCGCCAAGCGACATCTTGACCCGGGTCGCACCGAGCGCCAGCGCGGTCGTGAAGGCACGGTCGAGCGCGGCGGCATCGAGGCTGCCGGCTTCGCTCCAGAGGCCTTCCGGGCTGGACCAGACCACGCTCAGCCCATGCTGCCGGGCGACCTCGCGCTGTTCAATGACTTCATCCTTGTGCCCGCGCTGGAGTTCGCCGCGGAATTCCACGCCGTCCGCGCCGGCTGCCGCGGCAATCCGCGCGAGTGCGGCCTGTCCGTCGCGCAGGGCGAAGTCGGCGCCATAGGCTGTCAACGAGATCAGCACCGGCGGGCGCGAAGCACCATCTGCTTGCCAATGGCTCATTTCAGTGCTCCCGCGCCGAGGAATTGCTGCAGTTCCGGTGTCCGCGGCTGCGCGAACAGCGCCTTCGATGGCCCCGCCTCGTGGACCTTGCCCTGGTGCATGAAGATGGTGGTATGCGCCATGCGGCGCGCGAACTCCATTTCATGCGTGACCAGCACCATGGTCATGCCGGAGGCAGCGAGGTTCTCCATGACCCGAAGCACTTCCGCTGTCAGCTCGGGGTCGAGCGCGGAGGTGACCTCGTCGAACAGCATCACCTTGGGCTCCATCGCCAGCGAACGGGCGATGGCCACGCGCTGTTGCTGGCCACCCGAGAGCTGCTCGGGGTAGCAGTCCTTCTTGTCGAGCAGGCCGACCTGGGTCAGCACCTGGTCGACGATGCCGTCGATCTTGCTGGCTGCCATCTTCTTCACGATGGACGGCGCCAGCGCGATGTTCTCGCCCACGGTCAGGTGCGGAAACAGGTTGTAGCTCTGGAACACCATGCCCACGTCGCGGCGCAGGTCGAGCAAGCGCTTGCGGTCGTGATCCAGCTTGTGCCCGGCGACGGTGATGTCGCCGGCGTTGATCGTCTCCAGGCCATTCAGGCAACGCAGCATGGTGCTCTTGCCGGAGCCGCTGCGGCCGATGATGGCGACCACCTGGCCCGGCTCGATCGCAAACGAAACGCCCTTCAGGACTTCGACAGCGCCATATGACTTGTGCACGCCTTGTGCTTCAACGATTGACATGGAGCCTCCTTTCCATGCGCCGCGCCGCCGCCGACAGCGGGAAGCAGAGCGCGAAGTAGATAAGTGCGACGACGACGAAGACCGCGAAGGGCTGGAAGGTCGCGTTGTTGATCAACTGGCCGGCGCGGGTCAGTTCGATGACGCCGATGATGGAAGTGATCGAGGTGTTCTTGACCAGCTGGACCGAGAATCCCACCGTGGGCGGCAAGGCCAGCCGCACGGCTTGCGGCAGCACCACGTAGCGCAGCTGCTGCCAGCGGGTGAGGGCGAGCGCTTCGCTGGCTTCCCACTGTCCTTGCGGCACGGCCTCGATGCAGCCGCGCCAGATTTCGCCAAGATAGGCGCTGGCGTAGATCGACATCGCCAGCATGGCCGCGACCATCGGCGACAGCTTGAGCCCGAGCACGGAGAGTCCGTAGTAGCTCAGGAACAGCACGATCAGCACCGGCGTGCCTTGCACGACCTGGATATAGGCCGTGCTGGCGAGGCGCAGCATCGGGCTTCTGGAGGTACGTGCCAGCGCCACCAGGAAGCCGGCCAGCGTGCCGCCGACGAAGGCGAGCAAGGTCACCCACAGCGTCCAGCGCGCTGCCAGCAGCAGGATTTCAAGATGATTCCAGGAGAACTCGGTGATCATTGCGCGCTCCCTGCAGCCGCTGCCGTCAGTTCCGCCTGCGCCATTGGCGCGATGCGGGCTGTGCGGGCCAGCTTTCGTGCGCGCGCCACCACGCGGCGCCGCTTGAACACGAGGTTGCCGATCAGGCCGAATATGGCGCGCAGCATCAGTGCCAGGCCGATATAGACGAACATGACCAGGATGTAGCTCTCGAAGGTGCGGAAGGTCTGCGAATCGACCTGGCTGGCGACCGCTGTCAACTCTTCCACCGAGATCGTCGACACCACGCTCGACGTCAGCATCATCAGCGTGAACTGGCTGGTCAGGGCCGGATAGACCTTCTCGAAAGCCGGCACCAGCGCGACGTGGCGGATCAGCTGCCAGCGTGTCATGCCCAGCGCGGCAGCGGCCTCGAGTTGCGAGCGGTGAACTGCCTGCAGGCCGGCCCGGATGATTTCCGTCGAGTAGGCGCCGAGGTTGACGGTCATGGCAATCACCGCGGCGGTGACGGCATCGATCTGCAGGCCCACGGTTGGCAAGCCGAAGAAGATGATGAAGAGCTGGATCAGGAAGGGCGTGTTGCGGATGGCTTCGACATATGCCCTGGTCGCACGCTGCAGCCAGGGGCCGCCAAAAGCGGCGGCAATCGCGCCGGCGGTGCCGACCACGGTGCCAAGCAGGATCGAGCCGAAGCTGAGCGCCAGCGTCATCGCCGCGCCTTCCGCGAAGCGGTCCAGCTGCGACAGCACCGGGGTCCATTCGAATTGGTAGTTCATGGGGGTCTCCTGGCACGCCGGCTGGCGCCGGCGCGCAACCTCAGACGGCCTGGTTCAGAACGCTTGCAGCGCAGGCAGCGCCTTGCCGGTCCACTTCTGCGCAATGGCGTCGAGTTCGCCATTCAGCTTGACGTAGGAGATGGTGGTGTTGAGCCACTGGCGCAGCTCGAAGGCGTCGCGGCGCACGGCCATTGAATTGGGCTGCACCGAGAACGCGAACTTGGCGTCGAACTTGCCGGCACCGCGCGCCTTCATGATCTCGTTGCCGGTGGTATTGGGCAGGGCAATGGCTTCGACCTGGTTGCTGATCAGCGCCTGCGCGCAGGTGGCATCGTCCTCGAAGCGGACGATGTTCATGCCGGGCACGGCCAGCCGGGTCAGCGCGGTGTCCTGCGTGGTGCCGCGCGTCACGCCCACCTTCTTCTTCCCGAGTTCCGTCAGCCTGGCGTACTTGGCAGCGACGGGCGCGAAGATGGTCAGCTCGAACGCGCTGTAGGGTGCACTGAACATGATGGCCCGCGCCCGCTCGGGCGTCGGCGCCAGCGTGGCGACCAGGAAATCGACCTTGCCGGCCTCCAGCGCCGGAATCCGGCTGGGCGAGGTGAGCGGAACGATATCGACCGGCACGCCCAGGTACTTGCCGAGCAGGTTGGCCACGTCGACGTCATAGCCGGCGGGCTTGCCGGTGGCGTCCGTGGTGCCGAAGGGCGGGGCGCCGGTCACCACGCCGATGGTGACCCTGCCCTTCTTGACGATCTCGGCGACGGTCTGCGCCTGGGCGGTGAAAGCGGCGCTGGTCAGGACCAGCAGAGTCAGCACGGGCGCGGCTGCGCGGCGCAACAAGCGTTGGACGTTCATCATGTCTCCTGCACGTTTATGGAATGTGTCGCTGGCGTCGCAGCGTTCGGCAAGCACCGTCTTGAAACCGGTTTCAGGATTATAGGAAACCGGTTTCAGAGATCCAGCAGTGGAAACCCTTACGGTCAAAAACTGCGTTTGGCGGATGTGGAAACAGGCACGTCAGGCACCCGCTGGACGTGCGCAGCGGGTGCAGGCGTGGATCAGGCGGGCACGGCGGGCGCCGGTGGGGAAGGGCTCTGCGATCAGGCGCGGCGGGTCGATCCGCGCGTGACCAGCGTGCCGGGCAACAGCACCCGGCGCGGCGGCAGCTGCGTGCCTTGCAGGCGCTCTATCAGGCAGTTGGTGGCAACGCGCCCGATATCGTCGGTGGGCTGGGAAATGGCGCTGAGGCCAGGACCGACCAGTGCAGCCCATTCCGGATCATCGAAGCCGATCAGGCCCAGGTCGGCGCCAAGCTGCCACCCTAGTCTGGCGGCCGATGCGGCCACGCGCAGCGAGATCACGGCGTTGGCCGCCAGCACGGCAACGGGTGCCTGTCCGGCGCCACGGCGCAGCGCGCGCAGCGCTTCATCCAGGGCATCGTCGTCACCCCGCTGGGCTTCAAAAACGGTCCCTCCAACCGTGTCCACGTGTTCGGCGACAAAGGCCTGGAACGCGCGCGCCCGCTCGTTGCGCGAGCTGATGGCCTTGATCGGCTCGCTGATGAACAGCAGGCGCCGGTAGCCGGCTTCGACCAGGTGGCCGGCGGCTTCCTGGACGGCGGTCTGGTTGTCCAGGGCCACCAGGTCGACTTCGGCATCGCCGACCTTGCGGTCGACCAGGACCACTGGCTTGCCCAACTGCGCCGCATCGGCCAGGGCGCCGGCATCGTGGCCCAGCGTGTGCAGGATAAAGCCCTCGACCCGGTAAGCCGACAGCGAGCGAATGGCTTCGCGCTCCAGTTGCTCGTCATTGCCGAGGTTGAACAGCATCACCATGTAGCCGGCGTCGCGACAGGCCTTCTCAACGCCGCGCAGCACGGCCACCGAGAACGAATTGGAGACATCCGCGACCACCAGGCCGATCAGGCGCGACTTGCCGCGCTTGAGCCCCTGCGCCATCGGGCTGGGGCTATAGCCGAGCGCGCGGATGGCCGCGGCGACGCGCGCCTCCACGTCCGCGGAAAGCTGCTCGCCGCCCCGGTTCAGGTAGCGCGATACGGTTGCCTTGGACACGCCCGCATAGTCGGCAACGTCCTGGATGGTGAGTTTCTCTGCAGGTTTCTGGTCGGACACAGGTCGGATAACAGGGCGCGGCATAGGGTTCGGGTCTCGGTGAAACCAGTTTCACGATTATGCCTCGGGCCTGTGGGGATGTGCCAGCCTCCGAGGCGATTGGGCTCCGATACCTGGTGCGGCGAACCGTCGAAGGGCCAGACCCTTCGACGGTTATCCCGAATGAGCCAGCGCTACCGCATCGGCACCTGCCGGAAACCGAAGCAGCCCGGACCTGTCGTTGGCGGCACGCCAAACCGCTTCGGCCACCTCGGCCTCGGTCGTCACCGCTGCCGGTTGCGAGAGGGAAGCAAAGATGCCCTGCGCGCAAGACGCGTATGCCTCGGGGATCAGGCCCTCCATGCGCGGTCCCCCGTTGCTGGTAAAGCGCGTGGTCGGTCCGTAGCCTGGCTCGACCAGCTTCACGCTCACGTTGAACGCTTCGAGCTCGAACGCGAGCGATGCGGTGAAGCCTTCGATGGCCATCTTGCTCGCGGTGTAGACGGCTACCATCGGCATCGGCGCCAGCGTCGTGCTCGAGGTCACGTTCACCACCACGCCCGACCTGCGCGCACGGAACTGGGGCAGCACTGCCTGGGTCATCGCCATCACGCCGAACGTGTTGGTCTCGAACACCTCGCGCGTCGTGGCCATCGGAGTGGCCTCGAAGGCGCCAAACAGGCCGATGCCCGCGTTGTTGACGAGCACGTCGATGGCTCCGCTCGCTGCAAGCGTGGCGGCGATGCTGTCGGGCTTCGTCACGTCGAGCGCCAGCACGCGGATCCGGTGGGATCGGGGCAAGAGTTCTTCGTTCGGCGTTCGCATGGTGGCGATGACGTTCCAGCCCTGCGCGTGGAAGTGGCGCGCGGTTTCAAGGCCATAGCCAGAGGAGCAGCCGGTAATCAGCACGGTTTTCATGAGGGTTTCGGTGGTGGTTTGGATGCCGGCAACGATAGCGGGGATGCGACGGACTGCCTACAATGAAAAGTCCAGATTTCATTTGCAATCGTCCGGCGATGAGCGATCCCCTGTCAGAAGTCATCTCGCTGCTTCAGCCGCGTGCCGTGTTCTCGAAGTCCATCAGCGGCGCCGGCCGCTGGGGTGTTCGCTACGCTGACTTCGGCCAGCCAAGCTTCTGCGCCGTGCTCGAGGGCAGTTGTCGTCTCGCCGTCGACGGCCAGCATGCCCTCACGCTTGAGGCGGGCGACTTCGTGCTCCTGCCGGCAACGCCGGGCTTCACCTTGTCGGGCTTTGAGCCGGTGGCGCCCGAGCGCATCGACCCCAAAGTCACGCCCGCGCCGATGGGCGAAGTTCGTCACGGCAGGCGCGGTGGACGCCCCGATGTGCGACTGCTCGGCGGCTACTTCGTCTTTGACTCGTCCAATGCTGCGTTGCTGGTGTCGCTGCTGCCGGCGCTGGTGCATGTGCGCGGCGCCGAGCGGCTTTCGGCAATCGTGCGGCTCGTCAGCGAGGAATCGGGTGAACGGAGGTCGGGGCGCGAGCTCGTGCTCACGCGCCTGGTGGAGGTGCTGCTGATCGAAGCGCTGCGCTCAACTTCGGGGGAGGACGCGCCCCCGGGGCTGCTGCGTGGCCTGACCGATACGCGACTCGCGTCAGCGATGCGGCAGATGCACGCCGATCCCGCGCGCTCGTGGACGGTGGCCCAACTCGCCAGGAAGGCAGCGCTGTCGCGCTCGACCTTTTTTGAGCGCTTCACGCGCGCCGTGGGAATGCCACCGATGGAATACCTGATCGCCTGGCGCATGGCCGTGGCGAAGGACCTGCTCCGTCGCCATGACATCGGGATCGCCGAAGTGGCTGAACGGGTCGGCTACGGCTCGGCAACTACCTTCAGCACCGCGTTCAGCCGGCACGTCGGCCAACCACCGAGTCTCTACGCGCGCAAACGCTAGAACGTCGTGTTCCACGCAGGGGCGAAGAAACCCTGATAGACGCAGATCGACTCACCGTCGAGCGCATCGCCAGCCTGACGGGCTTCACCGACCCGAACGCATGCGGCGGGCATTCCTGCGAATCTTCGGCGAACCCACCTGCACGAAGACCTCTCGGTTGAAAGGCTCGCAGATTCCGTGCATATGAGCCCACGCCACTTCGGCCGCGAGTTCCGGCTGAACACCGGTCAATCACCCGCACGTGCAGTCGAGCAGCTGCGCGTTGAAACGGCGCGCATCCTGGCAGCCAGGAAGATAAAGATTGCACTGCCAGAGAACGTGGCCATCGACGCCGAAGTCGACCTCGGCATGGCGGGCGATGCGTATTGCCTGCAGGCGCGCCTCAACGTGCACGTCCCAGGCGTGGAGCGCGAGACCGCGGAGGCCCTGGCGCACGAGGCGCATCAGACCTGCCCGTATTCCAAGGCCACGCGGGGCAACATCGACGTCACGATCAACGTGGTCTGAGGGGCGCGCGCGTGAAAGCGATAGGCGATCCCGCGCCGGCTCGGCTGAGCGTTGCCTGCTCGGCGCAGACAAGCCGGCTCAAACTGCGCGCGCCAGTCGCGCCTGCAGCACGTTGCTGATACCGGCGCCGATCGCGCCGAGCACACCGGCAGCGGCCAGCGCCCCTAACAACATCAGCGACGGTGGCTGGCTCGCAGCAAAGAAACTGATCAGGCCAAGGAAATAGGCAAGCGGATTGTTGATCCGTGGCAGCGCGCGCAGGCTGAGCACGAGTACCACGTCGCCGAACACCGCGAGCGGTGTAGCCAGGTCACCGAAGCGCGGCGTCAGCCATCCAATCAGCAGTCCGGTCGCAGCACCGAAGACGATGCCGAGCAGGAATGCCGCAAGGTTCGCTGCGCCTTCGCGCGCCGTCTGCGAGCCTGTGTTGAATGCGACCCAGCCAAGGAACATGGCCCAGGCGGGTAGCCCTGCGGTGAGCGTCAGGAAAGTCGTAACGGCAGCCACCACGGCCCCGATCAGGGTAATGCCATGGAACGTGCCTGGCGGGATATTCAGTGCCGCAGCCTGTACCGAAATGCCAATCTTCGGCATGGGAGCCTCCTTCCGGAAGATGACCTGCCCGGTTGGCCTCAGGCAGGTCACGGTGTGTGTCAGACCAGGTTGGTCTCGACGTGGATGTTGCCGTGCAGGGCCTTCGAGTATGGGCAGGTCCGGTGCGCGGTATCCACCAGTGCCTGGGCCACTTCACGGTCGATGCCGGGGATGTGGACATTGAGCCGGGCCTGCAGCAAATAGGCCTCGCCAGCCATGCCCAGGTCAACCTCGGCGTCGACCGAAAGCTCGGCCGGCAGCTTCACGTTCATCTTGCCGGCGGCCAGCCCGATCGCGCCGATAAAGCACGCCGACCATCCCGTGGCGAGCAATTGCTCCGGGTTCGTGCCCGGGCCTTTGGTGCCCGGCGAGGACAGTTGAAGGTTCAGCCGGCCGTCATCGCTATGGGCTTCGCCGTCGCGTCCGCCTGCGGTGATGTGGACTTTGCCGGTGTACAGCACTTTTTCGATACGGGTCATGATGCGCTCCTTGTTTATTCAGAAAGTCGGGGTTCAGGCGTAGGCGCCGTCAAGATAGGGGTCGACACTGCGCGCCGGGTCCGCTGAAACGCCGGTGCGGTCCAGGCCGGACAGGGTGCGTGCGCCGTCGTAGTACGGATCGACGTTGCGCGCACCGTCCGTGAACGGGTCGACGGCACGCGCGCCGTCGCTGTACGGGCTGCGTGCCTCTTGCACGGAGCGGGCACCGTCGGTGAAGGGGTCTCGCGCGCCCGGCTGGGACAGTGCGGCGACCTGCGCACCGGCAGCGGCGGCAACCAGGGCGATGGCGAAGACAAAGCGCTTGGCGATGTTGTGGGTAGTCATGATCGTCTTCCTTAAAGGATTGGGTTCGGTATTGCGCGGCAGGGACTGGCTTTGTTGAGGTTCGCCGCCGGGCCACGGAATGCATTTAAGGCGATCGATGTATCAGGCCCGTAGCGCGTGAGGGGGGTCTCTGTCGGAACAGGTATCGCAGCGGCAGCGTGATACAGACGGGTACAAATCCATGCGCGAACGGGTTGGGGAGCCGCATCGGCAATGGACTGGGGCAGGCGTATGCGCCACATTCTGCGCCTCTGCATGCACCTAGGGTTTCTCCCGAAAATCCTCCGTACGCCCTTGTTTTGATTGTGATTCTGGTTGAACGGCAGCCGTTGCTAGTCGTGGCGGTGACCAACTTCGACCTTGACCATCCGTCGAAACCGCCGATAATGCAAACGTTTGCAAAGGAGGCAAAACATGGAAACTTCCAGCGAGCGGCAGGCGCCACAAGGCGAGCGTCTGGCGCTGATCGAGGACGAACACTCGGTGACAGGCGTGGTCCAGGCGGCCATGGCCAATACCGCCAATCCCCGCCTGCGCTTCATCATGGATTCCCTGGTGCGGCACCTTCACGGGTTCCTGTCCGAGGTGCGGCTGTCCGACGAGGAATTCGAGCTTGCCCTGGGGTATATCGCCAGGCTGGGCCATGCGACCAATGCCAAACACAACGAGGTTGTGCTGGCTGCCGACGTGCTGGGGCTGTCGACGCTGGTGACCGTCATGAATAACAGCACCAGGGACGGGCGCACGCCCGGCGCGCTGCTGGGCCCGTTCTATCGCGCCAACGCGCCGCGCTATGACTGCGGTGACTGCGTGGTGCAGGACGACGCGCCTGGCTTGCCGCTGCTGGTCAGCGGCACCGTGCGGGCGACCGATGGCACGCCGCTGCCAGGCGCCCTGGTCGAGATCTGGCAGGCGTCGCCGGTGGGACTGTATGACAACCAGGATCCGACCCAGCCCGACCGCAACCTGCGCGGCTGCTTCCATACCGATGAAAGCGGCGGCTACCACTTTCGCACGGTACGGCCTGCCGGCTATCCCGTGCCGACCCACGGCCCGGTAGGCACGCTACTGGCCGAGCAGCAGCGCCATCCGTACCGGCCGGCGCATATCCATTTCATCGTCGCGGCGCCGGGTTACCGGACGCTCGTCACCCAGGTGTTTGCCGACGCGCCGGACAAGCTGGAATCCGATGTCACGTTCGGCGTGCATCGGCAGCTGGTTGGCGATCTCCGGCTGCACCACCAAGGCCCCAGCCCGTGGGGCGATGTGCCGGCGCCGTTCTACACACTGGCGTTCGATTTCACGCTCGAGCCCGGCGAGCAGACCTTCCCGAAGCCGCCGATCGACTGATCGCCGGATCGGCTTCCCCTGACCCATTCCCACATTGAAACCATGAGTGCTACTTTTCTTTCCGGCAAGGTGGCCGTGATCCTCGGCGGCACCGGCGCGATCGGCTTTGCCGCCGGTGAAACGCTGGCGCGCCTTGGCGCAAGCGTCGTGCTGACCGGGCGCGACGCCGACGAGGCGGCCAGTGCCGCGGCGGCCTTGCCGGCCGGCAACCATCTTGCCGCTGTGGCCGAGGTTGCCGACAGCGCCTCGCTGCGCGCGCTGGCCGACGAGGTCAGCCATCACTACGGCCGCGTCGATATCCTGGTGAACACCGCAGGCTTTACGCGGGCGATCCCGCACGCCGACCTGGACGCCCTGGACGATGCGCTGATCGATGAACTGTTTGCCATCAACTGGCGCGGGCAGTTTGCTGCGATCCGTGCGTTCGCGCCGCACCTGCGCGCCAATGGCGACGGGCTGGTGGTCAATGTCGGGTCCATTGCCGGCCGTACGGGGCAGGGCAGCAACGTTGCGTACTGCGCTGCCAAGGCCGGGCTCGATGTCATGGCGATGTCGCTCGGGCGCGCGCTGGCGCCGCATATCCGCGTGCTGAACGTATCACCGGGCGTGGTCGATACCGCCTTCGTGCCGGGACGCGACAGCGGCTTCAACGAGCGCGCCGCCAAGTCGACGCCGCTCAAGCGCGTCGGCCAGGCACAGGACGTGGCCGATGCCATCGCGGCCTGCGCGACGTCGCTGCGCTTTGCCACCGGCACCACCATCGTCGTGGACGGCGGCCGCCAGCTTGGATAGGCCGGGCCCCGCTTGTTTACCCAACCGAATTTCCATCACTGACCTTCGCTCATGCACGCACGCAAGACCATCATCACCTGCGCGGTGACCGGTAATATCGTCACCCCGGAGCAGCACCCCGGCTTGCCGGTCACGCCGGCCCAGATTGCCGACGCCGCGCTGGAAGCCGCCGAGGCCGGCGCAGCCGCCGCCCACATCCACGTGCGCGACCCCGAAACGGGGCGCCCGTCGATGTCGCTCGACTACTACGCCGATGTCATCGACCGCATCCGCAAACGCAACCGCTCGCTGATTATCAACCTCACCACCGGGCCCGGTGGCCGCTTCGTGCCGAGCGAGGACGAGCCGCGCGTGGCCGCGCCGGGCACCACGCTGCTGCATCCCGCCAAGCGCGTCGAACACATCGCGGCGCTGCGCCCGGACGTCTGCTCGCTCGACCTGAACACCATGAACTCCGGCGGCGACGTGGTCATCAACACGCCCACCAACGTGCGCAAGATGGCCGGCGTGATCCGCGCGGCCGGTGTCATGCCCGAGCTGGAGATCTTCGATTCCGGCGACCTCAATATGGCGCTCGACTTCATCCGTGAAGGCGTGCTGGACGGCCCCGGCCTGTGGACCCTGGTGCTGGGCGTGAAGTACGGCTTTGCGGCCACCCCGGAAACCATTTTCTACGCGCGCAACATGCTGCCCGCCGGCGCCCACTGGTCGGCCTTCGGCATCGGCCGCGCGGAGTTCCCGATCGTGGCCCAGGCATGGCTTGCAGGCGGACACGTGCGTGTCGGCATGGAAGACAACATCTATCTGGAGAAGGGCGTGCTGGCGCCAAGCAACGCGGCGCTGGTCGCCAAGGCGCGCGACATCGTCAGGTCGCTCGGCGGCGAGATTGCGTCGTCGGCCGAGGCCCGGCGCACGCTTGGCCTGCGCGAGGCCTGATCCCGGCCATACCGAACCAAACATTTCAGGAAGGAAGCACCATGAACACCATTCGAGTCAGCGAGAAAGCCGCCAATATCGACGCCCTGCAGCTGGAGCTGCTCGGCGTGCCGCGCCCGGAAGCGGCGCAGGGTCAGGTCATCATCGAAGTGGCCAGTGCCGGGGTCAATCCGAGCGACGTGAAGGCAACGCTCGGCCTGATGCCGCATGCGGTCTGGCCGCGCACGCCAGGCCGCGACTACGCAGGCCTGGTGGTCGACGGACCCTCCGAGCTGCTGGGCCAGCCGGTCTGGGGCAGCGGCGGCGAGCTCGGCATCCGCCGCGACGGCACGCATGGCAAGTATCTGCGCATCCAGGCCAGCGCCGTGCGCGCCAAACCGGCGTCGGTGTCGCTGCTGGAAGCCGGCGCCGTGGGGGTGCCGTTCATTACCGCCTATGAAGGGCTGCGCCGCGCGGGCATGCCGCAGGCTGGCAGCACCGTGCTGGTGTGTGGCGGCAATGGCAAGGTGGGGCAGGCTACGATCCAGATCGCCACCGCGCTCGGCGCGCGTGTTTTTGCGGTGGAGCGCACCGCGGAAGCCTATCGCGGCCATGCCAGCGGCGACGTGCGCATGATCGATGCCAGCAGCGAATCCATTGCCGCGGTGGTGCGCGAAGAGACCGACGGACACGGTGCGGACATCGTCTACAACACGGTGGGAAGCCCCTACTTCGAACAGGCCAACCAGGCCATGGCGATCGGCGCGGCGCAGATCTTCATCTCGACCATCGAGAAGCCGGTGCCGTTCGACATCTTCGCCTTCTATCGTGGCCAGCACACCTATGTGGGCGTCGACACCCTTGCGCTGGACAGCAACGCCTGCGCGGGCATCCTTGACCAGCTCGCACCGATGTTCGCCTCGGGTGCGCTGCGGCCGTTCCCGGTCTTCTCCGACTACACCTATTCGCTCTCCGACGCCAAGGAGGCCTACCGGGCGGTCCTGCAAGGCGCGACCGAACGCGTGGTGCTGAAGCCGTGAACACGACCCGGTTCGCGCAGGCGCCGGCCTACTTTCCGGCCAATCATGAAGGCATGCACTGCCTGCGCCTGCAAGGGCATGAAGCGGGACCGTCCGAAGCCTTGTGGATGGGGGTCTCGGTGCTGTTGCCGGGCGGCCATACGTCGATGGATGCCGCGCCCGTGGAAAAGCACTACGTCGTGCTGGAAGGCGAAGTCTGCATCGCCACGCCCGACGAGCGCGTGACGCTGGCCCAGTTCGATTCCGTGCGCGTGGCGCCGGGTGAGGCGCGGCAGGTGTTCAACCCGGGCAATCGGCCGGCGATGCTGTTGCTGGCGATGCCGTATCCCAAGAGCTGATGTTTTTGGGCCGGACTGCAAACGATTGCAAAAGAGCGGGGCAGACGGCCCGCCCACAACAACCACGACAAATCAGGGGAGACAAATGAAGTCCATCAGAAAGCCCAGCCATCTGCTCATGCTGGCCATGGCCGCAGCCTGTGGCGGCGAGGCCAGCGCGCAGTCGGCCGTGACGCTGTACGGGCGCATCAATACGGCACTGGAGTATTCCTATGCCAACACCGCGACCGACGGCACCCGCCTTGGCGGCGTGGGGCGCCTGACCAACAACCGCTCAGTCTTCGGCATGCGCGGCGAAGAAGGCCTGGGCGGCAGCCTGAAAGCCATCTGGCAGATCGAAAGCAATTTCTCGCTCGATACCGGCCAAGGCCAGGTGGCCGGGCGCAATACGCGGGTGGGGCTGCAGGGCGATGCCGGCACGCTGTTCCTGGGGCATTGGCAGACCCCATACACCGAATCGACAACGGCCTACGATCCGTACTATCCGACCACCGCCGGCTATATGGCGCTGATCGGCAACGGCTCCACGTCCAGCTCCGACAACGTCCAGGACACCAGCTCGTTCGACCGCCGGCAGAAGAACATCATCGTCTACAAGTCGCCGTCGTTCGCCGGCTTCAGCGGCGCCGCGGCGTGGGGCGTGAATGAGGAGAAGACCACCGTACCGCGCAATCCCGGGTTGTATTCGTTCTCGGCGGCCTACGACAACGGCCCGCTCAACGTGGTGCTGGCCTATGAAGTCCACCAGCACTACCAGACCGCCGGCCGCAACGATGATGCGATGAAGGCGGGCGTCTCGTACAAGTTCCCCACCACCACCGTGGCGCTGCTCTATGAACGGCTCCACTACCGCACCGCGACCGGCGACCTGACCCGCAACGGGTACTACGCGTCGCTGGTGCAGAAGCTCGGGCCGGGCAGCGTGCGCGTCGGTTTTGGCCTTGCCAGCAATGGCGCGGGCAATGCGACCGAGACCGTGGGCTTCTTCCGCAGTGGCGCGGAAACGGGTGCCACGCAGGTCACGGTCGGCTACGACTATCCGCTGTCCAAGCGCACCGCGCTGTATGCGTACTACAGCCGCATCAACAACAAGCGCAATGCGATCTACGACTTTGCCATCAATGAACTGGGCGTGAGCGCGGGTTCAGACCCGCAGACGGTCGCGCTCGGCATGCGGCACTTCTTCTGAAGCAGGGCGGCACGCCCGGCATGGGCATGCCGCATTCATCGGCGACGCGCGGTGTTCGCGCTCGCTTCTGGAGTGAGGAGACACAGAATGATTCGATCCATCCAAGGCACCGTGCTGGCGCTGGCGTCATCGCTCATGCTGGCGGCCGCACCCGCCGCCCACGCGCAACCGCAATATCCCAGCAAGCCGATCCGGCTGGTGGTGCCGTTCTCGGCCGGCAGCGCCACCGACATCCTGGCGCGCATCATCGGCAGCAAGATGGGCGAGGGCGGCACTTACCAGGTGATCGTGGACAACCGCCCCGGCGCCGGCGGCACCCTGGGTGCCACCGGCGTGGCCAAGGCGGCGCCGGATGGCTACACGCTGATCCTGGTTTCGGTCGGGCACGCCATCAACGCCACGCTGTATCCCAAGCTCTCGTATGACACGGTGAAGGACTTCGCGCCGGTCTCGCTGGTGGCCACGGTCCCCAATGTGCTGGTGGTCAATGCCGCCAGCAAGTACAAGTCGGTGCGGGACGTCGTCAACGCCGCGAAGGCGACGCCGGGCGGGCTGAATTTCGACTCGGCGGGTTCGGGCAGCTCCACCCACCTGAGCGGCGAGATGTTCAAGATGCAGGCCGGCATTGACATCGTCCATATCCCGTACAAGGGCACGGGCGAAGCGCTGACCGACGTCATGGCTGGCCGGGGCGACATGATGTTTGCGCCCAGCGTATCGGCCATGCCGTTCGTCAGGCAGGGCAAGCTGCGGGCGCTGGCGGTCACCACGGCCAGGCGCGCCAGCGCGCTGCCGGAGATTCCCACGGTGGCGGAGTCCGGCTTCCCCGGCTACGCGTTCGACTCCTGGTTCGGCGTGCTGGCGCCCGCCGGCACCCCGAAGGAAATCGTCGATGCGCTCAATGCCGAGATCGGCAAGGCCTTGGCCGCGCCGGATGTGCGCGAGCGCCTGGCCGCCCAGGGCGCGGAGCCAAAGCGCTCGTCGCCGCAGGAGTTCGCTGCCTATATCCAGGCGGAGATCGGCAAGCTGGCGCCGGTGGTCAGGCAATCCGGCGTGAAAGCGGGGCAGTAGCGGCACCCGGCAGGCGTGCGGCGACAGCGCGGGGCTGGCTTAGAATGGTGGTTTCCAACCCTCCCCGGGCTGCCGCCCCGCCAACTGCCGTCATGCCTGAGCGCAAGCGCCTCACCCTGAAAGACCTGGCTGCCGAGATCGACGTGCATTACTCGACCATCTCGCGAGTGATGAACCCGGCCACGCGGCACCTGGTGGCTGAGGACGTGGCGGCCCGCATCCTGGAGGTTGCCGAGGCGCGCGGCTTTCGCCCCAACCGCATCGCGGCGGGGCTGCGCACCCAGCGTTCCGGACTGGTGGGCGTGGTGCTGCCCGATATTTCCAACCCGGTGTTTCCGCCCATCCTGGCCGGGATCGAATCCGTGCTGGCGCAGCAGGGCTACGTGCCGATCGTGGTCAATGCCGGTACCGACAAGAGCCGGCAGCGCTTTGTCATCGACCAGATGATCGGCCGGCAAGTCGAAGGACTGGTGCTTGCCACCGCGGAACGGGACGATCCGATCCTCGCCTACTGCCTTAAGCAGCATATCCCCGTGGTCACGGTCAACCGGGGCGATGACACGGGCCGGGTGTCCTGCGTGGTGAGCGACAACCTGCTGGCCATGCGGCAGACGGTCGACCACCTGGTCGGCCTGGGCCACCGCCGCATCGGGCATATTGCCGGGCCAGCCACGCTGTCGACCGGCTTCCTGCGTCGCGAGGGCTTTCTTCAGGCGGTCAAGCGCCACCGCCTGCGCCGCGGGGAATGGCAAGTCATGGAGGCCGCCAGCTATTCGCGCGAGGCCGGCCGGCTCGCATGCGAGCAGCTCTTCGCGGCATTTCCGCAGGTGACCGCTATCGCCGCCGGCAATGACCTGGTGGCGATGGGCTGCTACGACTACCTGCGCGAGCACGGCATGCGTTGCCCCGAGGATGTCTCGGTGGTGGGCCACAACGACATGCCTTTCGCCGACGCCCTGACGCCGCCGCTGACCACCGTGCGCATTGCCGTCCACGAAATGGGCGAGGAGGCTGCCCGCCTCCTGCTCAGGAAGATCGACAAGCCAGCCTCCGATGCCGTCACCGTGCAACTGACGCCGCAGCTGATCGTGCGGGGTTCCACTGCTGCGCCGCGCGCAGCGGAATAGCCGAGGGTCAATGCCCTGCTATCAGGCGTGGGCGCCGTCCTGGTAGGGATCGAAGCTGCGCGCCGGATCAGCGGACGGACCCGTGCGGTCCCAGCCGGCCAGGATGCGTGCACCCTTGTCGTACGGGTCGACATTGCGCGCGCCCTCGGTGTACGGGTCGCGTGCGTCCTGCACGGCGCGGGCGCCGTCGGTGAATGCGTTGCGTGCGTCCTGCACGGAACGTGCGCCTTCGCTGAACGGATCGCGCGCACCGGGACCGGCGGCCTGGGCGCCGGCGGCGGCAGCTGCCAGGGCGAGGGCGAGAACAATGCGCTTGGTGAGATCGGTAATCATGGTCGGTTTCCTTGAGGTCTGGGTTGAACTGCGCGGCCGGGGGATCGTCTTGTCGACGCATGCCGTCGGTCCACGAGATGCATTAAAGGAAACCGGTGTATCTGCGCTATAGCGTGGAGACCCTGTTTCTGTCAGGGCACGTATCGTCCCCTGTGCTTGATACATAGCGGTACAAAAGGACCATGGGAGGCGCCTGCTGGCGTAGGTGGCAGGGAGGAGGCGCGCGGCGGCCGGAGCGCTTGCCGGATACCGCGCGCCCCGGGGAAGGTGGTGTAAAGGCCGCGCGCGTCCGCGAGCCGTCAGTTACCGGGCAACGCCGTACCGGGTAGCGGGCTGGTCACGCGAAAGATTGGGGCCGAGCGCGGCGCGTGCCGCCTCGAACGTGTTCCAGTCGGCCACGTCGGGCAACGACGGCACGGTAATCACCTCGCCCTGGTCCAGCCCTGCCAGGGCCGCGTCGACCAGGTCGTCGCCGCTCATGACTATCGATTGCGGCAGGTTCTCGACCGGCTGGCCGGCGGTGTCCCAGAACTCGGTGCGGGTGGCCCCCGGCAGGACCGCCTGGATGCGCACGCCCTTGCCCGCAAGCTCATGTTGCAGCGACTGGGTAAAGGCCAGCACAAACGCCTTGGTGGCGCCGTAGACACCGTTCAGGACCTCGGGCGCGACCGCCACGATCGAGGCGATATTGATGATGGTGCCCTCGCCGCGCGCAACGAACGCCGGGGCGGCGGCGTAGGTGAGCCGGGTCAGCGCCGTGACGTTGAGCTCGATCATTGCCTGCATGGTGTCGACATCCGATTGCAGCAGCGGTGCAGCGCCGCCGAAGCCGGCGTTGTTGACCAGCGTGGTGATGCTTGCATCCGTGCGCAGGATCTCTTCGATGCGTCGTACATCGGCTGCCTGGCCAAGGTCCGCGGTCACGATCTCGACCGAGCGGCCGGTATCGTCGGTAATCCGGCGGGCCAGTGCTTCCAGCCGCGCGCGGTTACGCGCCACCAGGATCAGGTCGTGGCCCCTGCGCGCCAGGCGCTCCGCATAGATGGCGCCGATGCCGGAAGAAGCACCGGTGATGAGGGCGGTGCCGGAATGGTTGTGCGTGGTCATGTCAAAGCTCCAGATTCAGTGAGGGCGGGGATGTTGGTGGCGGTCGGCGCTGGATCGGCCGGCTGCGTGAAGCCAAGATTAGGCGCACAATGGCGTTGGCACCAATGTCATAGATGCCACCTTTTCTGCCATCCGGGAAGGACACCTTCCTGCTGCCCTCGGGAGATCGACATGCATCACGTGGCCCTTGCCCTCTATCCCGGCTTCCAGGCGCTGAACCTCGCGGTCTCGACGGTGCTGGAGTTCGCCAACCGCTCGCTCGGAGAGCCGCTGTACAAGGTCCACCTGCTGTCCGAGCATGGCGGCCCCGTGTTGAGTTCCGGTGGCTTTTCCGTCGGCACCGAGCCGTTCGGCAAGCGTCGCTTCGACACCGTGCTGGTGGTGGGAGACAACGACGTGCTGCCCACGCCGCCCGCCCTGGTGAAGTTCCTGCAGCGTGCGGCGCGGACTTCGCGGCGCATCGGCGCCACCTGCACCGGTGCCTTCAACCTGGCCGAGGCCGGGGTGCTGGACGGCCGCCGCGCCACCACGCACTGGTACTACGCGGAGCAGTTGCGGCGGCGCTTTCCGAACGTCGGCGTGGAAGAGGACCGCATCTTCATCATCGATGGCCCGGTCTGGACCTCGGCCGGGATGTCGGCCTGCATCGACCTGGCGCTGGCGCTGGTGGAGAAGGACGCGGGCGCCGCGGTTGCCCGCGATGTGGCGAAGTTGCTGGTCGTGTATCACCGGCGCGCCGGCGGCCAGTCACAGTTCTCGGCACTGCTGGACCTGGAACCGCGCTCGGACCGCATTCGTGCCGCGCTGGATTTCGCGCGGCAGAACCTGCAACAGGAACTTTCGGTGGAACAACTGGCGGATGCGGCGCACCTGAGCCCGCGGCAGTTCGCGCGCGCATTTCGTGACGAGACCGGGCAGACCCCCGCCAAGGCCGTGGAGCACCTGCGCGTGGAGGCGGCCAGGCTGATGATGGAAGGCGGCCGCCATGCCATCGATGTGGTGGCGCGGGATACCGGCTTCGGCGACCGCGAGCGCATGCGGCGTGCGTTCCTGCGGGCGTTCGGCCAACCGCCGCAGGCGATCCGGCGCATGGCGCGCGGCGACGAACTGCAGACTGCGTAGGGGCGGCCGTGCCGGTACAGGGGCATGCAAGGAAGTCGGGTATCCGACTTGTTACCCCAGGTACCAATTCCTGTTCCGCGCCATGCCTTTATCCCAGGCGGGCGCGCACATAGAGTTGGTCGCGTGACCCTCACCTGATTGGAGCCAGCATGTCTGTGCAAGAACGTCTCGCAGCGCGCGGCCTGGTGCTGCCGCAGCCACCGCAGCCCCTGGGCAGCTATACCGCGGTCAGCCAGGCCGGCGACCTCCTGTTCATTTCCGGGCAGTTGCCCTTGCAGGATGGCAAGGTGGTCTGGCAAGGCCAGGTCGGCAAGGACCTGGATGTCGGGCAGGGCAAGCGTGCCGCCGAGCTGGCGGCGCTCAACGTGCTGGCGCAGATCCATGCCTACCTGGGTGGCTTCGAGCGCCTGGACCACATCGTCCGCGTCGACGGGCACATTTCCAGCGCGCCCGGCTGGTTCGGGCAGCCGGCGGTGCTCGACGGTGCCTCGGACCTGTTTGGCGAGGTGCTGGCAGAGAAGGCCGGCCACGCGCGCACCATTTCCTCGCACTTCCAGCAGCCGGCGAATGCGGCCGTGATCCTCGTGGTCATTGCCCAGATCCGGCCTGAATAAGCGCGGCGTGAGCCGCTACGCCGAGAACTTCTCGACCAGGAAGTCGACGAACGCCCGTACCCGGCGCGAGACGTGGCGCGCGGACGGGTACAGCAGCACAAAGGGGCGCGTACTGCCGCCGTAGTCCTTCAGCACCTCCACCAGCGTGCCGTCGCGCAGGTCCTGTTCCACCACGAAGCGGTAGGTCTGGAACAGGCCCGCGCCGGCGCGCACCAGAGTGGCCCCGCCCAGGATGTCTTCTGACGCCGCATACGAGCCGGCGGTCACGATATCCGTGTCCTCGCCGTTGACCCGGAACGTCCATGGGATCCGCCGGCCGCTGCTCGGGCGCTCGAACTGGATGCACTCATGCCTGAGCAGGTCCTCCAATGACTGCGGTGTGCCGGCACGCCGCAGATAGCCAGGCGTTGCCACCACCACCAGCTCCGCGTCTTCCAGCTTGCGCGCGATCAGGTTCGAGTCATCCGGCGCACGCCCGCGCACCGACAGGTCATAGGTGTCATCGGCGAAATCCACGTTGCGGTTGCTGATGTGCACGTCGATCTCGACTTCGGGGTAGCGCTCGCGGAATGCCGGCAGCACCGGCAGCACGCGATAGTGCGCGTAAGGGGTCGGCAGGCTGATCCGCAAGCGCCCCGCGGGGGCAGCCTGCTGGCCGCTGATCTGCCGCTCCGCGTCCACCAGCTGCGCCAGTGCGCCGCGGCTCTGCTCGAAATACACCCGGCCTTCGTCGGTCAGGCGGATCTGCCGCGTGGTCCGCACGAACAGCCGCACCCCCAGGCGCTCTTCCAGCCTTTGCACAGTGCGGCTGACTGCGGGCGGTGTCACGCCCGCGGCCACTGCCGCCGCGGTAAAACTGCCCAGCTCCGCGGCCAGGCAGAACAGCTCGATGCTGCCAAGCTGAAGGTCATCGAATTGCCGCTTCATTTCTTTGCTTGCGACCGCAGGCCGCACCGGATCAAGCGATGTATCCATCATATGTGCGCCACTGGCAGAAGTCGATGTCCGGGCCGTGGCCTGCGCCGAAGTGACCACGAGGCTGCGCACGCCAGGCGCGCCGGAGGATTCGTCCCGCTCCATTTGTGCTTGTGGCGCAAGACTGTTTGTGCCGCCAGGGTCTTCGAATACGGAAGCGAATTGCCTAGATTGGAACCCATCGGAGCCGCCGGCCCGATCGGCAAACAAGCCGATTCAATCTACATCGAGGTTCAAGAAAATGAGTGCAGCACAGAAAGTCGTAGTCGTCACGGGCGCATCGCAAGGCATTGGCGCCGAACTGGTCAAGGCGTTCCGGGAGCGCGGCCATCGCGTTGTCGCCACGGCGCGCACCATCAAGCCGTCGGACGACCAGGACATCCTGGCAGTCGCCGGCGATATCGCCGATCCGTCCACGGCGCGCCGCGTCGTCGCCGAGGCCGTGGCAAGGTTCGGCCGCATCGACACCCTGGTCAACAACGCCGGCATCTTCGTCGCCAAGCCGTTCACCAGCTATACCGACGAGGACTACGCGGCCGTCACCGGCATCAACCTGACGGGCTTCTTCCATATCACGCAGCTGGCCATCGCCGAAATGGAGAAGCACCGCAGCGGCCACGTGGTCAGCATCACAACCAGCCTGGTCGACCATGCGATCAGCGGGGTGCCGTCGGTGCTGGCCTCGCTGACCAAGGGTGGCCTGAACGCCGCGACCAAGTCGCTTGCCATCGAGTACGCCAGGACCGGCATCCGCGCCAACGCGGTCGCGCCCGGCATCATCAAGTCGCCGATGCATGCGCCGGAAACCCATGAGGCGCTGGGCGCCCTGCACCCGGTGGGGCATATGGGCGAGATGCGCGATATCGTCGATGCGGTCCTGTATCTCGACAACGCGCCGTTCGTCACGGGCGAGATCCTGCATGTAGACGGCGGCCAGAGCGCAGGGCATTGAGCGGACACCCCCGCGGCGCGCGCCGGCGCACCGCGGGTGTTACCCGACGGCGCGACGGGGGAATACCCGTCGCGCCGTATTGCGTTAATCTTTCGGTGCCCGGCGCCGCGCCTGGCGGTTTTCAATCAATCTGCCAAGGTGACGCCGATGGAAGCACACACCGACCACATCCTGATCGTGGATGACGACCGCGAAATCCGTGAACTGGTCTCAACCTACCTCACCAAGAACGGCTTGCGCGTTACCGTGGTGCCTGACGGGCGGCACATGCGGTCGTTCCTGGACGTCAACAGCGTCGACCTGATCGTGCTGGATGTAATGATGCCGGGCGACGATGGCCTGGTGCTGTGCCGTGAACTGCGGGCGGGCAAGCACAAGGCCACCCCGGTGCTGATGCTGACCGCGCGCAGCGACGAGACCGACCGCATCATCGGCCTGGAAATGGGCGCCGACGACTATCTTGCCAAGCCGTTCGCCGCACGCGAGCTGCTGGCCCGCATCAAGGCGGTGCTGCGGCGGACCCGGATGCTTCCGCCCAACCTGCAGATCACCGAGGCCGGGCAGCTGCTTGCATTTGGCGACTGGCAGCTCGACACCACCGCGCGCCACCTGATTGACCAGGATGGCGTCATCGTCGCGCTGAGCGGCGCGGAATACCGGCTGCTGCGCGTCTTTGTCGACCATCCGCAGCGCGTGCTCAACCGCGACCAGCTGCTCAGCCTCACGCAGGGCCGCGAAGCGGAAATGTTCGAGCGCTCGATCGACCTGCTGGTCAGCCGCTTGCGCCAGCACCTCAGGGACGACGCGCGCGAGCCCCGCTACATCAAGACCGTGCGCAGCGAGGGCTATGTCTTCTCGACGCCCGTGGAGATCCGGGAGGCACGCCAGTGAATCTCCGTGCCTTGCCCTGGCCCCGTACGATGGGCGCGCGGCTGTTCCTGATCCTGCTGGCCGGCCTCATCGTCGCCCATGGCCTGTCGTTCGGCGTACTGTTTGCCGAGCGCTACATCACCGCGCGCAAGGTCATGCTCGGCACCCTGGAGACCGACGTCTCCACCTCGATCGCCATCCTCGACCGCCTGCCCGCGGCGGAGCGCCCGCAGTGGCTGCGCCACGTGAATCGCGGCGCCTACCAATACATCCTGGGGCCGGGGCTGCCAGGCGTGCCGGAGATGTCCGCGCAGGCCACGGAAGTCGCCGACCGGATCATGGAAGCGAGCGGCGGCCGCTTCCCGGTCAGGGTCGAGTCCATCCCCGGCCAGGGCAAGCGCATGCAGGCCCACCTGACCCTCAGCGATGGCAGCCCGCTGACCATCGACGTGCATCCGAAGCCGACGCCGGTGGCGCAATGGCTGCCTTATGTGCTGCTTATCCAGTTGCTGCTGCTGATCCTGTGCTGCTGGCTTGGCGTGCGCCTGGCGATCCGCCCGCTGGTGGCGCTGGCCAATGCCGCCGACGCGCTCGACCCGAATGCCAGCACCCAGCCGCTGGGCGAGACCGGGCCCACCGAACTGGTGCGCGCCGCGCGCGCATTCAATGCCATGCGCGAACGCATTGCCCGCTTTGTCGAGGAGCGCGTGCAGATTCTGGCCGCGATTTCCCACGACCTGCAGACGCCGATCACGCGGATGAAGCTGCGCGCAGAAATGACGGAAGACTCTGAGGAAAAGAGGAAGCTGGTGCAAGACCTCACCGAGATCGAAACGCTGGTGAAGGAGGGGCTGGCCTACGCGCGCGCCATGCATGGCGATGGCGAGACGCCGTCGCGGATCGACATCGGCTCGTTCGTCGAGAGCCTGGTCTACGACTACCAGGACACCGGCAAGGCCGTCACCATCCTGCAGCGTGCCGGCGGCACCCTCGACACGCGCCCGCATGCCTTGCGCCGCATCCTGACCAACCTGACCGACAACGCCCTCAAGTTCGGCGGGGCGGCGGAGCTGAGCGTGCACCGCGAGGACGGCGGCGCGGTGACCATCAGCGTGCTCGACCGCGGGCCCGGCATCCCGGCTGAGCAGCTGGAGTCCGTGCTGCAGCCGTTTGTCCGGCTTGAGGCATCGCGCAACCGGGAGACCGGCGGCACCGGCCTGGGCCTGGCGATTGCGCACCAGCTTGCGCTGGCCATCGGCGGCTCACTGACGCTGCGCAATCGCGAGGGCGGTGGCCTGGAGGCGCGGCTCAGGGTGGGTTGAGCCGCCGCCCGCTACGTTACCAGCCACCCCCCAGCGCACGGAACGTTGCCACCGCCGCGCGGGCATTGTCGGCGCCCACACGTGCCTGCTGGTCGCGCGCGGCCAGCAGCAGGCGGTCTTCCTCCAGCACTTCGAACAGGCTGACCGCGCCGCCCTTGTAGGCGTCCTCGGCGGCGCCGCGCGAGCGCGCGTGGGCAGCCATTTCCACGGTCAGCTCCTTGCCCTGCAACTCCAGCTGGGTCAGCGTGATGATCGCGTTTTCCACGTCCTCGGTGGCGCGCAGCATGGCCTTGCGGTAGGTGGCCAGGGCTTCGGCGTTGGCGCCTTTGGCCTGCGCCACTTCGGCATCGACCCGGCCGAAGTCGAACAGCCGCCAGCGCAGTCCCGCGATCGCGGCGGGCTGGAAGGCGGACCCGGTGAACAGCTTGCCGGCGGAGAGGCTCTCGAAGCCGAGCAGCGCTGACAGCGACAGCTTCGGGTAGTACTCGGCAGTGGCCACGCCGATGCGGGCACTGGATGCCGCCAGCCGGCGCTCCGCGGCAATCACGTCCGGGCGGCGTTGCAGCAGGTTGGCCGGACCTTGCGCCACGGCGATCTGCGGCACGGCGGTGCGCTCGGTCGGCGTCAGGAGTTCAGCGGCATAGGTGCCCGGATGCGCGCCCATCAATACATCGAGCCGGTTCAGCTGTGTCTCCAGTTCGATCTGCAGCGGCGGGATGGTCACGCGGGTCTGTGCCAGCTGTGCTTCCGCCTGCGCGCGTTCCCGCTCGGCGCCGATGCCATCGGCCAGCCGCAGCTGCACCAGCTCGAGCAGCTTTGCATTGGTCCGCACCTGCTGTTGCGCGATGGCGATGCGCTGCTGCGCGCCGCGCACGCGGAAGTAGGCATCGGCCGCTTCGGCGGCTACCAGCACGCGCACGCCCATGTGCTCGGCTTCCGCGGCCTGGGCCTCCGCGCTGGCGGCCTCTGCGCCGCGCCGCAGGCCGCCGGCCACGTCGATCTCCCAGCTTGCTCCCACACCAGCGCTGTACACCGTCTTGTTGCGCTCAAAGCCCGGCGCGTTCTTGCCGAGGCTGCCCAAAGGCCCTTCCAGCGACTGGCGCTGCCTGGCCACGCTGCCGGACAACGATGCCTGCGGCAGCAGTTCGGCGCCGGCGTGGCTGGCCGCGGCGCGGGCCTGGTCGACCCGCGCAATCGCCGCCGCCAGGTCGAGGTTCTGCTCCAGCGCGCGCTGGATCACGCGCGTCAGCGCGGGATCGTCAAAGCCCAGCCACCAGCTGTCCAGTGACGGCGCGGGCTGCGTGGCCTCGCGGGCGTCCAGCGCCGCTGCGTGCGGGTAGGCCGCGGGCATGTCCGAGGCCGGCATGTGGTAATCGGGGCCGGCCGCGCAGGCCACCAGGGTGGCCGCGGCGCTGGCCGCAAGCAGGGTGGGCAGGAGGCGGGCGATACCGGCGCGGGTGCGCCGGAGCGGGGGGCGGAATGGACTTTGGGGCATGACGGACACCTTTCAACAGCGACGAATAAAGCACAAGCCAAAAACTAACTTGCATGATGATAGTTACTACTCTAGACTAACTTTCAAATTGATAGCAACCCCAATTTCGGAGGAAGCCACTCATGCAGAGAAAGCCGCTTGCTGAGACGCCTTGCCCCATCGCTCGCACGCTGGCCTGCGTTGCCGACAGCTGGAGCCTCCTGATCCTGCGCGAAGCGTTCTATGGCGTGACGCGCTTTGATGAGTTCCAGCAGAACCTGGGCATCGCCCCCAACATGCTGACCCGCCGCCTGAACTCGCTGGTCGAGGACGGCTTGCTGGAGCGCCGCCCCTACTGCGACCGCCCGCCCCGTTCCGAGTACATCCTGACCGAGCGCGGCTATGACTTCCGCCCGGTCCTGCTGGCCATGCTGGCCTGGGCCAACAAGCATCTCGCGCCCGAGGGCCAAAGCGTGCAGCTCGTCAACCGACTCACTGGCGAGCGTGTCGAGCCGGTACTGGTCGATGCCGCCAGCGGCCGCCCCGTCACCGACCCCGATTTCCACATCGTCCCCGGGCCGGCGGCTACCGACGGCCTGCGGCGCCGGCTGGACCGCTCGGCCGAAGCCTGACCCGAACTATCCCGAACCCTACCGAACCCTCCACCCATGCCGCCTCGCAGGCGGGATAAGTCCTGAAAGCAGAAAGGAAGTGCCATGAGCAGTAATACGCTGACTGAACGGGCGGGTACCGAACCCGTTCCCGCTTCGAAATCCAAGGCCAGCCCCAGGCGGCTGCTGGCGACCGGCGCGCTGGTTGTGGCCGGATTGGCCGCAATCGGATACGGCTACCACTGGTGGACATCGGCTCGCCACCTGCAGCGTACCGACGACGCCTACGTCGGCGGCGATGTCACGGTGATCGGCGCCAAGGTCGGGGGCTACATCGCGGAAGTCGCGGTGACGGACAACCAGACGGTCCACGCGGGCGATGTGCTGGTGCGTATCGACGACCGCGACTACCGCGCTGCACTGGCCAAGGCCGAAGGCGCCGTGGCGGCGCAACAGGCACTGCTGGCAAACCTGGATGCCACCGCGCGCCTGCAGGAGGCGGTCATCGCCCAGGCCAAGGCCGGCATCGCGGCCACCAATGCCGACACCGTACGGGCGCGCGACGACCAGGTGCGCTACGCCAGCCTGGTGGCGAAGGCGGCTGTCTCCATCCAGAGCTCGCAGAAGGCTGACTCGGACTACAAGCAGGCCCAGGCCAATGGCGAGAAGGCGCGTGCGGCGCTGCTGGCCGCGCAGCGCCAGCTGGACGTGATCGGCACGCAGAAGCAGCAGGCGCAGGCGTCGCTGGCGCAGGCGACCGCCGAGCGCGACATCGCGAAGCTGAACCTTGGCTATACGGAACTGCGCGCGCCCGTGGACGGCACCGTGGGCAACCGGCGCGCCCGCGTCGGCGCCTTTGCCGGTGCCGGCAGCCAGTTGCTGTCCATCGTGCCGGCCAGCGGGCTGTGGGTGGACGCCAACTTCAAGGAAGGGCAACTGGCGCACATGCGCCCCGGCATGCCGGTCGAAATTGAAGCCGATGTGCTGCCGGGGCGGGTCTTCCATGGCCACGTCGCCAGCCTGGCGCCGGCCACCGGTGCGCAGTTCAGCGTGTTGCCGCCGGAGAATGCCACCGGCAACTTCACCAAGATCGTCCAGCGCGTGCCGGTGCGGATCCGCCTGGACGAGCAGGATGCCCGGCTTGGGGTCCTGCGCCCGGGGCTGTCGGTGATCGCCCAGGTCAACACGCAGCCAGGCAAGCAGGTGCAGTGATGACCACGGCTACCCTGACCACCCCTGCGTCCGCCGTGGCGATGCCGGACGAGATGTCCACTGCCGCCAAGGTGTTCGCCTTCAGCACGATGTGCGTGGGCATGTTCATCGCCTTGCTCGATATCCAGATCGTCTCCGCCTCGTTGCGCGATATCGGCGGCGCGCTCTCGGCCGGCGCCGATGAAACCGTGTGGGTGCAGACCAGCTACCTGATCGCCGAGATCATCGTCATTCCCTTGTCTGGCTGGCTGTCGCGCGTGATGTCGACGCGCTGGCTGTTCGCCGCCTCCGCGGCGGGCTTCACGGTGGCCAGCCTGCTGTGCGGGGTGGCGTGGGACATCAACAGCATGATCGTGTTCCGGGCGCTGCAAGGTTTCCTGGGCGGCTCGATGATCCCGATGGTGTTCACCACGGCCTTTGCCTTCTTCGTCGGCCCCCAGCGTGTCATCGCCGCCGCCACGGTCGGCGGGCTGGCCTCGCTGGCGCCGACGCTGGGGCCCACCATCGGCGGCTGGATCACCGATCACTATTCCTGGCACTGGCTGTTCTTCATCAACCTGGTGCCGGGTATCTTCGTCACCATCGCCGTGCCGCTGCTGGTCAAGATCGACCGGCCCGACTGGTCGCTGGTGCGCGGTGCCGATTACCTGGGCATGGTGCTGATGGCGCTGTTCCTGGGTTGCCTCGAATACACGCTGGAGGAAGGGCCGCGCTGGGACTGGTTCGGCGACGACGTGATCCTGGCCACCGCCTGGATCTCCGGCCTGTCGGGCGTGGGCTTCATCTGGCGCACGCTGACCTATGCCAACCCCGTGGTGGACCTGCGCGCGCTCAAGGACCGGAACTTCGCGCTCGGCTGCTTCTTCTCCTTTGTCACCGGCATCGGCATCTTTGCCACCATCTACCTGACGCCGCTGTTCCTGGGGCGCGTGCGCGGCTTCAGCGCGCTCGATATCGGGCTGGCGGTGTTTTCCACGGGCGTGTTCCAGATGGCATCGATCCCGCTCTATGCCTTCCTGGCCAACCGGGTCGACCTGCGCTGGTTGATGATGATCGGCCTGGGGCTGTTCGCGGTGTCGATGTGGTACTTCGCGCCCATCACGCACGACTGGGGCGCGGCGCAACTGCTGCTGCCGCAGGCGCTGCGCGGCATGGCCCAGCAGTTCGCGGTGGCGCCCACGGTGACACTGACCCTGGGCAGCCTGCCGCCGGAGCGGCTCAAGCTTGCGTCCGGGCTGTTCAACCTGATGCGCAACCTGGGCGGGGCCATCGGCATCGCCGCCTGCGCGACCGCGCTCAACAACCGCGGCAACCTGCACTTCCTGCGCGAGGCAGAGCACCTGAACATCCGTAATGAAGCCATGGGCAACCTGTTGCAAGGGATCAGCGACCAGTTCGTCGCGGTCGGGCACGATGCCCTCGATGCGCAGACCGCCGCCCTCAGGCAATTGTGGGGACTGGCCTGGCGCGAGGCGCAGACCCAGACCTTTGGCGACATCTTCCTGCTGATCCTGGTCTGCTTCGCGATCGCCACCGCCATGGTGCCGCTGATGCGCAAGGTTGCAGCGCCGAAGGGTCCGTCGGCAGACGCGCATTGATTGTGGAACGACCATGAAAGTCAGTCTGTGCAATCGGCTCCTGCCTGTCGCGCTGATCGTGGCGAGCGCCACGGTGGCATATGCGGGGGAGCGCCCGCGCGAAAACGGTGTGGCGTGCGCTCGTGCAGCTAATGCCTATTGCAATCTTCCAGATCAGGGCAATAGGCCAATGCCGCAAGGCGTGCCGCAGGGAGAGTCCGCTTGACCGGCGTGCCAGTCCTTCAGCCGGGCTGCTTTGTATCGAAGTATGTCGCCATCGCGGATACATACACAGCGATACAAATCCCCTGAAATCCGACACATTCCGCTTGCCATGGCCTCCTAGACTCGTGCTCACATTGATCACGCAAACGGGAGAAGCAAATGTCGAAGACAGTCGATCTACCTCGTCGAGGCTTTCTGGGTGCAGCGGCAGTGACGCTGGCCACCGCGCCGTTCGGGCTGCCGCAGGCCGCCCGCGCGCAAACCGGTGTGTCGAAGGCGCCGGCGCTGCCCTTGACCACGCCGGGCACCCATGCCAGCTTCGCGCCGGTCAAGCAAGTCAACGCCGGCGTGCTCAATATCGGCTACGCCGAGGCCGGCCCTGCCACCGGGCCGGTCGCGCTGCTGCTGCACGGCTGGCCCTACGACATCCACAGCTTTGTCGACGTGGCACCCCTGCTGGCGGCCCGCGGCTATCGCGTGATCATTCCCCACCTGCGTGGCTTTGGCTCGACGTCCTTCCTGTCTGCCGACACCATGCGCAACGGCCAGCCCGTAGCGATAGCCGCCGACATGATCGCGCTGATGGACGCGCTGAATATCCGCAATGCTGTAGTGGCCGGCTTTGACTGGGGCGCGCGCACCGCCGACATCATGGCGGCGATCTGGCCGGACCGCTGCAGGGGGCTGGTCGCGGTCAGCGGCTACCTGATCGGCAGCCAGGCAGCCGGCAAGCAGCCGCTACCGCCCGAGGCCGAGCTCCAGTGGTGGTACCAGTTCTATTTCTCCACCGACCGGGGCCGCGCCGGCTACCAGAAGTACACCCACCAGTTCGCCAGGCTGATCTGGAAACTGGCATCGCCGCAATGGCAGTTCGATGATGCGACCTTCAACCGCAGCGCCGCCGCCTTCGACAATCCCGACCACGTCGAAATCACCATTCACAACTACCGCTGGCGGCAGGGGTTGGCCAGCGGGGAAGCCAGGTTCGACGATCTCGAGAAGCGGCTCGCCACGGCCCCCACCATCGGCGTGCCCACCATCACCATCGAGGGCGATGCCAACGGCGCGCCGCACCCCGAGCCCAGCGCCTATGCCAGCAAGTTCACGGGCCGCTACGAGCACCGGAACCTGACGGGCGGGATCGGCCACAACCCGCCGCAGGAAGCGCCCACGGCGTTTGCGCAGGCGGTGCTCGATGTAGACAGGCGCTGACGCATGAGGGGCGCAATGCGCAGATTGCTGATACTGGCTGCCATGACGCTGTCAGCGCTGGCATCGGAGCTGGGCGGCGCTGGCCATCGGTGCGCATGGTCGGGCATGCCCCGGACCATGCGCCCGGATAAGCGGGCACGAAACAAGGGCGGCTCGGGCGCTGAAGGCATTGCCATGCTTCAGCGCCCGCCGCCGCCCGCCTGCCGCGCTCAGCGCAGCGACCTGAACGCTGCGCGCAACTCTTGAGCGAACAGCTGCGGCTCTTCCCATGCCGCGAAGTGTCCCCCCTTGTCGACCTTGTTGAAGTAGGTCAGCCGGGGGTAGGCGCGCTCGGCCCAGCTGCGCGGGGCTTGATAGAGCTCGCCGGGAAATACCGTCACGCCTACAGGCACCTTGATCTGTGCGGTCATCTGCTCGGCGGCGTTGAAGTTGTTGGTGTTGTTTTCCCAATATAGCTGTGCTGACGACGTGGCGCTGTTGGTGAGCCAGTAGAGCGTGATGTCGTCGAGCATCTCGTCCCTGGTCAGCGAGCGCTCGGGGTTGCCACCGCTGAAGGTCCAGGCGGCAAACTTGTCATAGATCCATGCCGCCTGCCCTGCGGGGGAATCCGCCAGGCCATAGCCCACGGTCTGCGGGCGGGTCACCATCATCGCGGCATAGCCGCCGCCCAGCGTATATAACTTGTTCATCGACTCGAAGGCTGACCTTTCGGCGGCGGACAGGCCGGCCGGCGCTGCTTCGCCGTTCTTCAGCGCCCGGGCGACGTCCGCTGGCACGGTGGCGGGCATATTGACGTGAATGCCGAGCAAGCCCTGTGGTGCCTGGCGGCCCTGCGCATGCGCCACGACCGAGCCCCAGTCGCCGCCCTGTGACACATAACGTGTGTAGCCCAGCCGCTTCATCAACACATCCCACGCACCTGCAATGCGGTCGGGACCCCAGCCGGTCCCGCCGGGTTTGCCGGAGAAGCCGTAGCCGGGCATCGACGGAATCACCACATCGAAGGCGTCCTCGGCACGGCCGCCGTAGGCGGTGGGATCGGTGAGCGGGCCAATCACCTTCAGCAGTTCAAAGACCGAGCCCGGCCAGCCGTGGGTGATGACGAGCGGCAGCGCATTGGGATGGCGCGATCGCACATGCAGGAAGTGGATGTCGAGCCCGTCGATCCTGGTGACGAACTGGGGGTAGGCGTTCAGCTTTTGCTCTGCCTTGAACCAGTCGTAGTCGTTGCCCCAATAGCGCACCAGTTCCTGGATCTTCGCCAGCTGCACGCCCTGCGATTGATCGGATACCGTCTCGCGGTCTGGCCAGCGCGTGGCGGCGATGCGCTGGCGCAGGTCGGCCAGTGCCGCTTGCGGGAAGCTGGCGTGGAAGGGGCGAATGGATGCGTCCTCGGTCGCCGCGCGTTGCGGGATTGCGCCGCCTTCGGCGGCCGGCGATGCCTGGGCGTGGCTTGGCAAGGCCAATTGAGCCAGGCATAAAGCGATCGTGGCGATGGCAGGTGCCGTGCGTGCTGCGTGGAGTTTCATGTCGATACCAGGTAGAGGGAAAGTGGAATCCGGTCAGCGGCGTGTCGTTGGCGGGTGCACGTCGGGTTTCGGTTGATACACCGCGGCGGCGTAGATGGCATCCGCAACCTGCTTCGGCCTTGACAGCTGCGGTACGTGGCTCGTCGGCAGTGTCACGATGCGGGCGGAGATCTTCTGTGCCATCGCTTTCTGCAAGGCGGGCTGGATCATGTGATCCTGCTCGCTGAGGATGTACCAGGACGGCCTGGTCCGCCATGCGGCAACCGTGACCTTGTCCTCGAAGCTCTTGCCGCTGACGGGTCCCTGTGTCGCCGCCATGATCCGGGTCTGGGCCGCTGGCACGTCCTGGGCGAAGTGTTTGGACATCCCCTCGGGCGTCAGCGTCAGGAAACCGTCCTTGTCAGCGACGATGAAGCTGGATCCCTCGGGCTTTGGGTAATCCTTGGCCAGGTCCGCCACCGACTGGTTTTCCGAAGGTGCAAACGCCGCGACATAGACCAGGGCCTTGACGCGCTCATGCTGTCCGATTTCAGAGATCACCACACCGCCCCAGGAATGCCCCACCAGCACGACCGGTCCGGCCTGCTTGTCGAGCGCGCGGCGCGTGGCGGCCACGTCGTCGGCCAGGGAAGACAGCGGGTTCTGGACCGATACAACATGAAGCCCCTTGGACTGGAGCAGGGCAATGACCTTGTCCCAGGCCGATCCGTCGGCAAAGGCGCCGTGCACAAACACCACCGTGGTAGCGCGGGTGTCAGCAGCCGGTGCGGCGGCGGCTGTGCTCGCAGCGGCTGCAAGGCTGCTGACGGTGGCAACAAGCGCCGCAGTCCTGATGAACGTATTCAATGTCTTCATGCGATTCCCCTTAAGGGTCAGGTACTAATGGGATTGGAGAGTGGCCGCTCTGCCGGCATCGGCAGCCCGGGTCAGACGGTGAGGGCGGCCACGCAAAGGGCTGTCCCGAAGGCATACGTTCCCAGGGCACCAACGGCGCGGGCCGGATTGGGCCTGGACATGGAGGGCCAGGCAAGCAGTGCAACCACCAGGAGCACGCGACAGGCAGTTGCACCTGCCATGCACCAGACCGCCCAGCCAGGCGGATGCTGAGTTCCGAGGTACAGGAAGAGCACCGCAAGGAACGGCGCGTACTCGGTGGTGTTGCCGTGAGCGCGAATCAGCCGTGCCAGCAGTTGATCGGGCTCGGATGGGTAGCCGCTCAGCACGCCGATCCTGGACCGCTGCACCGAGGTGGCGAGTCCGAGCGAGAACAGAAGCAGACCGAGGACAGTGGTGCAGGCCAGCGCAATGATGTTCATTCGATACCTCGTGGATGGTCGATAGCGCGCATTGGGAGAAGCCCATCGGGAGTTGATTGACAGTTTCAGGATAGGGTCCTAGCCTTTGTCCTGAATGACGAACTTCCCTCGTTTCAGGACAACATGAACCAAATCGGCCTCGTGCTCTTCCCCGGCTTTCAGATGCTCGATTTGGCGGCGGTGTCGGTCTTCGAGATGGCTAACCTCGAAGTGCGGGTCCCGGCCTACGAAATCCATGTCGTCTCGGAACGCGGCGGGGCCGTGAAGAGTTCGATGGGCACGGCGATCCAGACCACCGCGATGGATCCGCTGGCTTTTGACACGCTGATGGTTGGGGGCGCTACCTCGGTGCCGGCGCCATCGCCCAGGCTGCTGCGCCTGCTAGGCCATGCACTCGAGCCGACCAGGCGCATGGCCAGCATCTGCACAGGGGCGTTCATCCTCGCCGAGGCCGGCATCCTGGACGGCCGGCGGGCTACTACGCATTGGCACCATGCCAGTACGCTGCGGCAGCGCTTTCCTGCGGTGCGCGTCGAAGACGACCGCATCTTTGTCCGGGACGGAACGGTGTGGACATCGGCCGGCATGACGGCATGCATCGACCTTGCGCTGGCACTGGTAGAGCAAGACCTGGGGACCGACGTGTCGCGCGCAGTCGCGAAGAAGCTCGTGGTTCATCACCGCCGTGCCGGGGGGCAGTCCCAGTTCTCGATGCTGTCGGAACTGGAATCGAGGTCAGAGCGCATACAAGCGGCATTGACCTACGCCAGGAATCATCTGCACCAGGATCTGTCGGTGGAGCTGCTCGCCAGCGCCGCCAACATGAGCCCGCGGCATTTCAGCCGCGAGTTCCGGCAGAGCACGGGCCAGTCCCCGGCACGTGCCGTCGAGCGCTTGCGCGCCGACACGGCCCGCCTGCTCGTGGAAGCCGGCACGCTGACGATCGAGCGCATCGCCAGCAAGACCGGCTTCTCCGACCCGGAGCGCATGCGCCGGGCGTTCTTGCGGATTTTCGGCGAGCCGCCGCAATCCCTCAAGCGTGCCGCCCGTGCGCGGCGCAGCGAAGAGCCGGCCGCCGTGTGACGGACGGCCAGGCGCTGTGCGTCACGCTATTCGGGACACCGGCGCATGATAATATTCGCATGCGAACGAAATCTCACCCTTTATGACGCACCAGACATGGAACATCGCCTCGTCTACCTGTTGAACGTGGGTCAGCGGCGCCTGCAGCGGTGGTCACAAGCGCGCACTGCCGCGGGTGGCGTGACATCAGCCCAGGCCGGACTGCTTTTCTTCCTGGGCAGCAACGATGGCGCGCTGACGAGCGAGGCTGCCGCGGCGCTGGACCTGGGCGCGCCCGGGATGAGCGGCCTGGCCGACCGGACCGAAAGGGCCGGCCTGATCGAGCGCCGGCCGGACGAGAACGATGGCCGTGCCTCGCGCCTGTGGCTGACGGAGGCAGGGCGCCTGGCGCGCCAGCGTTCCAAGGCGAGCATGAAGGCATTGAATACCAGGCTCACCGAAGGTTTCACCGCCGCCGAGATCGACGTGGTGGCGCGCTGGCTGACCAGCCTGCAGACAAAGTTTCCGGCCGCGGACGAGGGCGAGGTGTAGCCTCGCAGCGGCCGGAGAGCGAGGCAGTCGACTCACTGCGCGGCAACCCTGGTGAAGTCTGGTTTGCGCTTTTCGGCGAAGGCCGAGAATGCTTCCCGGGCTTCCGCACTGGCCAGCCGCTCCTCGAACCTGGCGCTTTCGCTGTTCATCTGCGAAACCAGTTTTTCCGCATTGCGCATGAGCTGTTTCATTGCGCTCAGGGAGCCGGCCGGCCTGGCGGCAATCTTCTCGGCCATCCGGCGCGCATCCGTGCGCAGCTGGTCATTGGCGCAAACCTTGTTCGCGATGCCCCATGCCAAGGCCGTTTGCGCGTCAAGCGGCTCGCCCAGCGCGAACATCTCGAAAGCCCTGACGTGCCCGATCCGCAGCGGCAGCAGGTAACTCGAAGCCGCTTCGGGAACCAAGGCGAGATTGACGAAAGGCGTGATCAGTTGCGCGTCCTGGCCGAGCACCACGTAATCACAATGCAGCAGCATGGTGGTCCCGACGCCGACGGCCTTGCCATTGACCGCGGCGACAATCGGTACGGTCGAATTGGCAAGGGCGCGCAGGAAGCGATGCACGTGACGTTCGCTGGGGCCATTTCCCGACGCGATCGCCGCGAATTCGCCGAGATCATTGCCGGCCGTAAAGCTGTCCCCGTCCCCCTGCAGCAGCAATACCCGGATAGCCCGGTCCTGCTGTGCCTGCTCGATGGTGTCGGCAAGTGCGCCGTACATCTCGTTCGTCAAGGCGTTCATCTTGTCCGGCCGCGCAAGCGTCATGGTCAGCACGCCGCCGGTGAGGTCAATGCGGATTTCGGGGGTCATTGGTCGGTCTCCAGGTGAGAGTTGCACGCTGCCGTGCAGGCATCGCGATTAAGTTCGCATGCGAAGTATATAGATAGTTCGTGTGCGAAGTAAACGGTTGAGGCCGGGCAGTGTGCGGAATCGGCGTCTGGGCGGCGGTGCCCTCCACATAGACGGTGTGGGCAGGGGCGTGCTTCCGGTGCCTCGCGGGCGCGGAATACAGCACAAGCGAAAAACGAACTTGCATGATGATAGTGACTACCCTAGACTGACTTTCAAATCGATAGCAAGCAGGTCTCTCGAGGAAGCCAATCATGCAGAAGAAGCCACTTGGCGAAACGCCGTGTCCGATCGCTCGCACCGCGGCCCGCGTCGCCGACAGCTGGAGCGTATTGATCCTGCGCGAAGCCTTTTACGGCGTGACCCGGTTCGACGAGTTCCAGCAAAACCTGGATATCGCGCCCAATATGCTCACGCGTCGCCTGAACTCGCTTGTCGAAGAAGGCATGCTTGAGCGTCGCCAGTACTGCGACCGCCCGCCCCGCTCCGAGTACATCCTGACCGAGCGCGGGCGCGATTTCCGCCAGGTGCTGCTGGCGATGCTGGCCTGGGGCAACAAGCATCTCGCGCCTGAAGGCGAAAGCGTGCAGTTGACGAACCGGCGCACCGGCGTGCGCGTGGAACCTGTGCTGGTCGACGCCGCCAACGGGCGCCCGGTCACCGATGCCGACTATCACCTTGCACCCGGCCCCGCCGCCAGTGACCGCGTGCGCCAGCGGTTGTCGCGCTCGACAGACGCCTGAGCCGGATTTCCCGCGCAGCCAATTCTTGTTGCAACCTTCAAGACCCGGCTACCGGGCGCATACCGCATGGAGTGCGTGCGGCCGATTGAAACTGATTGTTTGGTAGGGAGAATGCGATGCATGCAAGAGATGTCGTGCTGTGCCAGCCGGTGCGCACCGCCATTGGCGCCTACAACGGCTCACTGAAGGCCGTTCCGGCGGTTGATCTCGGCGCCGCAGCGATACGGGCAACCGTGGCACGGGCGGGAATCGATCCAGGCGAGGTCGGCAGCGTGGTGTTCGGAAATGTGATCCAGGCCGGCAACCGCATGAACCCGGCCCGGCAGGCTGCCATTGGGGCAGGGCTGCCGGTTTCGGTTCCGGCGATGACCGTCAACCGCGTTTGCGGCTCGGGGGCCCAGGCCATCGCCACGGCAGCGGACGAGGTACGGCTCGGCTATGTAGATATCGCCATCGCCGGCGGCATGGAAAACATGGATCGCGCGCCATACCTGATGCCGTCCGGCCGCTGGGGTCAACGCATGGGCGATTCCGTCCTGTACGACAGCATGCTGCACGACGGCCTGTTTGACGCCTTCTCCGGTGAGCACTCCGGATGGCATACCGAGGACCTTGTCGCCCGCTACGCGCTGACCCGCGAGGCCCAGGACCGCTGGGCCGAGCGTTCGCAGCGGAATTTCGCGCTGGCGCAGGCGAACGGGCGATTCACCGGCCAGATTGCCGGGGTGGCGACCAAAGGGAAGGGCGGTACGGCCATGTTCGAAGTGGACGAAGCCAACCGCCCTGATACCAGCCTCGATACGCTCGGCCGGCTCAAGCCGGCGTTTCGCCCGGACGGCACGATTACCGCCGGCAATGCGCCCGGGCTCAACAGCGGCGCAGCGGCCATGATCATTGCCGAACGTGCGCTGGCTGAAGCCAGGGGGCTGCAGCCGTTGGGACGATTGGCCGCTTACGGTGTCGGGGCCGTGGAGCCCGGCATGTTCGGGCTGGGCCCGGTCCCGGCGGTGCGGCAGGCGCTGCAACGCGCCGGCTGGGAGCTGGGCGACATTGAACGCATCGAGATCAATGAAGCATTTGCCGCGGTGCCGCTGGCTGTCGCGGTGGAGCTCGGATTGCCGCACGACATCATCAACGTCGACGGTGGCGCCATTGCCCACGGCCATCCGATCGGTGCGACCGGCGCGGTGCTGACGACGCGGCTGCTGCATGCCATGCGCGCCGACGGCATACGGCGCGGCATCGTCACGCTGTGCATCGGCGGCGGACAAGGGATTGCGCTGGCGCTCGAGACGCTGGCCTGATCCGTCTGTTCTCGTAGCGGGCATGCATTGATGCAAAGTTCAGCACAAACCATCTGGAGGAGAAAATGAACATTCAATACATCGAGGATCTCGCGGCGGGCCAACGATACGGTTCGGGGCGGCTGACCGTCGCGCCTGAACGGATCAAGGCCTTTGCTGCCGAGTTCGACCCGCAGCCCTTCCATCTCGATGAAGCCGCCGCCCGCGACACACTATTTCGTGGACTGGCTGCGAGCGGTTGGCATACCGCTGCGCTGACGATGCGCCTGCTGGTCGACGGCGAATTCCGGCCCGCGGGCGGCATCGTCGGCGCGGGCTTCGAGGAGCTGCGCTGGCCAAGGCCGGTTCGCCCTGGCGATGAACTGCATATCGAGAGCGAGATACTTGAAGTGCGGATTTCGAAATCGCGCCCCGACCAGGGCGTGGTGAAGGTGCGTACCACAACCTTCAACCAGGCCGACGAGCCAGTGCAGGTTTTCACCGGCAACCTGATCGTCCAGTGCCGCCCCGCAGCCGCCGCGCAGGCAGAGGCGTCATGAAGATTCTTGTACTCGGTGCCGGGGGCATGGGCGGCTACTATGGCGCGCGCCTGATCGAGGCAGGCGCGGATGTCACCTTCATGTTGCGGCCCGGCCGCGCGCGGGCGCTGGAACGGGTTGGCCTGGCCGTGCGTAGCGAACTTGGCGACTTCCATCGCCCGGTAAAGATGGTCCTGGCCGGTCAGGTCGGCGCGCAGTTCGACGTGGTACTGCTGGCATGCAAGGCCTACGACCTTGCCGACGCGATCCGGGCCATCAGCCCGGCCGTTGGCCGGGACACTGCGGTATTGCCTCTGCTCAACGGCCTTGACGCCTATGACCGGCTCGACCAGTGCTTTGGCAGGCAACGCGTGCTGGGTGGAGTCGCATACATAGCGACAACGCTGGCGGCGGATGGAACCGTCGTGCACGCCGGCCGCATGGACCGGCTGGTAGTCGGCCCGCGCGCCGCGCAGGGGTCGGCATTGGCCGCGGATTTCCATGCGCTGGTGTCCAGGGCGGCCGGTACGCGTGAGCTATCGGGCGCCATCGGGCAGGAGCTGTGGAACAAGTGGGCCATGATTGCCGCCGGCGCAGTGATGACATGCCTGATGCGCGGGACCGTGGCGGACATCATGAAGACCCAGGATGGCCGTCGCTTGATGCTTGACGCGATTGCGGAGTGCCGCACGGTGGCGCAACTGTACGGCCATGCCATCCCTGAACCCGTTGTCGCTGCCATGCAGGCCCGACTGCTGGACGAAGCATCGACCTGGGCTGCCTCGATGATGCGGGATATAGCGCGGGGCGCCCCACGCATAGAAGCCGACGCCATCGTCGGCGATCTCATCAAGCGCGCAGCCGGGTACGGGCATGAGCTTCCGTTGAGCCGTGCGGCATATTGCCACCTGCAGGTCTATGAGCGCCAGCGCGCTGCGCACCAGACGGCTGGCTGAGCAGCCTTCGCCCATTCATGGAAATCACCAATCACGACATGACTATGCCGTCAGACTGTGCTGCGCGCGACCGAGGATGTCGAAAATGCCTTCTCGGCGCTGATCAAGCGTGAAGATCCGGCCGGCACGCTGGCACAAGGCGAGACATCGCCGGCGTTAGAAACTCCGGCGTGCGTGGTGCCTTCAGCAGATCGGCCAGCACCGCCTCGTATTCGCGCCGGTAGGACGCTTTCAGGTGGTGGTCCCTGAAATGCTGCTCGCTGCAGGCCCAGTTCTCATAGAGAACCAGGGTGTCAGGATCTTCGAGCGAGCGGTGCAGATACGTGTTGATAAAGTCCGGCTCCTTCGACATCTGCTCGAGGACATCAAGCAGTCTCGACTCTAGCTCGGCGCGCCGCTCGGGCTTGCCCGGCAGATGGACGATAAAGGCAATGGATTGGTTCATGAAGCTGCTCCAGGCAGGATGGGCCACCTCATGCGCAGACCGCGCCCACGCCGCGGCCCGCAGAGGCATTGACTTACAGTTGGCTCATGCCGCCGTCGGCGATGATTTCCGTACCGACGATGAAGGCCGATTCGGGCGCCGACAGATGCAGCACCGTCGACGCAATCTCCGCCGGCAGGCCGAAGCGGCCCAGCGGAATCTGGCTCTGGATCTGCGCGGCAGTGGCCGACAGGGTGTCGGCTTCCAGGCCCAGCTTGCCGTACAGCGGCGTCGTCACCGGCCCGGGGCTGACCACATTTACCCGGATGCCCGAGCTGACCAGCTCACCCGACAGGGTCCTGGCCAGCGAGATCAGTGCTGCCTTGCTGGCGGCATACACGGAAGACATCGGCATGCCGATGCGCGCATTGATCGAGCCGTTCAGCACGATCGACGTGCCCGGGTTCAGCAGCGGCAGCAGCGCCTGGATCTGGAAGTACGCGCCCTTCACGTTGGCGTTGAAGGTGGCGTCCCACAGTGCCTCGTCCACATCGGCAACGGCGGCAAACTTGGCAATGCCGGCGTTGATGAAGACGGCGTCCAGGCGGATGCCTGCGTCGGTCAGCTGGCGAGCCAGGTCACGCGCGGCCTGCACGGTGCCGGTTTCGTTGCGGATGGCGATGGCCTCGTTGCCGAGCGTGGCGCGGGCGCCCTCCAGTGCCGCTGCGTCGCGGCCGGTGATGACCACGCGGGCGCCTTCCTGGGCGAATGCCTGGGCAGCCGCCAGGCCGATGCCGCTGTTGCCGCCAGTGATCAGAACGGTCTTGCCTTCGAAGCGATTCATGATGTCCTCCAATCGGGAAAGGTGAACTTGAACAATTGCGTGACTGGAGTATGGGCGCTGGCCTCCGGTTTGCCATACGATCAATCCGACGAACACGTTCGAAGGAGTTGCACATGTTGTCGGAAGACGAATTGGCCCTGCTGGAGGCCATCCGGGAGGCCGGCAGCCTGTCGCGCGCGGCGGCCAGGCTGGGCAAGGCGCCGTCCACGGTGTCGCACGCCGCGCGGCAGCTGGAGCAGCGCTTTGATGCACTCTTGTTCGACCGCCGCGGCTACCGCCTGCAGCTGACGCGCGCCGGCGAATTGCTCACCGAAGAAGCCGCCCGGCTTGCACAGGATGTCGCGCGCGTCACACAGCGCGTGCGGCAGGTCGCCAACGGTTGGGAAGACCGGTTGTGGATCGTGACCGACGAGCTGATGGAATTCGAGACGCTGATGCCCGTCATGCATGCGTTCGACGCGCAGGAATCCGGCGTGGCGCTGCGCGTCACACACGAAGTGCTGGCCGGCACCTGGGAAGCGCTGCGGGATGGCCGCGCCGATCTGGTCATCGGTGCCACCAACGAGCCGCCCGCCATCCCCAACCTGGGGTGGTTCGAGCTGGGCGTGATCGAATGGGTGTTTGCGGTCTCGCCCCGGCATCCGCTGGCGGCCGCGCGCGAACCATTGACACGTGAGGAGATCGCCCGCCATCGTGCCGTGGTGGTGGCAGATTCATCACGCCTCACGGGCGGCCGCGCTTACGGCATGGTGGGCGGTCAGCGCTTGCTGGCCGTGCCGAGCGTGCGAGCCAAGACCCTGGCGCAGCGCGATGGCCTGGGGATCGGCTGGCTGCCCAGGCACCGGGTCGGCTCGCTGCTGCAGCGCGGCGAACTGATAGAGAAGCGCACCGCCGACCCGCGCGAGCCCAACCTGCTCTACGTGGGCTGGCGCGGCGATCACGAAGGCCGCGCGCTGCAATGGTGGCTGGAGCAGTTGCGACGGCCTCGGCTGGCCAGGCTGCTGGTGCGGGGCGTCGACGCCTACGCGTAGCTGGCAGGGCAGCGTCGCACCATCTAAAGTACCTTGTGGCTTTGCGGTACCAGGCAAGGAGAATCGTGATGGCTCAAGGATTCGACGCGATCATCATCGGCACCGGACAAGCCGGTCCCGCACTCGCTGCGCGGCTGGCCGGCGCGGGCATGAAAACGGCCGTCATCGAGCGCGCGCGTTTTGGCGGCACCTGCGTGAACACCGGCTGCATTCCCACCAAAACCCTCATCGCAAGCGCGTACGCAGCGCAACTGGCGCGGCGGGCTGCCGAGTACGGCGTGACCATCGGCGGGCCGGTCGCCGTCGACATGAAGCAGGTGAAGGCACGCAAGGACGAGATCTCCGGCCGTTCCAGCAACGGTGTGGAACAGTGGATGCGCGGGCTGGAGAACGTCACGGTGTATCAAGGTCATGCCCGCTTTGAAAGCGCGCATAGCGTGCGGGTCAACGGCGAACTGCTGGAAGCTGACCGGATTTTCGTGAACGTCGGCGGCCGGGCCCTGGTTCCGCCCATGCCCGGGCTGGACCAGGTGCCGTACCTGACCAACTCGAGCATGATGGAGGTGGATTTCCTGCCGGAGCACCTGATCATCGTTGGCGGCAGCTACATTGGCCTTGAGTTTGGCCAGATGTACCGGCGTTTTGGGGCCAGGGTGACCGTTGTCGAAAAAGGCCCGCGCCTGATCCAGCGCGAAGACGAGGATGTGTCGCAGGCGGTGCTGGAGATCCTGGAGCGCGAGGGGATCGAAATCCGGCTCAATGCCAACTGCCTGAGCGCGCGCGGGGAAGGCGACCACATTGCGGTCGGGCTGGATTGTTCGGACGGGGCGCGCGACGTCCACGGCTCGCACCTGCTGCTGGCGGTCGGGCGCGTGCCCAACACGGAGGACCTGGGGCTGGACCAGGCGGGGGTGGAGACCGACGCCCGCGGCTATATCCAGGTAGACGAACAATTGCGCACCAATGTCCCCGGCATCTGGGCGCTTGGCGACTGCAATGGCCGCGGAGCGTTCACGCATACGTCGTACAACGACTATGAGATCGTCGCTGCCAACCTTCTCGACAACGATCCCCGCAAGGTGACGGACCGCATCGCAGCCTATGCCATGTTCATCGACCCTCCGCTCGGCCGCGCCGGCATGACGGAAGCAGAAGCCCGGCAATCCGGACGCAGGCTGCTGGTCGGCTCTCGCCCCATGAGCCGCGTCGGGCGAGCCGTGGAGAAGGGCGAGAGCCAGGGCTTCATGAAGGTCGTGGTCGACGCCGATACCCGCATGATCCTGGGCGCCGCGATCCTCGGCGTGACCGGCGACGAGGTGATTCACTCACTGCTCGGCATCATGTATGCCAAGGCACCCTATACCACCATCAGCCGCGCGATGCACATCCATCCGACGGTGTCGGAGCTGGTGCCGACGCTGCTGCAGGAATTGCGGCTACAGGCTTAGCTGGCGCGCCGGCTCGACCGGGGCGCACATCAGAGGAACGGCGCAATGTTCGCCATCGCGCGCGTCACGTAGGCCACCTTCTCGCCCACTGGCGCCACATAGTCAATCGCGTTGCGTGCAGCCTCGACGCCTTCCAGACGGGCGATGAACCAGGCGGCCAGGTACTGCGACGCCAGGCATCCGCCGGCGGTTGCAACGTTTCCCCTGGCGACAAACGGCTGATCGAGCACAGCCACGCCGGCCTCCACTACCCATGGCTTGGAGATCAGGTCCGTACAGGCCGGAACGTCGTTCACCAAGCCCAGTTTGGCTAGTATGAGCGTGCCCGAGCATTGCGCGCCCAACAACTGGCGCGTCGGGTCGAAGCGGAGTTGCGACATCAGCGCGGTATCGGCGACGACTTCCCGGGTTCGTATCCCACTACCCACCAGCACAGCGTCCGCGTTGCATGCGTCCTCCAACGATGCTTGCGCCTCCATCACCACACCGTTCAGCGAACGCACCTTGGCCGCCGGACTGGCGATCGAAACCCGCCAGCCGGGCCGCTTGACCCGGTTGAGGATGGAGAGCGCGATCAGCGAGTCGATTTCGTTAAAGCCTTCGAAGGTCAGGATGGCGATATGCATGGGGCCTCGTGGGAGTGGCGACGTTGGGTTGCGCCATCGTAGAGCCGGCAGTCAGTACATTCAAATAATTGTTATAGATACGCTCAGGCTGCGTCCTGCGGGTCCGCAAACGTCGCCATGCGCAGGATCGCTTGCCTGAGCTCCGACCTGAGTTGCGCCACCAGCTCCGCGGCCGGCAGGGACCTGGCCAGCGGCGCTGCCTGCCCGGCCCACTGCGCCGCGTACTCAGCGCTCCCCGCGGCCTTGGCAGCGGCGTGAAGCGCCTTTCCCGCGTCATAGGCGATCGGGTAGTCCGGCACCGGAGGTGCGTCGGCGGCGGCGCCGAGTGCCGTGAGCCGGTTGGTGAAGCCCCTGGCCGCGCGGCCCGATATGGCGCGGGTGAGCGTGGTCGCGCGCGGCTGGGGCGCGGTCAGCGCCGCGCGATAGGCGGCATCGGCAGATGACTCCGGGCAGGCGACGAATGCGGTGCCAAGCTGGGCGGCTTCTGCCCCGAGAGCCAGTACCGCGGCAATGCCTGCCCCGTCCATGATGCCGCCCGAGGCAATCACCGGAAGTTTCGTGCCCAGCACCAGAAGACGCACCAGAGCCAGCGTGCCGAGGCCTTCGTCGTAGCCATCGGTGTCGAAGGCGCCGCGGTGTCCGCCAGCTTCAATGCCTTGCGCGACGATGGCGTCCACGCCGGCGGCCTCTATCTGGCGGGCCTCATGCAGGGACGTTGCACTGGCCAGCAGCACAATGCCGGCCGCGCGCAGCGCGTCAATTTTCTGCTTGGCGGGAAGGCCAAAATGGAAGCTCACAACCGCTGGCTTTTCTTCCAGCAGCATCTGGAACATGGCGTCGTCGGCCACGAAACTCCTGTAGATCTCGCGCAAGCTGGCGGGTGTGGTCGCGCCGTGCTCGGCAAACTGGGCGGCAAGGTAGCTGAGCCAGGCCTGCTCGCGCACCTCATCGGCCTTGGCGGGGGCGTGGCAGAACAGGTTGACGTTGAATGGCTTGCCGGTCAGCGCTCGTGTCTCGCGGATTGTCTTTCGCGCCGCTTCGGCATCCATTGCCCCGACGCCGAGCGAGCCCAGCCCGCCGGCCTCTGACACGGCTGCAGCCATGGCCGCTGTGCTGACACCGGCCATGGGCGCCTGGATGATGGGCGTGGAAATGCCCAGGATCGAACAAAGGTTGCGGCGCTGGCTGGAAGGCCTGGAAGTGTCCATGAGAGTCTCTTTCGCTTTGATGTGCATGATTCCGCTCGGGAAATTTTCGAAGGCGAGGCTGTGTCGGAGGGTATCGAGAATGCCATGAAATCTCGCGGCGTGAGAAGTTGCTGCGGCTTCGCAATGCATTGTTCATCGCGCGACGCATCCGGACCTGTCGGTGCCGGGCAAGGTGGCTTACCGCGCGCGCCCCGCATTGCGTGCCTGGAATACCCGGCAACTATCGACTAGCTTGAAAGCCTTGGGCCGCTTTGATGGGGCATCATGATGAAGAGGATCACAGGGCGCCTGGCCACCATTGTCTCCGTGGGTGTAGCAGCGGGCCTTACTGCCGCAAGCGGCGCGTGGGCCTCTGACATCGTCTGCAAGCCAATTGCGCGCGAATCCCCCGTACGCTGCAACAATCCGGATGGCTCCGGGGTGAGATGCAACCTTGCGACAGACGAGGCCGGTCCGCAGGCGCGCCCGCGGCATCTGATCTGCGATTCCCCCAGGCTGTCAGAGCGCTACGAGCGCATTTACGCCGAGCAGCAGAGGATGCTGCGCAAGGGCAGGATCCTGGACTCGGACATCGCGGCGTGGCGCGGCCGGCGCGATGCCTGCGGCTCGGTGCGCTGCCTGGAAAGCATGTTCGCGAAATTCTGGCGGGAGCGGGATTCGATGCGAATCGCACCGGGCCGGTCCGACTCCGCGAATCAAGCAGCAACGGCGGTGTCGCCACCCGCCAGCCAGGAGGCGGCACCGCCGCCTGCGGTGTCTTCCGCGCAGGGCTCGCAGACCTCAACGCAGATCCCTGCGCCGACGCAGCGCGTGCAAGAAGAGCCGCCGCCGGCAGAGCCGCTTGCCGCGGCGGCTGGACCGGAACCCGTCGAACCAACACGGCCGACGGCTCCGGCTGTTGAAACGCTGCCTGTCTGGCAAGCCACAGCGCCTCCCGTTGCCGAGAACAAGAACAGCCGCCCGGACAAGTCCCATCCGGCAGCCCTTGCCGTGGAGAGTCTGCTTTCAGGACTGGTCGTGATGGGTGCGGGTTTCCTGTGGACGCGCCGTGCCGCGCGCGCACAGGATCGGACGCGTTTCGCCATCCCGGCGGCGGCGGTGGTCGTCTATGGCTTGCTGCTTGTGAATGCGCTGCTGCTGCCGTTTACGCTTGCCGTGAAGTGAGGACACTGGCGCCTTACCGACGACAATGCATGGCTCCGCATCTTGAGCAGGCGGTGGCCATTGCGGCTCGGCGTGCAGCAGCTATGCATGGATGCGCCGCACCGGCGTTCAACGCCCCTTGAAAATCGGGTGCCGGGCGCAAACCGACAGCACGATGCGCTCGGACTGCACCAGGTAGTCGTTGAGGGCTGCGGCACACTCTGCGAGCTTGCCCGCCTCGAACAACTGCAGGATGTGCTGGTTCAGCTCGACATATGGGCCATGCAGGAATTCGGGATCCTGCAGCATGCCGAAAGCCAGGCGCAGCTCGGCCAGCAGGTGGGCGAACATCACGTTCAGCCGCTCGCTGTCGGCCAGTTCCACGATCGCCATATGGAACTCCATATTGGCGGTACCCGCGCCTTGCCAGTCGCCGCTGTCGCGGCAGCGCAGTCCCATTTCCACCGCTTCGCGCAGGTGCTTCCTGGCTGGATGGCTGGGGTAGGCCTGGGCGATGGCCTGGCACTCGATCATGCGGCGCACGCGGTAGATGTCGATGATGGCCGCAATGCTGGGAATTGCCACGGATACCCCGCGGTTGGGTTCGTGCTTGAGCAGGCCTTCCTTGGTCAGCACGCGAAAGGTCTCGCGCAAGGTGTTGCGCGAGATCTGCAGGCTCTCGCTAAGCGCGGCTTCCGACAAGCGCTGCCCGGGCGCGAATTCGCCATGCACGATGCGCTGGCGAATCTGCTCCGTGACCCGCTCGGCCAGGTTTCTTACGTCAGTACTGGATGTCATGTTGGCTTGCGTCAGGGGCGACAGGTTCCGGCATGCCCCGTGCGGCGATGTTATCTCACTTTGTTGAACAATAGGCACAAGATTGGTGCGAAGTCTGCCCTGCAGACGTGACTTAGGTGTATACGAGAATCGAACCTCAGCCAATATTGTTCAACAATATGTCACGGTGGTTGAGTCATACGTGCGGATAGATGAACATGGCATGTGTTTTGCTAAACAGCGGCTGGGGTGCGGGGCCGCTGTCTTAGTGGTCTTGCTCGCTACCGGAACTTCGTCGTGAAGACATCGCGACGAGCCTTGTCCACGCTTTGTCCTTATCCATAGTGAGCGCAACCATGTGGCTTAAAGAAACAAATCAGGCGGAGCGCAAGACGCTCTTTGCCGCCTTCGTCGGCTATGGGGTCGATGCCTTCGACTACATGATCTACACCTTCATGATCCCCACCTTCATCCTGGTGTGGGGCATGACCAAGGCCGAGGCTGGCTACATCGCGACGGGCGCGCTCATCAGCTCGGCCATCGGCGGCTGGCTGGCCGGCATCCTGGCCGACAAATATGGTCGCGTGCGGATCCTGCAGCTGACCGTGCTCTGGTTCAGTTTCTTCACGTTCCTGAGCGGCTTCACCCAGTCCCCCGAGCAACTGTTCCTGACCCGCATGCTGCAAGGCCTGGGCTTTGGCGGCGAATGGTCAGTCGGTTCCCTGCTGATCGCCGAGATGATCCGGGCCCGCCACCGTGGCAAGGCGGTCGGACTGGTGCAAAGCAGCTGGGCCATCGGCTGGGGCCTGTCGGCGATTGCATTCTGGGCGGTCTATGCCGTGTTCGAGCAGCAATACGCATGGCGCGTGCTGTTCTGGGCCGGCGTGCTGCCGGCGGTCTTTATCCTGTATATCCGCCGCAATATCTCCGAGCCCGAGGTGTATCAGGAAACCAGGGCCAAGCTGGCCCGCACCGGGCAAAGCAATAACTTCATGCTGATCTTCAAGCCCGGCGTGCTGCGCGTGACGGTGCTGGCAAGCCTGCTGGCGACCGGCATGCAAGGTGCCTACTATTCGGTGACGACCTGGCTGCCCACCTACCTCAAGATGGAACGCAATCTCTCCGTGCTCAACACCAGCGGCTACCTGATGGTGCTGATCGCCGGGTCCTTCGCCGGCTACCTGACCAGCGCCTGGCTGTCCGACCGCCTGGGGCGCCGGCGTTGCTTCATGCTGTTTGCGGTGAGCGCGGCCTTCCTCGTGATCTGCTATACGCAGTTGCCGATTACCGACGCCGCGATGCTGGTGCTGGGTTTCCCCCTGGGTTTCTTCCTGTCCGGGATCTTCTCGGGGATGGGGGCCTACCTGACGGAGCTGTATCCGAGCCATATCCGCGGCTCCGGCCAGGGCTTCTGCTACAACTTTGGCCGTGCGGTCGGTTCCATATTCCCGGCCATGATCGGGCATATGAGCGCATCGATGTCGCTGGGGGTTGCCATCGGCTATCTCGCCGCCGGCGCCTATGGGCTGGTCGTTATCGCCTGCCTGCTGTTGCCGGAAACGCAAGGGCGCGAATTGCTCGCCGAAGCCGGGGCCGAGGCCGCGCATTGATCTGATCCAAGACACTGGAGCAACACGCATGCAAGATTCCGCACTGGAACGCACCCGCATCGCCGCCGTGAACGCCGCGCGCGCAGCGCGCGCAAGCTACCGTGCCGGCACGGTACAGCCTACCGCCGGCATTGCACCGGGGATGACGCAAGCCAACATGATCGCGTTGCCGCGCGACTGGGCCTGGGACTTCCTGCTGTACGCGCAACGCAACCCCAAGGCCTGTCCCGTGCTCGACGTGATCGAAGCGGGTGCACAGCAGACCGTGCTGGCGCAAGGGGCCGATATCCGCACCGACATCCCGCTGTATCGCGTGTGGCGCGACGGCAAGCTGGCGGAGGAGGTGGCGGATGCCACGCCCCTGTGGACTGAGCACCCGGACCTGGTCACCTTCCTGATCGGCTGCAGCTTTACCTTCGAGACGCCGCTGCAAGAGGCAGGCATCGAGGTGCGGCATATCGCCGACGGTTCCAACGTGCCGATGTACCGCACCAACCGCCAGTGTCGCCCGGCTGGCCGCCTGCATGGCGAGATGGTCGTGTCCATGCGGCCCATCCCTGCGCATCGGGTTGCCGATGCGGTTTCCATCAGCGGACGCTTCCCGTCGGTGCACGGCTCGCCCGTCCATGTCGGCGATCCGGCCGCGCTGGGCATTGCCGACCTCGCCAGGCCTGACTTTGGTGACGCCGTGCGTATCGAGCCGGGCGAGATCCCGGTGTTCTGGGCTTGCGGCGTCACGCCCCAGGCGGCCGTGATGGCGTCAGGCGTCCCGTTCGCCGTGACGCATGCGCCGGGCCACATGTTCATTACCGACGTGCCAGACAGCACGTATCACGTCTAGGACCTCCGGGTCATTGCGGAGCTCGTTTTGCGTTTTCTGCCCGTCACTTCGAATGCACTGCTGGTGGAACTGGCCGACCTGGACCAGACCCTGGCCCTGCTGGCCTCGCTGCAGCGCGATCCCGTGCACGGCGTGGCGGAGCTGGTGCCCGCTGCGCGCACCATCCTCGTTCACTTCCGCCCATCGGCCATCAGCGCCGCCGCGCTGGTATCGGCCATCGCCGCGCGCGACCTGTCGCAGCGCGTCGAGCGCAGCAACATCCTGGTCGAGATTCCGGTGCGCTATGACGGCGAGGACCTGGCCGAGGTGGCCCAGCTGCTTGGCATCACGCCCAGGGAAGTGGTGCGCCGCCACACCGGCAGCGAATACACCGTTGCCTTTACCGGCTTTGCGCCAGGCTTTGCCTATCTCAGCGGCGGCCATCCCAGCTTCGACGTGCCGCGCCGCAGTACGCCGCGCACGCGTATTCCCGCCGGCGCCGTGGGCCTGGCTGGCACCTTCAGCGGCGTGTACCCGCAGGCCAGCCCGGGCGGCTGGCAGATCATCGGGGTTACCCCCGTGGCCATGTGGGACCTGAATCGCGAACAGCCTGCGCTGCTGCAGCCCGGCTATCGCGTGCGCTTCATCGACATCGCCACGCTCGATGGCGTGCTCGATGCGGGCAGCGCCATCGCCGCCGGCGCCCCGGCGCGCCAGCCGTTGCCGACGGACAAGGCGGCTGCTGCCGCGGCGCTGAAGGTGAGGGCCACCGGGCTGCAGACCGTGTTCCAGGACCTGGGCCGGCACGGCCAGGCGGGGCAGGGCGTCTCGGCCTCGGGTGCGATGGACCAGGCCGCCCTCAAGATGGCCAACCGCCTGGTCGGCAACCGCAGCGACGGCGCGGCGCTCGAGACCGTGGGCGGCGGCCTGCAACTGCAGAGCGTGGGTGAAACCGTGCTGGCTGTCACTGGCGCCGATGCGGCGCTGACGGTGCGCACTGCCGATGGTCGCCAATGGAGCGTCCCGAACCACCAGGCCGTGGCGCTGGCCGATGGCGACACGCTGAGCATCGGTCAGCCTCTTGCCGGCGCCCGCAGCTATGTGGCAGCACGCGGCGGGTTTGCCGTCACGCCGGTCCTGGGCAGTTGTGCGACTGACTCGCTGGCCAAGGTCGGTCCCGCGCCACTGGCCGTGGGCGATGTGCTGGACCTGCTGCCCGCACCGGCCGGCGCCGTCGTGGGCACCCCCGGGTTGCCTGCCGCCGATCTGCCCACGGTGGAGCAGGACGTCGTGCTGGATGTGGTGCTCGGTCCCCGCACCGACTGGTTCACTGCGGAGTCCGTGGCGCGCCTTGCTGCGCAGCGCTGGCAAGTCACCCCGCAATCCAACCGCGTGGGCCTGCGCCTGGCCGGCGAGGTGCCGCTGGAGCGCGCCATCACCGGCGAGCTGCCCAGCGAGGGCACCGCCCTGGGTGCGTTGCAGGTGCCGCCAAGCGGCCAACCCGTGCTGTTCCTGGCCGACCACCCGCTGACCGGCGGCTACCCCGTGATCGGGGCCGTGGCGCCTTACCACCTGGACCGCGCCGGACAGATTCCGGTTGGCGCCTGGCTGCGCTTCAACCCGCTCGGCGCCTTCGAAGAACTTCAACCGTCAGAGCTGCAACTGTCGGCGCAGCGACCGTCTGCCGCCTGAGCGCACAAGCCCCAACCGAGATTTGCGATGAAGAAAGTCCTGATTGCCAACCGTGGCGAGATTGCCGTCCGCATCATCCGCGCCTGTGCCGACTACGGAGTCGGGTCGGTGGCCGTGTATGCCAATGCTGATATCGACGCGCTGCACGCGCGGCTGGCCGACGAGGCCTACGGCCTGGATGGCGACCGTCCGGCCGACACCTACCTGAACATTCCCAAGCTGCTCGATATCGCCCGGCGCAGCGGGGCAGATGCCGTGCATCCAGGCTACGGCTTCCTGTCGGAAAGTGAAGCCTTTGCCAAGGCCGTGATCGATGCCGGCCTGGTCTGGATTGGCCCGTCTCCCGCCACGATTGCGCGGCTGGGCGACAAGGTGGAAGCGCGCAAGATCGCCTTGCAGGTTGGCGCCCCGCTGGTCGCCGGCACGCCCGACCCGGTCGTGGATGCCAGTGAGGTACTGGCCTTTGCCGAGCAGTACGGCCTGCCGATCATCATCAAGGCAGCCTTCGGCGGCGGCGGCCGCGGCATGAAGATCGCATGGCGCATGGATGAGGTGGAAGAGTTGTACGCCTCCGCCGTGCGCGAGGCTGTCACTGCCTTTGGCCGCGGCGAATGCTTCGTTGAGCAGTTCCTCGACAAGCCCCGCCATATCGAAGCGCAGGTACTGGCCGACCAGCATGGCAATGTCGTGGTGCTGGGCACGCGCGACTGCTCGCTGCAGCGCCGCAACCAGAAGCTGGTCGAAGAAGCCCCCGCGCCGTTCCTGACCGACGCGCAGCGCGCGCGTATCCACGCCGCCGCCCGCGACATCTGCGCGGCGGCCAGCTACACCAGTGCCGGCACCGTGGAATTCCTGCTCAGCGCCAGCGGCGCGATCTCCTTCCTGGAGGTCAACACCCGCCTGCAGGTGGAGCACCCCGTGACCGAGCAGACCACCGGCGTGGACCTGGTGGTCGAGCAATTGCGCGTGGCGGATGGCTTGCCGCTCTCCATTACCGAAACCCCGGCGCCGCTGGGCCATTCAATCGAGTTCCGCATCAACGCCGAGGACGTGGGCCGCGGCTTCCTGCCCGCGCCCGGGCCGGTGCAGACCTTCGAAGCTCCGTCGGGCCCCGGGGTGCGCGTGGACTCGGGTGTGCAGTCGGGCTCGGTGGTCCCCGGCACATTCGACTCGCTGATGGCCAAGCTCATCGTGACCGGTGCCACGCGCGAACAGGCGCTGGCGCGCGCACGCCGTGCGCTGCGCGAGTTCCGTATCGAGGGTGTGGCGTCGGTGCTGCCGTTCCACCGTGCGGTGATCGACCACGCAGATTTCCTCGGCGCGGATGGCTTCAGGGTCCACACGCGCTGGATCGAGTCCGACTTCGCCGAACCGCTGGCAGCGGCCACCCGTGCCGAGCCCCGGCACGATGCCAGCCTGTTGCGCACCGCCATCGAGATCGACGGCCGCCGCATGGTGCTGGGGCTGCCGGCGCAGCTGCTGCGCGGCCTCGCCGACGCGCCCGGGCAAGGCAGCGCCGCGGCGCCGGCCCAGGCCGCCGCTACCGACCCGGCCGACCTGCCATCCCCGATCGCCGGCACCGTGCAGACCTGGAAGGTCGCAGTTGGCGACGAGGTCAAGGAAGGCGATCTGATCGCCGTGATGGAAGCCATGAAGATGGAGATGCAAGTCCATGCTCATCGCGGCGGCCGCGTAACGTGGCAGGCGGCCGCAGGCACGTTCCTGACGGCGGGGACGCGGCTGGTCAACATTGTGTGAATTCACCAAGAATGCCGGCCAAAGGGTAGGGCGCGCCGCTCAGTTCAGCACCAGCCCCGCGTGCGCCAGCAAGCGGCGAAACACCGCCAGGCGTGTATCGCCGGTCTCCGCCAGCCGGTCGCAGACATGGAGGTGTTCACGCATATCGCTGTGTCCGCGCAGCGCATCCTTGCACTCCCGCTCGGAGATCTCAAGGTGGACGCCGGCGAGCACCGCGCGGCCCTTGCCAACCCGTGAACTGACGATGGCGGGCGGCGTGCCATCGATATCCGCATAGACGGCCAGGACCTGCGTGTCAGCGCCGGGAGCGTCGCCGAAGTCAAAGCGGCAGCCGCCATGGTAGTGGGTGTATAGCGACATCGGGACATCGGTCAGGCTGTCCGTGGTGCGCAGTTTCACCGCGGCCGTGGTACGCGGCGTGCCGTCATACAGCATGCCGTCAGTCAGTTCTGGCAGCGAGCCCACTGCCACGGCGTCGACAAAGCACAGCTCGCGCGGGCCGCAGATTGCGCCCCTGGTGCCGGCGTGAAACGCCAGTTCCCGACATGCGTAGTAAGCGCCCGCGCAAATCCCGAGGTAGACGCCGCCCTGCTCGACGAAACGCCGGATGCGCGCGTTCGGGGCACCGTTCAGCATTGCACAGTAGGGAAGGTCGGCGCCTCCCGGCATGACAAACAGCACCGCCCCATCGAACAGCGTGGCGTCGTGCCGGATGTCGTCTGCCATCACCGCACGGTTCTCGTAGGTGCTGGCGTGGAGTTGGTGCCCGATGGTCCGCATCAGGCATGCGGTCCAGTCGGAAGCGCCGGCGTCGACATAGGTCAGGATCTGGGGCCTTGGCATACCGGCATCCGCTTTTGAATAAGGAACGGGAACTCACGGGACGGCTCCGGTACCGGTCTCGGAGTGGAGGTTGGGTGATCCAAGGAACTCTTGTTGTGCATCGACAAGGCACATCATTGCCCTGAATGGATTCAAGCATAACGCTGCCGATCGGGAACAGCTCGCCTGGCGGCTAGTCACGCAAATGCTCGTCCGTGAATTTCCGGAATATTTCCATGCTGGGCGCCTCGGTCCGCCCCGCCAGGGTGAAAAAGGCATAGCGGGGGCCATCATCGACCGCTGGGGTCGTGACCAGTTCGCATAGTTTTCCTGCGGCAATCTCCGCACGCACTGCGGCGACGATGCTGAACAGTATCGCGTCGGAATCCAGCACAGCTTCGACCAGGCTCCGGACATTCTCGCACCTGAGGCTAAGGCAATGCTCCGGATCCGCGCGTGGACCGAAGCGCTTCACCAGGTTGCGCGCGACTTCCGTGCTGAGCGGGGCGGAAGCCAGCGGATAACGCATGACATCGTCAAACGATACGGCGTCTCCGCCGGCAGCCTGTTGCACAAGCGGATGTCCTGTGCGGCAGATAAAGCGGCCCTGCAACGTGTTCAGCAGTTCGTGGCGAAGGTCCGTTGCAGGCGCCACGCTGCTCACCTCCACGATGACTGCATCAAGCGATCGCTGACGCAGCTGGATCATCAGCGCATCGGAAGTACCAAGCGACACGCTGACCTGTATGCCGGGATGGTGCCTGGCCATGTATCGGAGAAACGGCGTCGCCAGCACTGCGCCCGGCCCCGCGCCCAGCCCGACGCGGATGGCACCCAGGTGGTGGTGGTGGAACAGTTCGACGCTGCGGTGCAGTTCCGCTTCCTCGAACACGATGCGCCGGGCCCGGTTTGCAGTCAGCTCCCCCAATGGGGTCAGCACATTGCGCTTGCCGTGCCGGTCGATCAGGCGGCCTCCCAGTTCGTCCTCCAACGTCTGGATGCTCCGGCTCAGCGCGGACTGGGTCAGGTGCAGGCGTTGTGCCGCCTGGCTGAAGGACGCCATATCCGCCACCATCAGCAGATGCTTGAGATGTTTGAGATGCATTGCGCACTTATAGATGAGATTTTTGAATAAATTTTAGACCGATAATGCATTGGACGCATGCCGGACGGCGCTTTACGATCCGATTCCACAAGAACACGCATTGAGGAGACCGCCATGACCCGATTCAAGAACATTGGCCGCCGTTGGCTCGGCGGCCTGGTTGCAGCACTGCTTTTTGCAGGGCTGGCGCCGGCACACGGCTTTCCTGACCGGCCGGTAACGCTGATGGTGCCGTTCCCGGCGGGCGGCCTCTCCGACGTTGTTGCCCGGAACCTGAACGGGTCCCTGGCCCGGCAGTTCGGGCAGCCAGTCATCGTCGAGAACCTCGGGGGAGCTGGTGGCGCGATTGCCGCGCAGAAGGTCCTTCATGCACCGGCCGACGGCCACCTGCTATTGCAGGCAGGGCCCGGCGAGCTCATCACTACGCCGCTGGCCAATGCCGCAATCAAATTCAGGAGCGAAGATTTCAGGCTGGTGCATATGGTCGGCACTGTCGATCTTGCCATCCTGGTGCGCAGGGATCTGCCGGTAAAGGATGTCGACGAACTCGCCGCCTATGCCGCGCAGGCAGCCAAGGCCGGCAAACCACTGACGTACGCCAGCGTCGGCATCGGCTCGCTCTATCACCTCCTGGGGGCGCACATGTCCCAAACCATTGGAGCGCCGATGACTCACGTGCCTTACAAGGGCGGCGCGCCCGTGATCCAGGACCTCGTTGGCGGAATTGTCGATATCTTCATCTCGCCATTTGGCAAGCCTGACATCGAACGCATGCGCACCGGCCAGGTCCGGATGCTGGCCGTACTGTCGCCTACGCGAGTGGAGGCAGTGAAGTCGGTCCCCAGCGTCAATGAGAGCAAGGCGCTGCGAGGCTTCAACTATTCAACCTGGGCTGGCATCTTCGTGAAGAAGGACACTGCCGAGCCTGTCGTGCAGGCGGTGCACAACGCGATTGTGCATACGCTGGCCGACCCCTCGGTGCGCGCAAGCCTGGATGCCGCGAACCTGCCTGCGTCCAAGCCGGTGTCGCTTGCCGAAAGTCAGAAGGCCTATCAGCAGAGCATCGAACAATACCGCGGCATTGCCCGTGCCATCGGCTTGCAGCCGCAATAAGGACGCCATGCATCCCATCCTGGCCGCGCTGCGGGACAGCGCCGAAGAGTTCGTAGCAGTTCGCCGTGACCTGCACCGGCATCCGGAGCTCGGCTTCGAGGAACACCGCACCAGCGACATGGTGGCCAGCCTGCTCGCCGAATGGGGCTATGAGGTCGAGCGCGGGCTGGGGACAACGGGGGTCGTCGGCCGGCTGCGACGCGGTACGGGCAACCGCAGCCTTGGCATTCGCGCCGACATGGATGCCCTGCCGATGGAGGAGGCCACAGGGCTCCCCTATGCCAGCTGCCATCCCGGCGTGATGCACGCCTGCGGGCATGACGGGCATACCACCATGCTGCTTTGCGCAGCAAAGTACCTCGCCCGGCGCGGCGACTTCAGCGGAACCCTGAACCTTATCTTCCAGCCGGCAGAGGAGGGGTTGGGCGGTGCAAAGAAGATGATGGAGGACGGACTGTTCAGGAAGTACCCTTGCGATGCCGTCTTCGCCATGCACAACGTACCGGGCACCGCATCGGGCCGTCTGCTGTTGCGCGAGGGCGCGGCGCAGGCTTCGGCCGACAACGTCACCATCACGCTGGAAGGCGTCGGCGGCCATGCGGCGATCCCGCACCACGCGGCCGACCCTGTCGTGGCCGGCGCCTCCATCGTGATGGCCTTGCAGACTATCGTGGCGCGCAATGTCGATCCGCTGCAAGCGGCGGTCATTACCGTGGGCGCGTTCCAGGCCGGTACCGTCTCCAATATCATTCCCTCGCACGCCGTGCTCAGGCTGAGTGTCCGCGCACTGGACCGCGATGTGCGAGAGCGGATCGAGCAGCGTGTCAGGGACCTGGTATCCGCGCAGGCGCAGAGTTATGGCGTCACGGCGCAGGTCGATTATCAGCGCGGGTATCCAGTCCTGGTGAATACGCCGGCCGAAACGGCGTTCGCAAGCCAGGTCGCCCTGGACTTGCTGGGCGCGAGCCACGTCAACTGCCAGGCGTCGCCCATTGCCGCCAGTGAGGACTTTGCCTTCATGCTGGATGCCGTGCCTGGCTGCTACCTGTGGCTTGGAAACGGCGAAGGCGGAAAGGCCGGAGGCTGCTCGGTCCACAATCCCGGCTACGACTTCAATGATGGGAACATTGCTGTCGGTGCGGCGTATTGGGCCCTGCTGTGCGAACGTTTCCTCGTGGACTAAACGCTGCCGACCCTGGTAGCACTTGCGACAACTCATGGTTGCGCTCCCGCATACGTACTTTCACCTAATGCTGCAGCGCGACAATCCTTCTGCTACAATCAGGGAAAACCCCATAAGGGTAATCCCGAAAGGAAGGACGCCATGAACACCCAATCCGATATCAAGCTGACTGACCAACTCGAACGCGAACTGATCGACCGTGAACTCGGTACGCAAAGCCTGGGCTTCGCCCACGACGTGAAGCGCGCCATCGCCTTCGTCCAGAGCGCGATCGAGCGCCTGCAGACCCAGGCCCGCAAGGCCCACGTGGTCTACGCCAACGGCTAAAGAGTTGTTTGCAGCAGAGTAGTTGTGGCCCGTTGCGGGCTGCGTTGTAGAACCGGCCATACGTGCGCCCGCCCGGGCAGACGCGGCCGGTTTTGTTTTGCCCGCGGTTCTTGCGTGCTTTGTGAATAACTTTCGCAAGGCTTGCCAGACCTTTTCGTTTGGCCGGGACGTGGCAGGGGGCTATCGTGGATGCCTTCGCAATACGCCTTCCCGACCATGCCCCCGCTTGTCCTGCTGTGCCTGCTGATCACCTATGTGGTCTGGGGCACGACCTACCTGGCAATCCGCTTCACGCTGGAGAGCTTTCCGCCGCTGTTCATGATGGGCACGCGCTTCCTGTGCGCGGGCCTGCTGCTGGCCGCCTGGCTGGCGTGGCGGGGCACGCCGATGCCGTCGTGGCGGCTGTTGCGCAACTGCGCGGTGCCGGCGCTGTTCCTGCTGGTGGGCGGCATGGGCCTGACAGCGATTGCCGAGCAGACGATTTCTTCCGGTGCCACCACGGTGATGATCGGGTCGATGCCGATCTTCGCGCTGATCTGGAGTGCCTGCTTCGGCAACCGGCCGAAATGGTATGAGTACGTGGCGATCGCGATCGGCAGCCTGGGAATCCTGGTGCTGACCGCGGGGGCGGAATTCCGCGTCAGCACCGGGGGCGTGGTGGCGCTGATGCTGGCAGTGGCGAGCTGGTCATTCGGCTCGCAGCTGGCGCGCCGGATGGAGCTGCCCCAAGGCGCCGCGGCATTTGCCGCGGAGATGCTGATCGGCGGCGTGGTGCTGATGGTGCTGTCGGCGCTGCGGCAGGAGCCGTGGCCGGCATCGGTCAGCGCGCAGGCCGGCTGGGCCTGGGTCTACCTGGTGGTGGCGGGGTCGCTGGTGGCGTTCTCTGCCTACATGTACCTGGTGTCCACTGTCAGCCAGACGTTGTCGGCCAGCTATGTCTATGTAAACCCGCCGGTGGCGCTGGCGATGGGCGCATGGCTGGGCGGCGAGCAGATCGCGCCGCAGACGCTGGGTGCCGTGATGCTGATCCTGGTGGCGCTAGCCGTGCTTAGCCTGGGCACGCTGCGCACGGCGCGGGCCCAGGCGGCCTGATACGGCCGACTGCTGCCGGGCAGATCAACTGCCCGACTGTTCCTGGATCCAGAGCGACAGCCGCACCTTGTAGGCCTGCTGGATATGCCGGCGCGCGATCTGTTCGGCCAGTGCCGGGTCGCGCTTTTCCAGCGCCTCGACCAGCGAGATGTGTTCTTCGTAGGAGCTGCGCGCGCGCCCTGGTACCGCCAGCGTGGTGCGTCCCAGCAGTGCCATCGACTCATGCAGCGAGCGCAGCGTCTTCAGCAGGTAGCGGTTGTGGGCGCAGCGGTGCAGGGTTTCGTGGAACAGCCGGTTGTTCAGCGCGAGCCGGTCGGGGTCGTCGGCGATGGCCAGGTCGCGCTCGACGATATCGCGCAGAAGCGAGATCTCCACGTCGGTGGCATGGCGCGCGGCCAGCGCGGCGGCGGTGCCTTCCAGCACTTCGCGCATGACGTACAGCTCGCTGACCATGCTGGCGTCGAGCTGGGTGACCATCATGCCGCGGTTGGGCTCGTTGACGACCAGCCCTTCGGACTCCAGCCGCGACAGCGCTTCACGCACCGGCGTGCGCGACAGGCCCAGGGATTCGGCCAGTTCCACCTCGCGCAGCCGCGTGCCGGGGGGCAGCTGGCCGGCCTGGATGGCGGCGCGCAGTTGCTGGTAGGCGCGCTCCGAGCGCGGGAGCGATGCGGCCTGGCCACTCTCGGCGGCGCCGGCGAACTCTTGAGAAATCATGTGAGGCTGGCTGATGCAGTTGGACTGTCGTAGCCAGTCATCATACCCGCTCGTGCGCGCCTGACATCACGGCGACGCAATATGGTGTAAAGGGCCAGGCGCGCGGCCGTGGGCACCTCAGCCCGCCGGCGACTGGAACGGATGGTATTGATAGAGCCAGGTCTCCGACAGCGGCTTGCCGTTGAGCCTCAGGAACAGGCGGATATCGACCGGCTGGTTGCCGTCGGCGGTCAGGTCAAATTGTGCACGCCAGTGGCCCGGCACATTGTTGGGCACGGCTTCTGTGAAGACGTAGGAGAAGCTGCCGCGAGATGCGGTCAGTACGGCTTCAGGTTTGACGCCGAAGGGCAGTTTCTCCAGCGGCGCGCCCTTGAACTCGACCATGAACTTGCGCACGCCCTTGGGCCGCGGCTGGCCCGGCTGACCGCCATTGCCCAGGCGCGTGGCCACGCAGCGCGCCAGCGGCGAGGGGAAGGGCTCGTCGGCCTGCCAGTGCAGCCGGTAGCGCAGGCGGTAGGTGCTGCCGGCCCTGGCCGGGGCCTTGGGCACCCACATGGCGACAATGTTGTCGTGGATCTCGTCATCGGTGCGCAGCTCAACCAGCTGCACCGAACCGGCGCCCCAGCCGTCGCGCGGCTCGACCCACAGGCTCGGGCGGCGCTCATAGTTGACGCCGTCCTGGTAGTGGTCGAACAGGCGGTCGCGCTGCAGCAGCCCGAAGCCCTTGGGGTTATCGTCGGAAAACGCCGAGGCCGTGGTCTGCGGCGGGTTGTTCAGCGGGCGCCAGATATGCTCGCCGGCGCCGTTCCACAGCGCCAGGCCGTCGGAGTCATGCACCTCCGGGCGCCAGTCGACGGCGGTGCCTTTGATGCCCTCAGAGAACCAGAACATCGAGGTCAGCGGCGCCAGCCCCAGCCGGCCCACATCCTTGCGCAGGAACAGCGCGCACTCCACATCCATGATCACGGCCTTGCCACGCTGCATGACGAAGCGGTAGGCGCCGGCGATGCTGGGGCCATCCAGCAGCGCATAGACCGTGACGGTATCGCCGTTGCCCTCGGGCGTCTCGAACCAGAAATGGGTGAAGGCCGGGAATTCCTCGGACTTGCCGGCTTCGGCCACGTCGATGGCGATGCCGCGCGCGGACAGCCCGTACTGGTACAGGTCGCCGATGGCGCGGAAATACGACGCGCCGAGGAAGGCAACCCAGTCGTTCTTGCGCCAGTCGCGTGTCTTCTGGTCGCCGAGGCGGCTTTCCTGGAAGCGGAAGCCGGCAAAGCCGCTGCCCGGCGGCAGCTTGTGCGCGGGGCTGTCGGCCGGCATGTCGAAGTAGGCGTCGTCGTAGACGATCTCGCGGGCCTTGCCGGGGCCGCCCTTGGCGCGTTCGATCACGTGCATGCGCACCGGCGTGCGGAAGTACGTGCCGAGGTGGAAGAAGGTGACCGGGAACTGGCCTGGGCCACTGGCAAAGAGCGCGTCGTCGGTGCGGAAGCGGATCTTGCCGTGGGCGTCGTAGTCGATGCGGGACAGCACGTCCGCGGGCGGTGACGGCGGCGGCGCGTAGGGCTTGCCGGCCAGCGCGCGGGCGCGTTCGATCAGGGCGTCGAAACCGAATGGCTGGGCGTCGCCGAGTTTGATCCGGCTGGCTGCCAGCACCGACGGGGTAATGCCCAGTGCGGCGAGCGCGGCGGAGGCAGTGGCGGAGACCAGCAGGGTTCGGCGGTTCATCATGTGGCGAAAGCGTCCTTTTATTGTCCGGGGGTTGTGCAGAACTGTAAGAGACGCCGCCGTCCGCGAAAAGTTCGGACACCCTCTGTTACAGGCGGCCGCCCGCAGCCCGGCTGCAAGCGGCCGCCGCCGCACATCAGGCCTGCCCGCTGGCCCGGCGCCGCTGGCGCCGTTGCCGCGCCAGCATGTTCAGCCCCTCGACCGCGGCCGAGAACGCCATCGCCGTATAGATATAGCCCTTGGGCACATGGGTGCCGAGGCCCTCCGCGATCAGCGTCATGCCGATCATCATCAGGAAGGCCAGCGCCAGCATAACGATGGTCGGGTTGCGGTTGATGAAGTTGGCCAGCGGCGTGGCCGCGAACAGCATCGCCATCACCGCGGCGATCACCGCCACGAACATGATCTGCACATGCTCGGTCATGCCGACCGCGGTGATGATGCTGTCGATCGAGAACACCAGGTCGAGCACCAGGATCTGGCCGATGGCCGCGGCAAAGCTCTGCACCGCCTTGGCTGTGCCGCCTTCCTCGCCTTCTTCGGCGGCGGTGACGTGGTGGTGGATTTCGCGCGTGGCCTTCCAGACCAGGAAGGCGCCGCCCGCGATCAGGATGATGTCGCGCCACGACAGCCCCTGGCCCAGGATGGTGAACACCGGCTCGGTGAGCTTGACGATGAAGGCGATGGTGGCCAGCAGGCCCAGGCGCATCACCAGCGCCAGGCTGATGCCGACCTTGCGCGCCTTCTCGCGCATGGCTTCAGGCAGCTTGTTGGTCAGGATCGAGATGAAGATCAGGTTGTCGATCCCCAGCACGATTTCCATGGCCACCAGGGTGGCCAGTGCCGCCCACGCGGCGGGGTCCTGCAGCAATGCCAACGACGCTTCCATGGGGGGCTCCGGGTGTCAGGTTGCAACTCGGCGCCGGACGGTGGTCCGCCCGGGGCACATGCAGGCGTTATGTTAGCGCAGCGCCGCTTGCCCGCGCCGTGTGATCCGGAAAGATAAAGGTTGTTCTACGCGGTTGCCATGCGCCTCGATGGAATATAGTATGTGATATATCAAAAGATCCAAATCGAGCCATCAAGGAGACAGCAATGAAAGTGTGTATCTACGGCGCAGGCGCGATCGGCGGCTATGTCGGGGCGCAGCTGGCGCGCGCGGGGGCGGAGGTCAGCTTCGTCGCGCGCGGCCCCCATCTCGCGGCAATGCAGGAACATGGTGTCAGGCTGCTGATCGACGGCGAGGAGCGCGTGGCCAAGGTGCGCTGCACCAGCGATCCGCGCGAGCTCGGACACCAGGACTATGTGTTCATCACCCTCAAGGCGCATTCCGTGCCGGGCGTGGTGGACCAGATGCAGCCGCTGCTGGGGCCGGAAACCGCGGTCGTCACCGGCGTCAACGGCATTCCGTACTGGTATTTCTACAAGCATGGCGGCGACTTGGCCGGCAGCACGCTGGAAAGCGTCGATCCCGGCGGGCGCCAGTGGCAGGGCCTGGGGCCGGAGCGGGCGATCGGCTGCGTGGTCTATCCCGCGGCTGAGATCGTTGCGCCGGGCGTGATCAAGCACGTCTACGGCAAGAAGTTTCCGCTGGGCGAGCCGGATGGCAGCCGCTCGGCGCGCGTGACCCGGCTCAGCGAAATGATGATGGCCGCCGACCTGGACGCCCCGGTGCGCGACAATATCCGCGACGAGATCTGGCTCAAGCTGTGGGGCAATCTGTGCTTCAACCCGATCAGCGCGCTCACGCATGCCACGCTCGACGTCATCACCGCCGACCCGGCCACGCGGGCGCTGTCGCGCCAGATGATGGTTGAGGCGCAGGGCATCGCCGAGCGCTTCGGGGTGAAATTCCGCGTCGACGTGGAGCGGCGCATCGACGGCGCCGGTGCCGTGGGCGCGCACAAGACCTCGATGCTGCAGGACCTGGAGGCCGGGCGGGCCATGGAAATCGACCCGCTGCTGACCGTGGTGCAGGAAATGGGACGTCTGGTCGCGCAGCCCACGCCGATGTGCGATGCCGTGCTGGGTCTGATCAAGCAGCGCGACACGATGGCCAAGCTGGCCGCCTGAGCGCGGCTGGGAACAGGGGATACCGCCGGGTCAGGTATCCCCTGGCGCACGCCAGGCGCGCCAAGGTAGCGTTAGCCGGGCTTGCGAAGCGAGAAAGGCAGGCGATAGTGATATACCATATACGACAGACCGCGCACCGCTACTGTGCCGATGCATGACAACAACGCATTGTTTGATGCGTTTTCGTAATGGGTCCGGCGTTTTTGCTAAGCTGTGCGGCAATGCGGGGGGCAGCCATTCCGGCCACCTGCCGCTGGTCTCACACGAGCTCATTCATGTCTGCGCAAAGCCAATCCATCGTCCAGCCCAACGGGCTGGCCTTGTCCGTGCAACCGATCAATGCCGGCGCGAGCCTGCGCGACCAGGCCTACGCCATGTTGCGCCAGGCCATCGCCGACGCTGACATCTACCAGTCGCGCGACGAGATCCGCCTCGATGAGCGGGTACTGAGCGAGGCCATGGGTGTCAGCCGCACGCCCATCCGCGAAGCCATGACGCTGCTGGAGCAGGAGGGCTTCCTGCGCACCGTGCCCCGGCGCGGCATCTACATCATGCGCAAGACCAAGCGCGAGATCGTGGAGATGATCCAGATGTGGGCCGCGCTGGAAAGCATGGCCGCGCGGCTGGCCACCGAGAACGCCACCGATGCCGAGATCGCGCAGCTGCGCAGCATGTTCGACAGCTTCCGCGATTCCACTCCGGCCGAGCATATCGAAGAGTATTCCGACGCCAATATCGCCTTCCACCAGGCGATCGTGCAGCTGTCCAAGTCGCACATCATCATGGACACGATCCGCAATATCTTCATCCACGTGCGCGCGATCCGGAAGATGACGATCTCGCAGAGCGACCGGGCGGCACGTTCGATCGTGGACCACCTGCGCATCATCGAGGCGCTGGAGAAACGCGATACCGAGCTGGCCGAGCGGCTGGTGCGGCAGCATTCGCTGGATCTGGCTGACTACGTGGAACGGCACTGCGACTTCCTCGACTGAAGGCGGGCGGGGTAGGGCGGCAAAACGGCGGACCTTGGTCCGCCGTTTTGCTTTTGTACGTTCCCGGGTGACGCGCGAGCTTTTCGCGCTATGGTATGTGATATATCAATGCGGAAAAGATGCTGGCTGACTGATTCGGGATTTCACTGGGTTTCCCACTTCGGGCAAGCAAAGCAGGCCGATTGCTGCATTGCATCGTCGAAATTTGTGTTGTATCGGGCAAACTCCTCTTGCTCTCTTCTGATATATCACATACCGTATGTCATCAAGAGGGCCGGAACGGACGCGAGCGAGTACGCGCCGAGCACCAGAACAGACCATATACAAGTGAAACCATCGTCCGAGGAGACATCCGAAATGGAAACCAAGGCACTGCAAGGCGTTCGCATCCTGGACATGACCCACGTCCAGGCGGGCCCCTCGGCCACGCAGCTGATGGCGTGGCTGGGCGCGGACGTGATCAAGGTGGAAATGCCCGGCCGCGGGGACATCACCCGCAGCCAGCTGCGCGACGTGCCCAATGCCGACAGCCTGTACTTCACCATGCTCAACAGCAACAAGCGCAGCCTGACGCTGAACATGAAGACGCCCGAAGGCAAGGCGCTGCTCGAAGACCTGGTCCAGCGCAGCGACGTGCTGATCGAGAACTTCGGGCCGGGCGTGCTCGAGCGCGCGGGCTTTGACTGGGACCACCTGCAGGACCTGAACCCGCGGCTGGTCTATGCCTCGATCAAGGGCTTCGGCCCGGGGCCGTACGCGGACTGCAAGGCGTATGAGAACGTGGCCCAGTGCATGGGCGGTTCGGCCTCCACCACGGGCGATGCCGAGGGCGTGCCCACTGTCACCGGCGCGCAGATCGGTGATTCGGGCACGGGCGTGCATTGCGTGGTCGGCATCCTGGCCGCGCTGCTGCAGCGCGAGCACACCGGCCGCGGCCAGCGCGTGGAAGTGGCGATGCAGGACGCGGTGCTGAACCTGTGCCGCGTCAAGCTGCGCGACCAGCAGCGCCTGGCCAACGGCCCGCTGCGCGAGTACCCGAACGAAGAGTTCGGCGACCACGTGCCGCGCGCCGGCAATGCCTCGGGCGGCGGCCAGCCGGGCGCGGCGCTGCGCTGCGCGCCGGGCGGCCCCAACGACTATGTCTACGTCATCATCCAGCCGCAAGGCTGGGAGCCGCTGATGCGCCTGTGCGGGCGCGAGGACCTGATCACCAATCCGGACTACGCCACGCCAGAAGCACGCCTCAAGCACCTGGCCGACTGCTTCGCCGTGATCGAGAAATGGACCGGTGGCCGCAGCAAGTTCGACGTGATGGCGGCGCTCAACGAGGTCGATGTTCCGTGCGGCCCGATCCTGTCGATGAAGGACCTGATCGAGGACGAGTCGCTGTACCAGCGCGGCTACCTGAAGGAGCTGGAGCACCCGCAGCGCGGCAGCTACGTGCAGCTGGGCTGCCCGATCACGCTCTCGGCATCGCCGGTGGAGATCGAGCGTTCGCCGCTGCTGGGCGAGCATACCGAAGAGATTCTCGAGTGGCTGGGGCGCTCGCCCGCGCAGATCGCCGCGATGAAGCTGGCCGGCGCGGTATGACGCAAGCCTGACGTCATTCTCGCCTGTGCGGGAATGACGAATCCGGGCGCGAGCCGCCCACGATCCCATTTCTTCCAAGATCCTGCAACCGACATCGGAGCAGGCAGGGCCCCGCTTTGCCTGCGCAAGGAGCATGCTGTGCAAACCTGGATACGCTTTCGCCGCGCTGACGGCAGCATCGGCCATGGCCGCATCGACGAAGCCGATGGCAACCGTGTCGTCGAATATGACGGCGACGGTTTCAACGACCCCGCCCCCACCGGCGCCGTGCATGAGCGCGCGTCGCTGACGCTGCTCGCGCCCTGTGCGCCGGGCAAGGTGGTGGCGCTGTGGAACAACTTCCACGCACTCGCGCGCAAGCTGGAAAAGCCCGTGCCCACGCACCCGCTGTTCCTGCTCAAGCCGGCCTCGTCGCTGGCCGGGCCGGGCGATGCGGTGCAGCGCCCCAAGAGCTACGACGGCAAGATCGTCTATGAGGGCGAGCTGGGCATCGTGATCGGCAGCAAGGCGCGCAATGTGTCGGTGGCCGAGGCCGGCGCGCATATCTTCGGCTATACCGTCGTCAACGACGTGACCGCGGCCGAGCTGATCACGGCCGACCCCAACTTCCCGCAGTGGACGCGCGCCAAGGGCTTCGACACCTTCGGCTGCATCGGCCCGGCCATTGTCTGCGGCTTCAACTGGAAGGCCGCCAGCGTCATCACGCGGCTCGATGGCGTGGAGCGGCAGAACTACCCGCTGTCGGACATGATCTTCTCGCCCGAGGAACAGGTCAGCCGGATCTCGCAGGACCTGACGCTGATGCCCGGCGACGTGATTGCGTGCGGCACCTCGATCGGCGTGGGATCGATGAAGGACGGTGCGGTGGTCGAGGTGGCGATCGCGGGCATCGGCTCGCTGGTCAACCACGTGCGCGGCTGAGCCGGCGCCCGATTCCTTCCAAAAAACGGTGAATGCCATGCCAATGACGATCGGTGTGCCACGCGAAGTCCACCCGGGCGAGCGGCGCGTTGCCGCCACGCCCGACTCGGTCAGGGAACTGCTCAAGCTCGGCTACCAGGTGGTGGTGGAGAGCGGCGCCGGCCAGGAAGCGTCGTTCTCCGACGCTGACTACAGCGCCGCCGGTGCGGCCATTGTCGACGCGGCCAGCCTGTGGGCCTCGGTCGACGTGGTGATCAAGGTGCGCCCGCCGCAGGTCCATCCCAGCCTGGGCGTGGAAGAGGCGGCGCTGCTGAAGAAGCATGCCACGCTGATCGGCTTTGTCTGGCCGGCGCAGCAGATGGCGATGCTGGAGCGGCTGACGCAGCGCGGCGCAACCGTGCTGGCGATGGACTGCGTGCCGCGCATCTCGCGCGCGCAGAAGCTCGATGCGCTCAGCTCGATGGCCAATATGGCGGGCTACCGCGCGGTGATCGAAGCCGCGCATGCGTTCGGGCGGCCCTTTGCCGGACAGATCACGGCCGCGGGCAAGATCCCGCCGGCGCGCGTGCTGGTGATCGGCGCGGGCGTGGCGGGGCTGGCGGCCATCGGCGCGGCGCGCAGCCTGGGTGCGGTGGTGCGCGCCTTCGATACGCGGCCGGTGGTGCGCCAGCAGATCGAAAGCCTGGGCGCCGAGTTCCTGACCGTCGAGATCGAAGAGGACGGCAGCGGCAGCGGCGGCTATGCCAAGGAGATGAGCCCGGCCTTTATCGAAGCCGAGATGCGTCTCTTTGCCGAACAGGCGCGCGAGGTCGACATCATCATCACCACCGCGCTGATCCCGGGCAGGCCCGCTCCCAAGCTGCTCGAGGCCGGCACGGTGGGCCTGATGCGCGCCGGCAGCGTGGTGGTCGACCTGGCTGCTGAGCAGGGCGGCAACTGCGTGCTGACCGTTCCGGGCGAGGCGGTGCGGCAGCACGGCGTCACCATCATCGGCTACACCGACCTGCCCAGCCGCATGGCGGCGCAGGCCAGCCAGCTCTATGGCACCAATATCCGCCACCTGCTGACGGAGCTGACGCCGGGCAAGGACGGCCAGCTCGTGGTCGACATGGACGACGAGATGATCCGCGGTGCCACGGTGCTGCACCAGGGCACGGTGACCTGGCCACCGCCGCCGCTGACGGTGGCGATCCCGCAGCAGCAGGCGCCGGCCGCGCCGCCGCCGGTGCAGGCCGAGGCCGAGCCGCCGCGCAGCCGCACCGGCGCGACGCTGATCGCGCTGGCCATCGCGGCGGCGGCGCTGCTGGGCCTGGGCGCGGTCGCGCCGCCGGCCTTCATGGCGCATTTCACGGTGTTCGTGCTGGCGATCTTTGTCGGCTACCAGGTGGTGTGGAACGTCACCGCCGCGCTGCATACGCCACTGATGAGCGTGACCAATGCCATCAGCGGGATCATCGTGGTGGGCGCGCTGGTGCAGCTGGGCAAGCCGTCGCTGCTGACGGCGGTGATTGCCGGCAGCGCGGTGCTGCTGGCCACCATCAATATCGCCGGCGGCTTCCTGGTGACGCAGCGCATGCTCAAGATGTTCCAGCGGGACTAGAGACGGGGAGACAGGGATGCCATCCGGAATCAGCAATATCGCTTACCTGGGCGCCAGCGCGCTCTTCATCCTCAGCCTGAGCGGGCTGAGCCACCCCGGCACCGCGCGCCGCGGCAACCTGCTGGGCATCGCCGGCATGGTGATCGCGGTGCTGACCACCGTGCTGGCGGGCAGCCCGGACGGCATCGCCATCATCATCGGCGCGATGCTGGTGGGCGGCATCGCCGGTGCCATGCTGGCCAGGCGCGTGGAAATGACGCAGATGCCGCAGTTGGTGGCGGTGCTGCACAGCTTCGTCGGCCTGGCCGCGGTGCTGGTGGGTTATGCCAACTACCTGGATAGCCATGCGCTGACCGGCGCGGAGAAGGCCATCCATGAAGTGGAAACCTACCTTGGCATCCTGATCGGCGCGGTCACGTTCACGGGCTCGATCATCGCCTTCCTGAAGCTGCAGGGCACCATGGGCGGCAAGCCGATGCTGCTGCCCGGGCGGCATGCCTTGAATGCCATCGCGCTGCTGGTTTGCGTGTGGCTGGGCTATGCCTTCCTGAGCGCGCCCGACGCGCAGCAGGGGCTGGTGCCGCTGGCGGCGATGACGGTGATTGCGCTGCTGGTCGGCGCGCACCTGGTGCTGGCCATCGGCGGCGCCGACATGCCGGTGGTGGTGTCGATGCTCAACAGCTACTCCGGCTGGGCCGCGGCGGCCACCGGCTTCATGCTGGGCAACGACCTGCTGATCATCACCGGGGCGCTGGTGGGATCGAGCGGCGCCATCCTCAGCTACATCATGTGCAAGGCGATGAACCGCAAGTTCCTGTCGGTGATCCTGGGCGGCTTCGGCGCGGTGCAGGCACAGGGCGCGGCGACCGAGCAGGGCGAGGTGCTGCCGGTGTCCAGCGAGGAAGTCGGCAACCTGCTCAAGGACGCCAGCGACGTGATCATCGTGCCGGGCTACGGCATGGCGGTGGCGCAGGCGCAGGGCACCATCAGCGAGATCGCGCGGCGGCTGCGGGCGCAGGGCGTCACCGTGCGCTTCGGCATCCACCCGGTCGCAGGCCGCCTGCCCGGGCACATGAACGTGCTGCTGGCCGAGGCGCGCGTGCCGTACGACATCGTGCTGGAGATGGAAGAGATCAACGACGACTTCGAGAAGGCCGACGTGGTGCTGGTGGTGGGCGCCAACGACATCGTCAACCCCGGTGCGCTGGAAGACCCGGGCAGCCCCATTGCCGGCATGCCGGTGCTGGAAGTCTGGAAGGCCCGCACCGTGGTGGTGTCCAAGCGCAGCATGGCGGCGGGCTATGCGGGCGTGGACAACCCGTTGTTCTACAAGGACAACACGCGGATGTGGTTCGGCGACGCCAAGGGCAGTGTCGATGCCCTGCTGAGGCAGCTGGAGGAAGCGCCGGCCTGAGTTGGTCGAGTCGAGGTCTCCAAGCTGAGCAGTTCAGGCGGCCGCGAAGCCACCGCCGCCCCGCGTTTGTCGGGGCGGCGGTGGCTTTTGTTGTCTGGATGGGCCCATAGACAACCTGTTATGGAAGCCCGGCGGGGGATTCATGCCAGCTCCGCGATATATAAACGATCGCAAATAGAAACGATAAAAAACTTTAAGACTAGTCAAATTAAGCTTCAGGTAGCATCAATCCACGACTTCATGTGCCGCAATGCCAGGCGCCGGTCTAGTTGTGAGAAGGGCAACCCACAAAGCCCTGTTGTGCCAGTCGAGGCACAAACAAGCAGTACCAGGAGACAAGACAGATGGCGCAATTTGAAGTATCGGCCACGGCCGGTCACGGCAACGTGAACGGCCGCGGCCTGCAGAACCGTTGGATCCAGCTTGCAATTGGCGTGGTGTGCATGGGGCTGGTGGCGAATCTGCAGTACGGCTGGACCTTCTTCGTGTCACCGATGGAGGCCAAGCATCACTGGGGCGCGTCCGCCATCCAGGTGGCATTCTCCATTTTCATCGTGACGGAAACCTGGCTGGTGCCGCTGGAGGGCTGGCTGGTGGACAAGTTTGGCCCGCGCCCGGTAGTGGCGGGCGGGGCGATCTGCGCGGGCCTGGCATGGGTGATGAATGCCTATGCGACCACGCTGCCGGAACTGTATGCGGCCGCGGTGATTGCCGGCATCGGCGCGGGCGGTGTCTATGGGACCTGCGTCGGCAACGCGCTGAAGTGGTTCCCGGACAAGCGCGGCCTCGCGGCCGGACTGACGGCGGCGGGTTTCGGCGCGGGCGCGGCCATTACGGTGATCCCCATCGCCAACATGATCCAGAGCTCGGGCTATGAAAAGGCCTTCCTGACCTTCGGCATCCTGCAGGGCGTGTGCATCTTCGTGCTGGCACTGCTGCTGGTGAAGCCCAGGCCGCCCAAGGGCGCGGTGGCGGCCAAGGCGGTACTGACCAACCCGGTCGAGTTCTCGCCGGGGCAGATGGTGAAGACGCCGGTGTTCTGGCTGATCTACGTGAGCTTTGTCGCGGTGGCGGCGGGGGGGATCATGGCGACGGCGCAGCTCGGGCCCATCGCCAAGGACTATGGCTTCGCCTCGATGCCGGTGACGATGCTGGGCATGACGCTGCCGCTGCTGACCATGACCTTGTCGATCGACAACCTGTGCAATGGCTTTACGCGGCCCTTGTGCGGTTTCCTGTCGGACAAGTTCGGGCGCGAGAACACCATGTTCGTGATCTTCGTCGGCGAGGGGCTGGCGCTGCTCGGGCTGATGCAGATGGGGCACAACCCGTACTGGTTCATGTTCTTCGCGGCGCTGACCTTCCTGTTCTGGGGCGAGATCTTCTCGATTTTCCCGGCCTTGTGCGCCGATACCTTCGGCAGCAAATTCGCCGCGGCCAATGCCGGCACCCTGTACACGGCGAAGGGCACGGCGGCGATGGTGGTGCCGCTGGCATCGATCCTGTCGGCGCATGGCGGCTGGGGAGCCGTGTTCTCGGTGGCGGCGGTGGTGACGATTGCGGCAGGGATCTCGGCCAAGGTGTTGCTGGCGCCCATGCGCAAGCGCTTTATCACCGGGCATGCCGAGGCAGTGCGCGTGTCCGACACCGCGTTCCTGGCTGGCATTTCGCCGCGTCAGGGGGAGTAATCCCGGGCTGAAGGGTAGAGGGGGAGCCTGGCGTAGGCTGCCGGGCTTCCGGAGCGGGGGCAGGACATTCCCATTAGTGGGCGCGCTGGTGTTCGCGGAGGACGCCAGTGCGCGGCAATGTGTTCCAGAGAGCCATAAAGCCGCTGGAATTTTTGGTATGTAGTATATCTTCATGCGTAATCCCGGCGAGATTTCCAGGCTTCGACATGGCCCGGAAATCTGTGCCGATTGCGCATGAATCGCGTGCTTTCAGAAATTACGCTGATTTAGCCGTAGTTGCCTGCAAAATTGCTGCGCCGCATCGACGAAACTTGAAGGGCTAGGGGAAATTCTTCTTGCTTCGTTCTGATATATCACATACCGTATGTCATCAAGATCGAGTGAAACGATCGGGCGCCGCAAGGCATACGGGTAGCAACAGCGAAGGGCGAGAAGGCGAGAGTGCCCCGCCCCGTAAAGAGTTCAACGAGGAGACCAAGACATGTCCGAAGTCGTCGAAGCCAAGCGGGTCGGGAGCACCACGCGGAAGACACCCTGAATTAGAAGAATTCCAACCCCAGTCAATTTGTATAGAAGGAATCAACCATGGCAGAAGTCGGAAACGAACTGCAGCGTCACGCCACGGAAGAACATCAGGCACAAACCGATGGTTTTCATCTGGTCATCGACGCGCTGAAGCTGAATGGCATCGAGAACATCTACGGTCTGCCCGGCATTCCGGTCACCGATCTGGCCCGTCTGGCACAGGCCAACGGCATGCGCGTCATCAGCTTCCGTCACGAGCAGAACGCAGGCAACGCAGCAGCGATTGCCGGCTTTCTCACCCAAAAGCCGGGCGTTTGCCTGACCGTTTCTGCGCCGGGCTTCCTGAACGGGCTGACGGCGCTGGCGCATGCGACCACCAACTGCTTCCCGATGATCCTGATCAGCGGCTCGAGCGAGCGCGAGATCGTCGATTTGCAGCAGGGTGACTACGAAGAGATGGACCAGCTGGCCATCGCCCGTCCGCACGCCAAGGCTGCCTTCCGCGTGCTGCACGCTGAAGACATTGGTGTCGGGATTGCGCGTGCCATTCGTGCCGCCGTGTCGGGCCGTCCGGGCGGTGTGTACCTGGACCTGCCGGCCAAGCTGCTGGGCCAGTCGATGGAAGCCGAGAAGGGCCGCAAGTCGCTGATCAAGGTGGTGGATCCGGCCCCGCGCCAACTGCCTGCACCGGACTCGATCGACCGTGCCGTCGCGCTGCTGAAGAGCGCCAAGCGCCCGCTGATCCTGCTGGGCAAGGGTGCCGCGTACGCACGCGCCGAAGCGGATATCCGCACGCTGGTCGAGAAGACGGGCATTCCGTACCTGCCGATGTCGATGGCCAAGGGCCTGCTGCCCGATACGCATCCGCAATCGGCCTCGGCCGCACGCTCGTATGTGCTGGCTGAAGCTGACGTGGTGTTGCTGGTCGGCGCCCGCCTGAACTGGCTGCTGTCGCATGGCAAGGGCAAGACCTGGGGCAAGCCGAAGCAATTCATCCAGATCGACATCGCGGCGACCGAGATGGACAGCAACGTCGCCATCGCCGCGCCGGTAGTGGGTGACATTGGTTCGTGCGTGTCGGCGATCCTCGACAAGGTCGGCAATGACTTTGCCAAGCCGGGCGCCGAGTGGCTGAACGCGGTGGCCGACCGCAGGGACACGAACCTGGCGAAGATGGCCGAGACCCTGGCCAGGTCCAAGGATGTCTCGCCGATGAACTTCCACGGCGCGCTGAACGTGCTGAAGGATGTGGTCAAGGCCAACCCGGGCATCTCGTTCGTCAACGAAGGCGCCAACACGCTGGACTACGCCCGTGCCGTGATCGACATGTACGAGCCGCGCAAGCGCCTGGACGTAGGCACCTGGGGCGTGATGGGCGTGGGCATGGGCTACGCGGTCGCCGCGGCGGTCGAGACCAGCAAGCCGGTGCTGGCGCTGTGCGGTGACAGTGCGTTCGGTTTCTCGGGCATGGAAGTCGAGACGATCTGCCGTTACAACCTGCCGGTCTGCATCGTCATTTTCAACAACAACGGCGTCTACAAGGGCATCGACGTGAATCCGACCGGCGGCAAGGATCCGGCGGTCACGACGTTCGTCCCGGGCGCGCGCTACGACAAGATGATGGAAGCGTTCGGTGGCGTCGGCCGCAACGTCACCACGCCGGCGGAACTCGAGGCTGCGGTGAACGAAGCCCTGCGCTCGGGCAAGCCCACGCTGGTCAACGCTGTCATCGATCCGGCTGCTGGCACGGAAAGCGGTCGTCTGACCAATCTGAATCCGCAAAGCTCGGCCAAGAAGTAATTCACCCGAATTTCACCCCTCTGATCCAATAGGAGAACGAAAGTGAACCTCCCACTCAACGGCATCAAGATCATCGACTTCACGCACGTCCAGGCCGGTCCCGCCTGCACGCAGCTTCTCGCGTGGTTCGGTGCGGACGTGATCAAGGTCGAGCGCCCCGGTTCCGGCGACGTGACGCGCACCCAGCTGCGCGACATCCCGGATGTCGATGCCCTGTACTTCACCATGCTCAACAGCAACAAGCGCAGCCTGACGCTGGATACCAAGAAGCCGGAAGGCAAGAAGATCCTGGAGCAGCTGATCCGCGAGTCGGACGTGCTGGTCGAGAACTTCGGCCCGGGCGCGCTGGACCGCATGGGGTTCTCGTGGGAACGCATCAACGAACTGAACCCGAAGATGATCGTGGCTTCGGTCAAGGGCTTCAGCGACGGCCACCACTATGAAGACCTGAAGGTCTACGAGAACGTGGCCCAGTGCGCCGGCGGCGCGGCCTCGACCACCGGCTTCTGGGATGGCCCGCCGACGGTGTCCGCCGCGGCGCTGGGCGATTCCAACACCGGCATGCACCTGGCCATCGGCATCCTCACCGCGCTGATCGGCCGCGACAAGACCGGCAAGGGCCAGAAGGTGGCTGTGTCGATGCAGGATGCGGTGCTGAACCTGTGCCGGGTCAAGCTGCGCGACCAGCAGCGCCTGGACCGCCTGGGCTACCTGGAGGAGTACCCGCAGTATCCGCACGGCAGCTTCAGCGACGTGGTGCCGCGCGGCGGCAACGCGGGCGGCGGCGGCCAGCCGGGCTGGGTGCTGAAGTGCAAGGGCTGGGAAACCGACCCCAACGCCTATATCTACTTCACCATCCAGGGCCATGCCTGGGAGCCGATCTGCAAGGCGCTGGGCAAGCCGGAATGGATTTCCGATCCCAACTACGCCACCGCCAAGGCTCGCCAGCCGCATATCTTCGATATCTTCAACACCATCGAGGAATGGCTGGCCGACAAGACCAAGTACGAGGCCGTGGACATCCTGCGCAAGTTCGACATCCCGTGCTCGCCGGTGCTGTCGATGAAGGAAATCGCCGCCGATCCGTCGCTGCGCGCCAGCGGCAGCATCACCGAGGTGCCGCACAAGGAGCGCGGTACCTACCTGACGGTGGGCAGCCCGATCAAGTTCTCCGACCTCAAGCCGGAGATCACCGGGTCGCCACTGCTGGGCGAGCATAGCGAAGAGGTGCTGGCCGGCCTGGGCTACGGCGCGGACGACATCAAGCGCCTGCGCGAGTCCCAGGTGATCTGACGCTGCCCGCCGGCACTTGTGGCCGGAGTGTACGCCGGGGTCTCGCGCATAGCGGGCCCCGGCGTTTTTGCTTGCAGCGTGGCCATGTGGCACGCTACCTTGATGGCCATGACAGGCTGGCGCCGACCGGCCCTGGGAATAACGAGGGAATCCCCATGACAGACCAGATCGATTACGCGCAACTGGTGTCCGCCATCGGCGACGCCATCATCATCTCCGACGCCAAGGGCGCCATCACGCTATGGAATCCCGCCGCCGAGCGCATGTTCGGCTTTACCCAGGCCGAGGCCATGGGCAAGTCGCTCGACCTGATCATCCCTGAGCGCCTGCGCGGGCGGCACTGGGAGGGCTACGGCAAGACCATGGCGACCGGCATCACGCGCTACGGCCACGACCTGCTCAAGGTGCCCGCGGTCGACAAGGACGGCAAGGCCATGTCGATCGCCTTCACCGTGGCGCTGCTCAAGGATGATGCGGGCGCCATCACCGGCATCGTCGCCGTGATCCGCGACGAGACCGTGCGCTTCCAGGAGGAGCGGGCGCTGAAGAAGCGGCTGGTGGAGCTGGAAAACCAGGTCAAGGAACAGGCCTGAGGCGCGTGCCATTTCCGTGATCCCGGACCAGCCGCGCAGGTCTCGATTGTCCCCCGAGTTTTCCCGAATAGGTGGCCGGCATGCACTTCCAGCGCCGCTTTGGCGTAGCCGATCGTGGTCTTTTCGGTACCAAAAGCGTTGACTGAGTACCGAATGCCTCCTACATTGGGAGCCCTGACAAAGACAGATCCGAGGAGACAACATGAGCCGTCAAGCTTCGGCCGCTGCGGTAGTCCATGGCGGCGCTACGGTGGGCCAGCTCTATGCGGCCGCGCTGCGTGCCAGGCCCGGCGTGCCCGCCATCGTCGGCGACGACACCACGCTGAGCTATGAGGCGCTCGCGCGGCAGTGCGCGCGCGTCGCGCGGCTGTTTGCCGCCCGCGGCCTGGCGCGCCAGGATGCCGTGGCCTTCCTGGTGGGCAACCGCGCCGAAGCGGTCGCCGCCATCATCGCCGCGCAGCTGGCCGGGCTGAAGAATGTGTCGCTGCATCCGATGGCATCGGAAGCGGATCACGCCTACGTGCTGCAGGATGCCGGGGTGCGGGCGCTGGTGGTGGACAACGCCCGCTTCACCGAGCGCGCGCGCGTGCTGGCAGCTGGCGCCGGCCTGCAGGTCCTGCCGCTGGACGATGGCGAGTTCGGGCCTGGCCTGGCCAATGCGGCGGCTGCGTTCGATGACACGCCCGTGGTTCCCGGCGACGACCCCACGGAAATCAGCCGGCTGGCCTATACCGGCGGCACCACTGGCCGTTCCAAGGGCATCCTGCATACGCACCGGACCACGGTGACGGTGCTGCAGTACATGCTGGCCAGCTACGAATGGCCGGCGCAGATCCGCTATCTGGTGACCACGCCGATCTCGCATGCGTCCGGCAGCCTGTTCCTGCCGACGCTGCTGCGCGGCGGCACCATCTACGTGTGCGACAAGTTCAGTCCCGCCGATTTCCTGCGACGCGTGGCCGAACAACGGATCAACCTGACCTTTTTGGTGCCCACGCAGATCTATGGCCTGCTCGATTGCGACGGGCTGGACGCGGCCGACCTGTCCAGCCTGGAGCTGGTGCTCTACGGCGCGGCGCCGATCGCGCCGGTGCGTCTCGCTGACGCGCTGCGCCGCATCGGCCCCGTGTTCGGACAGGTCTATGGCCAGGCTGAAGTGCCGATGTGCATCAGCTACCTGAGCCAGCGCGACCACGATCCGGACAACCCCGAGCGCCTGCGCTCGTGCGGCAAGGTGATCCCGGGCAACCAGGTCAAGCTGCTGGACCCCGACCTGCGTGAAGTCGCGCCGGGCGAGGTGGGCGAGCTGTGCGTGCGCGGTCCGCTGGTGATGGAAGGCTACCTGAACCGGCCCGAGGAAGACGCCAAGGTCTTTGCCGGCGACTGGCTGCATACCGGCGACATGGCCCGTTGCGACAGCGAGGGCTTCCTGTACATCGTCGACCGCGCCAAGGACATGATCATCAGCGGCGGCTTCAACGTGTACCCGAGCGAGGTGGAGCATTGCCTGGCGCTGCACCCGGCCATCGCCATGTCCGCGGTGATCGGCATCCCCGACCCCAAGTGGGGCGAGGCGGTCACCGCCGTGGTCGTGGCACGGCCCGGTGCCGCGCTTACCGAGGCCGACGTGATCGGCCACGTGACGCAGCACAAGGGCGTGGTCAATGCGCCCAAGCAGGTGGTGTTCGTGGATGAGCTGCCGCTGACCGCGCTGGGCAAGATCGACCGCAAGGCCATCCGCGGCCGCTACTGGGGCGGCCAGGAGAGGCAGGTGGCCTGAGCGCGGTTACCTTCCGGCGTGCGGCTGGGACGAGCGCGCGCCGGTGTCCGCGCGGCACAGCAGGCCGTTCAGGATGATCTCGTAGAACTCGCTGAAGGCATCGCCGATCTTCAGGCCGGTTTCCTTCAGGAACTGCTGGTTGCGCAGCCGGTGCGCGGCGCCCAGGATCGCTTCGGAAACCAGCCGCGGATTGTGCGGCGCCATCAGCCCTTGCCGCATGCCTGCCTCGAGCAGGCTCTCAAGCCCGCGCACGCGCGCCAGCTGGTAGTCGTCGAATGCCGCCCGGCCGCTGTCGATCGCATCCAGGTCCGCCAGCGCGGCCTTGCTCAGTCCCGATGTGTTGAGCGCGGCATGCAGGTAGGCGGACACTGCCCGCGCCGCATCGCTTTCGCGGCGCGCCGCGGCAAAGCCCCTTTCCAGGTTGTCAGCGAGCACGTCGCGGCAGATGCCGACGAACAGCGCCTCCTTGGTCGGCGCGATCTCGTACAGGCGCCGCCGTGAGCAGCGCATGCGTCGGGCAATCTCGCCGATGGTCAGCGACGACACGCCTTCGGTGCTCAGCAGCCGGGTCAGTTCGTGGGCAAATTCTTCGTCGGTGCGTCGAGTCGGCATGAAACGGGTGGCAAGCCGGGCAAGTGGCGGGCGCGTGAGTGTTGATGCCGAATCTTACGACGACTGCGCCCGGGCCGGCATGGCAATGGATCCATGCCGGCCGGCACATCGCCAGCTCCCCCAGGCGCGGAATGAGTAATGGCTCAAAAGCAGCCGCCGACTGGTTTCCCAGTGCGCTTCAGGTGATAGAGTCCGTCCCCGGCAACGCAAGCAAGCTTCTAACGCTTGTATAGTGTATCTATACGCTATACATTCTTTGCTACCTGGAAATCGATGATCAAGAGTTTCGCCCATGCGGGCCTCAAACGTTTCTTCGAGACTGGCTCCAAGGCGGGAATCCAGCCGCATCACGCGCAGAGATTGCGCAATCAGCTCGGTGCGCTGGATCACGCCACGAGACCCCGGGACATGGGGGTGCCAGGTTGGAAGCTGCATCAACTGGGCGGCGACATGTCCGGCCCTGGTCTGTCAGCGTCAATGGCAACTGGCGGCTGACATTCATGTTCGACGGCATCGACGTCATCGTCGTCGATTACCAGGACTACCACTGAAGGACTTCATCATGACGCGCATGCACAACCCGCCGCACCCCGGCGCGGTGCTGGCCGATTGGCTCGCTGGCATGGACGATATGACCATTACGGCGTTCGCCGCGCACATCAGCGTGACGCGCGCAACGCTCTCGCGCATCCTGAATGGTCATGCATCGATCACGCCGGATATTGCCATTCGCCTGGAAGAAGCCCTGGGCGCGAGCCGCGAGATGTGGAGCGGCATGCAGATGGCATACGACCTCTGGGTCGCGGCGCAAAGGCCGCGCAAGCGCATCAAACGGCTGCCCCGCCCCGCAGGCAAGGCTGCGGAGGCCGATCTCGCCTGAGGGACATGCGGGCTACGCAAAAAGGCGAGGCCGCTCGCGCGCCTCGCCGTGAACCGAGCGGCCCTTCAGTTGAGATGACCGACCGCGCGCAGGTATTCGTTCTTCTTCTCGAAGATCAGCGCGCTCAGAAAGGCGGCGTCATAGGCGGCCAGCAAGTGCGCGTGGTGTTCTTCGATATAGCGGGCCACGCGCGCCTTCTCGCATTCGATGCCGCACAGCCATTCATACATCTCGGCGTCCCAGCGGAAGCGCAGGCCCAGCTCGATAAACGCGGCGTTGTAGGCGGCGAGCTGGGTGTCGCGCGGAATGGGTTGGTTATCGGTGCCGACCGTGATGGCAGCCTGGCTGCTTTCCTGCTGGACCTGGTTCATGCTCGTCTCCTCAGATGCGCTGTAGCGGTTGGGTTGAGACAAGCATAGGGACCGCGGATGATTTACGATAATTAAAGTTTCATAGCGAAACCATAATCAATTGTTTATGCATTCTGACTGATCAAACCTTCCGCCCCGGTAATCCGCTCGATCAGTCCCGCGCCTTCCTCCATCAGGAACTGCTTGAACGCCAGCGCCACCGGTGGCAGCCGCTTGTTCTTGCGGTGCACCACATACCAGTTGAGCATCACCGGGAAGCCCTCGATGTCCAGCACCGCGAGCTTGCCGGCCTGCAATTCCAGGCCGACCGTGTGCGCCGACAGGAAGGCGATGCCCATATTGGCGATCACGGCCTGCTTGATGGTCTCGGTGCTCTTGATCTCCATCGCGATGCGCATGTTCGACAGACGCCCGGCAAAGCCCTCCTGCATTGAATTCCAGGTATCCGAGCCTTTCTCGCGTGAAACGAAGGCTTCATCAGCCAGCTCGGCCAGCGGGATATTGCGCTGTCCGACCAGCGGGTGGGTGGGCGCAGCCACGATGACATAGGGATGGGGGGCGAAGGCCTCGTTGATGGTGTCCATGCCTTCGGGCGGACGCACCATCACCGCCAGGTCGGTCAGGTTGCCGGCCAGCTGGTGCAGCAATTCCTCGCGGTTATGCACGGCAAGGTTCAGCGTCACGCCTTCATGGCGGTTCATGAACTCGGCCAGCAGGCGCGGAAAGAAATAGTCGCCGGCGCTGATCACCGCCACGTTGAGCCGGCCGCCGGAGATGCCCTTGAGCTGGGACATGGCGTCTTCGGCCTCGCGGAACTGCTGGATGATGCTGCGGCTGTAATGCAGCATCTCGTGGCCCGCCGGGGTCAGGTAGATCTTCTTGCCCAACTGCTCGAACAGGGGCAGCCCCACGTGGTGCTCCAGCTGCCGCACCTGGGTCGATACCGCGGGCTGCGTCAGGTGCAGTTCCTCGGCAGCGCGTGAAAAGCTCATATGGCGGGCGACGGTCTCAAAGACCTTCAACTGCCGCAGTGTGGCGTTCCTCATCCTCGTCCCGTGCAATATATAAACGATTGGCTATATAAACGATAAAAAACTTTATGCAGTGCTGATCTTAGATTCAAGTAGCATCAATCGTCGGATTTGCCTGCCCCGCCCCGAATCCGGCTCTCCGGCTTGCGCCAGGAGCCCGCCAATGGCCACAAGCATGGCCGATAACAACGATGGCTGCCTACAGCCACGACAAAAAATACACAAGGAGACTACCGTGACCGGACTGAATGCAACGGTGCGTGCAACGCGGCACCCCGCCATGCCTGAAGAGACCCGTCGCAGCCACGCCGATGCGGGGCAGGGGGGCAGGTCGTGAATATCTCGCTCCCCCAACTGAAGGCCTTCGCCGCAGTGGCGCGGCACAAGAGCTTTACGCGTGCCTCGGTTGAGCTGGGCCTGACGCAATCCGCGGTCAGCCGCAGCGTGCGTGAACTGGAAGATGAGATCGACCAGCGCCTGTTCGACCGTACCACGCGCCAGGTGGAACTGACCGATGCCGGCCAGCACCTGTCGCAGCGCATCTGCCACCTGATCGAAGAGGTCGAGCAGACCCTGCGCGACAGCCAGAGCGCCAGCCGTCCGTGCCAGGGCCTGGTGCAGATTGCTTCGGATCCGGTGCTCAGCTCGATGTCGGTGCCGACGTGGCTGGCCGGCTGCCGGCAAGCATGGCCGGCGATTGCCATCCACCTGAAGGACCGCTCGCAGGAGTCGGTGCTGCAAAGCGTGCGCAGCGGCGAGGTGGACTTCGGCATTGCCACCGATCCGAAGCCAACCGACGACCTCTATTGTGAACCGCTGTGCGTCGATGCCTACCACGCCGTCCTGCCCGCCCAGCACCCGCTGGCGATGCGCGACGCGGTAGGGTGGGGCGACCTGAGCGATGCCCGCGTGCTGGCCCTGGACCAGCAGTGCGGCATGCAGCCCGCGGTGGAGAAGGCGCTCAGCAGCTATCACGTGCGCGCGGGCTCGCTGCAGTTGCTCGGCCACTTTGCAGCGGTGTTCGGCATGGTGGCGCTGGGCCTTGGCATCGGCGTGGTGCCGTCGCGTGCCCAGGTGGGCGGCATGAATCCGGCGGCGGTGATGCGGCCGCTGCGTCCGCAGGTGACTTCCACGGTGATGCTGGTTCGGCGCAAGAGCCGCTCGCTCAAGCCCAATGCCGCGGCAATCTGGGATGCCTTGCGTGGCCAGGAATATCAGGAGTCGCCGGTGGTGCATCGAAAAACCACCATGGTGTGAGGCAATCGGCTCATCAGGGGGCATGGGGCGGGCATTCGTTGTATTAGTGCAAAACTTCTATTGATATATCACATACAGGATATTTACACATAGTGCGGTGCAGCATATAATGAAAACTCCTGATCACAACGCTATTGGAGTTTTCAAATGGAAGTCGCTCTTCTCTTCGCTCTTGGCCTGGGCCTGATTGCTGCCGGTGCCGGCGTGACCACGCTGCTGGCCACGCGCCTGCCGATGGACGTGCTGGTGACCGCGCAGGAGCACGGTCGCTTTGCCGGCCTGGGCTCGAACCAGGAAGGCGATGGCGTGGGCCGTGCCAGCCCGTCGCGCATCGTGCCCGCTGCCGGTGAACTGGCCTACGCGTAATGCGCGCCGGCGCCATGCGCCATCGCGCTGAACCGCGCAACCAGCAAGGGTTGTAGCGGCCGGCACCCCTTGTGGCAGTACCTCGGTTGACACCTGATCTGCGGCATTCGCCGCGAGCCAGGGCAGGGTTCTGCACGAACCTGCGGCCGCCACCATCTTCCTCCCCGATCGCTGCCAGCGATCGCCCTGCACGACCCCTCTTCCTGCGCCCCGGTTCCAGGCCGGCAGGCTCCCTGCTGTGTCTTTAACGCCGCTTCCGGCGTCGTTCCCAAGCCATACGCGCGTCACCAGACATTAATGTATGCATCTAGGGACTTTCCCCAATTCATCGTTTTCCCGATTTTTCCGGGGCGCGATCCCCGGCATTCTTGCGGATGCCATCAGTCGGCCGATTAATGTGCCGATGCATGGCAACTGCTTGATTTCCAACGACTCCGGATGCTGTCGGACCGGCCATTGATGCAGTGTGCGCACCAGTCGCACTGCAGCAACGGCCACCCAGGCGTCACTCACCGCGATCCCATGCTGCAGAGCCGCGACGAATACGCTTGACTTACCTGATATATCACATACCGTATAGCACTAGAACGGCTCAGCTGTTCTTTGACTGAGAGTCACGCAGAGGCGTCTACAGGCGCCCATCTTCCACCTTGGCGGCACGCCGCTATAAGGAGACATCATGGAATTGCAGCAGAGGGAGTCCACGTCGCGCTTTGCGTCGCCGTGGGTGCAACTGGTATTCGGCGTGATCTGCATGGCGATGATCGCCAACATGCAATACGGCTGGACGCTGTTCGTCAACCCGATCGACGACAAGTACCACTGGGGCCGCACCGCGATCCAGGTGGCCTTCACCATCTTCGTCGTGACGGAAACCTGGCTGGTCCCGATTGAAGGCTATCTGGTCGACAAGTACGGCCCGCGTCCGGTAGTGGTGGGCGGCGGCCTGCTGTGCGCCATTGCCTGGGCCCTGAACTCGGTGGCGTCCTCGCTGCCCATGCTTTACTTCGCGGCGGCGATCGGCGGCCTGGGCGCGGGCGCTGTGTATGGCACCTGCGTGGGCAACGCGCTGAAATGGTTTCCCAATCGCCGGGGCCTGGCAGCGGGGATTACCGCAGCCGGTTTCGGCGCGGGCTCGGCGCTGACCGTGGTGCCCATTGCCAACATGATCAAGACTTCGGGCTATGAGGCTGCGTTCCTGTGGTTCGGTCTTGGCCAGGGCCTGATCGTGTTCATCCTGGGCATGGCCCTGTACCCGCCGTCGGCCAAGATCCTGAGCGAGGTCAAGTCCACGCTGAAGGCTGCCGCAACCTACAACGCTTCGCCGCGCGAGGTGCTGAAGTCGCCGATCTTCTGGGTCATGTACGCGATGTTCGTGATGATGGCCGCCGGCGGCCTGATGGCCACCGCCCAGCTCGGCCCGATCGCCAAGGACTTCGGCCTGCACGACGCCCCGATCTCGATCCTCGGCCTGACCTTGCCGGCGCTGACCTTCGCACTGACCATCGACCGCGTGCTCAATGGCCTGACGCGCCCGTTCTTCGGCTGGATCTCCGATCATATCGGCCGTGAACGCACCATGTTCTTTGCCTTCGGGGTCGAGGCCATCGGCATCCTGCTGCTGTCCAAGTACGGCCACCATCCGGTTGCCTTCGTGGTGCTGACAGGCGTGGTGTTCTTTGCCTGGGGTGAGATCTACAGCCTGTTCCCTGCCACCTGCGGCGACACCTTCGGGCCGAAGTTTGCCGCCACCAACGCGGGCCTGCTGTACACCGCCAAGGGCACGGCCGCGCTGCTGGTGCCGTTCTCCAGCGTGATCACCACTGCCACCGGCAGCTGGCATGCGGTCTTCATGGTGGCCTCCGGCATGGCGGCATTGACCGCGGTGATGGCGCTGTTCGTGCTCAAGCCGATGCGCGAGGCCCATGCCCGCAAGTATGTGCATGCCAATGCCTCGGCACCGATGGGCTACCGTACCGTGCCGGAAGACCTGACCTGATGAAGAAAGCAGTACGGCGCCTCCGGCGCCGGCAGGATCCGGACGTGGCGGCTGCGATGCGTGCACAGGCGCCGCGCCCGGTAGCACAATACGAAAAATAGAAAGAGCGACAGGGAGGCGGCCCGCCGGGCGCCTTCCTGATCGCACATCGGATACCCACAAACAGAATCCAGGCACGCCATGAACCAGGTTGTCATTCCTCTCGAGGCGACGGGGCTCGGCCGGCAGCGCAAGCGCCGCCAGCCCAAGGGCCGGCAGGTAGACGCGGCCGCGCTGGCCGAAGTGCGCGTGGCGCTGGGCGACATGCCCCGCCGGCGCGACTTGCTGATCGAACACCTGCACTGCATCAACGACCGCTACGGCCAGCTGGCGATGCCGCACCTGGTGGCGCTGGCCAGCGAACTGCGGCTGTCGATGACCGAGGTCTATGAAGTCGCCACCTTCTACCACCACTTCGACGTGGTACGCGAGGACGCCGACGGCCAGATCGCACCGCCGCCGGCGTTGACCGTGCGCGTATGCGAAGGCATTGCCTGCGAGCTGGCGGGCGCACAGGCGCTGATCGACAAGCTGCCCGCGCTGCTCGGCACTGACGTGCGCGTGGTGGCCGCGCCCTGCATCGGCCGCTGCGAGAAGGCGCCCGCGGCGCTGGTCGGGCAGAATCCGGTCGACACCGCCACGGCCGAGGCCATCGACGCCGCCGTGCAGGCAAAGGCCGTGCGCCATGCGCCCGAGCCCTATATCGGCTACGACGCTTACCGGAAGGACGGCGGCTATGCCTTGCTGAAGTCCCTCGCCAGCGGCGACCTGGATCCGGCCGCCGTGCTGTGCACGATGGAGGACTCCGGCCTGCGCGGCCTGGGCGGCGCAGGCTTCCCGACCGGGCGCAAATGGCGCATCGTGCAGAACGAGCCCGCGCCCCGGCTGATGGCCATCAACATCGACGAGGGCGAGCCCGGCACCTTCAAGGACCGCGTCTACCTGGAACGCGATCCGCACCGTTTCCTGGAAGGCATGCTGATCGCGGCGACGGTGGTCAACGTGTCAGCGATCTATATCTACCTGCGCGACGAATACGCCGGCTGCCGCGAGCTGCTGGCGGAAGAACTTCAGCGGCTGCAGCAAGACCCGCCAATCCCCGGCCTGCCGACGATCGAACTGCGCCGCGGCGCGGGCGCCTATATCTGCGGCGAAGAGTCGGCCATGATCGAGTCGATCGAAGGCAAGCGCGGCATGCCGCGGCTGCGCCCGCCCTATGTGGCGCAGGTGGGCCTGTTCGGACGGCCCACGCTGGAACACAACTTCGAGACCCTGTACTGGGTGCGCGACATCATCGAGAAGGGCGCCGAGTGGTTTGCCTCGCAGGGGCGCAACGGGCGCAAGGGCCTGCGCTCGTTCTCGGTCTCGGGCCGCGTGAAACGCCCCGGCGTGCACCTGGCACCGGCCGGCATTACCGTGCGCGAGCTGATCGATGAATACTGCGGCGGCATGCTCGACGGCCATGCGTTCTACGGCTACCTGCCGGGTGGCGCCTCGGGCGGCATCCTGCCGGCGTCGATGGGCAATATCCCGCTGGACTTCGACACGCTGCAGCCCTACGGCTGCTTTATCGGCTCGGCCGCGGTGGTGATCCTGTCCGACCAGGACAGCGCCACGCAGGCAGCGCGCAACCTGATGCACTTCTTCAAGCACGAGTCCTGCGGGCAATGCACACCGTGCCGCACCGGCACCGCCAAGACGCTCGACCTGATCCGCCAGCCGAAGTGGGACCTGCCGGCGCTGGATGACCTGTCCGCGGTGATGCGCGATGCATCGATCTGCGGGCTGGGGCAGGCCGCGCCCAATCCCGTCGACTGCGTCATCAAGTACTTCCCGCACGAACTGGCCTGAGAGACTGACATGAATGCACTGACCCGCGCCGAACGCGCGCTTGTCGAATCCGCCGAGCCAGCCGTCACCTTCACGCTCAATGGCCGCGAGGTGAGCGCCCAGCCCGGCGAAAGCCTGCTCAAGGTGGCCCAGCGCGAAGGCTTCGACGTGCCGCACCTGTGCTACAAGGACGGCCTGGAGCCCGCCGGCAACTGCCGCGCCTGCATGGTCGAGATCCAGGGCGAGCGCGTGCTGGCCCCGTCCTGCTGCCGCTATCCCGCCGAGGGCATGCAGGTGCAGACCGAATCCGAGCGCGCCCGCCGCGCCCAGCGCACGGTGCTGGAACTGCTGCAGTCGGACATGCCCGAGACCGACTACACCCGCCACAACGAGCTGGACCAGTGGGCCGCGAAGCTGGAGGTCGGCAAGCCGCGCTTTGCCCCGCGCGAACGCGTGGCGGCGGATTTGTCGCATCCGGCCATCGCCGTCAACCTGGATGCCTGCATCCAGTGCACGCGCTGCCTGCGTGCCTGCCGCGACGAGCAGGTCAACGACGTGATCGGCCTGGCCCTGCGCGGCGACGAAGCCCGCATCGTGTTCGACATGGACGACCCCATGGGCGCGTCGACCTGCGTGGCCTGCGGCGAATGCGTGCAGGCCTGCCCGACCGGTGCGCTGATGCCCGCGCGCGACGCCGCGCTGGCGGTGCCGGACAAGCAGGTGGACTCGGTCTGCCCGTACTGCGGCGTGGGCTGCCAGCTGACCTACAACATCAAGGACAACCGCATCCTGTTCGTGGAAGGGCGCGATGGCCCGGCCAACCACGAGCGGCTGTGCGTGAAGGGCCGCTACGGTTTTGACTACGTGCAGCATCCGCAGCGCCTGACGGTGCCGCTGGTGCGCCGCGAAGGCGTGCCCAAGCAGGGCGATTTCGTCATGGATCCGGACCACGTCATGGACGTGTTCCGCGAGGCCACCTGGGAAGAGGCGCTGGCGCTGGCTGGCGGCAAGCTCGCGCAGATCCGCGACACCCACGGCAAGCGCGCGCTGGCAGGGTTTGGCTCGGCCAAGGGCAGCAATGAAGAGGCCTACCTGTTCCAGAAGCTGGTGCGCACCGGGTTTGGCAGCAACAACGTCGACCACTGCACGCGGCTGTGCCATGCCTCGTCGGTGGCGGCGCTGCTGGAGGGGATCGGCTCGGGCGCGGTATCGAACCCGGTGATGGATGTCGACAAGGCCGAGGTGGTGATCGTGATCGGCGCCAACCCGACCGTGAACCACCCGGTCGCGGCCAGCTGGATCAAGAATGCGGTGAAGAACGGCACCAAGCTGATCGTGGCAGATCCGCGCCGCTCGGACCTGGCGCGCTTTGCCCATCGCTTCATGCAGTTCAAGCCCGATGCCGACGTGGCGCTGCTCAACGCGATGATGCATGTCATCGTCACCGAGGGCCTGGTGGACCAGGACTTCATCGACAGCCGCACCATCGGCTTTGACGAGCTGCAGCGCAATGTCGCGGCGTACAGCCCGGAACTGATGGCGCCGGTGTGCGGCATCGAGGCCGAAGTCATCCGCGAGGTGGCGCGGCTGTATGCCACGTCCAAGGCCTCGATGATCCTGTGGGGCATGGGCGTGTCGCAGCACGTGCACGGCACTGACAACGCGCGCTGCCTGATCGCGCTGGCGCTGATGACCGGCCAGATCGGCCGCCCCGGCACCGGCCTGCATCCGCTGCGCGGCCAGAACAACGTGCAGGGCGCGTCCGATGCCGGCCTGATCCCGATGATGTACCCGGACTACCGCCGCGTGGACGATCCCGTGGCGATCGCCAGCTTCGAGGCGCTGTGGGGCATGCCGCTGGACCGCCAGCCCGGCCTGACCGTGGTCGAGGTGATGCAGGCGATCGAGCGCGGCGAGGTGCGCGGCATGTACATCATGGGTGAGAACCCGGCGATGTCAGACCCCGACGCCGAGCATGCGCGCGAGGCGCTGGCCTCGCTCGACCACCTGGTGGTGCAGGACATCTTCCTGACCGAGACCGCCTACCTGGCCGACGTGGTGCTGCCGGCTTCGGCCTTCCCGGAGAAGACCGGCACCTTCACCAACACCGACCGCACCGTCCAGCTCGGCCGCCAGGCATTGAACCCGCCGGGGCAGGCGCGCCAGGACCTGTGGATCATCCAGCAGATGGCGGCGCAGCTGGGGCTGGACTGGCACTACGACGGCGTGGCCGAGGTCTTCGACGAGATGCGCCAGGCCATGCCCAGCATCGGCGGCGTGACCTGGGAGCGGCTGGAGCGCGAACACGCCGTGACTTATCCGTGCAAGGAAGAGGGCGACCCGGGCGAACCGGTGATCTTTATCGACAGCTTCCCGACCGCCAGCGGCCGGGGGCGCTTCGTGCCGGCCGACATCATCCCGGCAGCCGAGCGGCCCGATATCGACTACCCGATGGTGCTGATCACCGGCCGCCAGCTCGAGCACTGGCACACCGGCAGCATGACGCGGCGCGCCGGCGTGCTGGATGCGATCGAGCCCGATCCGGTGGCGCTGGTGCACCCGCTGGACCTGGACGCGCTGGGCGGCAAGCCGGGCGACGTGGTCACGCTGGCATCGCGCCGCGGCGAAGTCACGCTGTACGCGCGGGCCGACGCCGGCACGCCGCGCGGGGCGGTGTTCGTGCCGTTCTGCTATTACGAGGCGGCGATCAACAAGCTGACCAATGCGGCACTGGACCCCTTCGGCAAGATCCCGGAGTTCAAGTACTGCGCGGTGAAGATGGCACTGGGCGGCGCGCCGCCGGAGCAGTCGAGCTACGGCGGCGGGCAGATCCTGGCGGCGGTGTAGGGCCGACGGCAAGCCCTGGCGGGGCCGTCTGCGCGGGTAGCGCAGGCGGCCCTTTTTGTTGGGTGATTATCCGGAGTTTCGGGAAATTGATTGCTGTAGCTTCCGGCTAATCAAATCAATCGTGACAGGCTACGCTTCGGTTCATTCCCTACACAACCCGGAGCCCGCCATGAAAGCCATCGGCCTGACCCAGTACCTGCCCATCTCCGACCCGCGTTCGCTGCAAGACGTGGAGATCGACATGCCCAGCCCCGGCGGCCGCGACCTGCTGGTGAAGGTTGAGGCCGTCTCGGTCAACCCGGTCGACACCAAGGTGCGCGCGCCCAAGGCGCAGGTAGAGCCCGCGCCGCGCGTGCTGGGCTGGGACGCGGCCGGCACGGTGGCCGCCGTGGGGCCGGAGGTGACCCTGTTCAAGGTCGGCGACCCGGTCTACTACGCGGGCAGCATCACTCGGTCCGGCTCCAACGCCGAGTTCCACCTGGTCGATGAGCGCATCGTCGGCCACAAGCCTGCCTCGCTGGATTTCGCCAACGCGGCGGCGCTGCCGCTGACGGCGATCACCGCCTGGGAGGCTCTGTTCGACCGGCTGGGCATTTCGCCCAATGGGGATCACGCCGGGCGCCCGGTGCTGATCATCGGCGGCGCGGGCGGCGTGGGCTCGATCGGCATCCAGCTGGCCAAGGTGCTGGCCGGGCTGACCGTGATCGCCACCGCGTCGCGGCCCGAGTCGCAGGAATGGTGCCGCCGCCTTGGCGCCGACCATACGGTTGACCATCGCGGCGACCTGCCGGCGCAGCTGAAGGCGCTGGGATTTGCCGAGGTCGACTACATCCTCTGCTTCAACGATATCGACGGGCATTTCCCGGCGATGGCTGAAGTGGTCGCCCCGCAGGGCAAGATCTGCACGATCGTCGCAAACACGCGGCCGTTGCCGGTGGAATTGCTCAAGAACAAGAGCGCCACCTTCGTCTGGGAATTCATGTTCACGCGCGCCATGTACAGCACGCCCGACATGGTCGCGCAGCATCGTCTGCTTAACGAGGTCACGCGGCTGGTCGATGCCGGGCGCCTGCAGACCACGCTGGGCGAGAACCTGGGGCGCATCAATGCGGAGAACCTGCGGCGCGCGCACGCCATGCTGGAAGGCGGGCGCACTATCGGCAAGCTGGTGCTGGAAGGGTTCTGAGCCGGCGTGCCGCGCCCGGCAAACGACAACGCCCGCCGGGATGTCCCGGCGGGCGTTGCGCGTTCCCGGGGCAGGGGTCAGCCCATCTTGCCGAGGATGCTCTGCATCTCGTCGCTATTGAAGGCGCGCAGGGTTTGGGTGCGCACGTTGCCGGCTGCGCCGATGGTCAGCCCGAAGCTGGTCATGGTCTCGTCGTCGGGCGCTTCGACGGTGAGCACGATGTCGTATTCGCCCAGCGTCCAGTAGATGTCTTTCATCTGCACGCCCAGGCGTGCCCCCATCTCGCGCACGGCGGCCGCGCGCTTGGTGGTGTCCTTGACGGTGCGGATGCCCTGGTCGGTGAAGCTGGCTAGCACGATGTAGCGGGTCATGGCGGGACCTCCGGTTATGGTTGGATCGGTCGCCGTCCCGGCGGCGTGCATGGGGCAAGCGGCCGGGGCAGTGGTTCAGGGCTTCGGGGCGTGGCGAGGCGCGAATGGCATGGCGCCTCACCGTTGATGCTCGCGATGTCTGAGCAACTTCATGCCAACGCATATTGCGCGCCAGTCGGCGCGGCAGGCCAGGATGCGGATCGCGGACGCGCGCTCGGCTGTTCCAGCCGGCCGGTGTGTGCCGGTGTGTTTCAGTTGCGATACTGCGTGCGACTCAGTCCCCTGGGCTGCCACCGTCTGCGCTGTCGGGCGTGTCGAGCGCACGCATGTTGTCCAGCAACTTGAGCAGGTAATGCAGCGTGTGCGTCAGGTCATTGGTAGAAAACCCCGTCAGCGCCTGCTCGTAATAGGCCCGGATCTTCGGCTGCGCCTGGTGCAGCCAGACCTCCCGGCCCGGTTCGCTCATCCGTATCAGCCGTGAGCGGCGGTCGCGGCCGTCCGGGGCCAGCGTGACGTGGCCGTCGCGTTCCATCCGGCTGACCAGTCCTGACAGGTTCTGCCGGCTCACCATCAGGTAGCGGGCCAGGTCGCCCACGCTCATGCCATCGGCGGCTTCCGGACGCGACAACGCGCCGAGCACGGCCCACTGCTGCGTCGTCAGGCCCTCTGCCTCGACGGCTCGTGATCCCGTTTTATGCAACATATTTGCGCATTGGTATAGCCGGAAGAAAAGCCGGTTGGCCAGTTCCATGCGCGCGTTTGTGGGGAGTTCTACTTCTAAGTCCGGGTTAACCATAGTCTTTTTCACAGTGTTGGCGTCTTGCGCAGGCAATGGCTGCCTCCTATTATAGGTAAATATATTTACCTAATTGGCGGTGCGATGTGACGGCGTCATGGCCGGCACGATAGCACCGGAATCCTGAAAGGAGAACGCTGTGCAAGGACTTGAAGGCAAGACGGTCATCGTGACCGGTGGTGGCGGTGGTATCGGCGGTGCAACGTGTTTGCGCTTTGCGCGCGCCGGGGCGGCGGTGGGCGTACTCGACCTTAACCCGGAAGCGGCCGAGCGCGTCGCCGGCCAGATCCGCGAGGCTGGCGGGCGGGCGCTGGCGATCCGCTGCGACATCACCGAGCGCGCCAGCGTGGATGCCGCGGTGGCGGCAGTGGAGCAGGGCCTGGGCCCGGTGGACGTGCTGGTCAACAACGCCGGCTGGGATGTGTTCAAGCCGTTCATCAAGACCGAGCCCGCGCAATGGGATCGGCTGATCGCCATCAACCTGATCGGCGCGCTGCACATGCACCACGCGGTGCTGCCGGGCATGGTCGCGCGCCGGCGCGGACGCATCGTCAGCATTGCCTCGGACGCGGCGCGCGTGGGTTCGTCCGGCGAGGCGGTCTATGCCGCATGCAAGGGTGGGTTGGTGTCGTTCTCCAAGACGATTGCCCGCGAACATGCGCGCCACGGCATCACCGCCAACGTGGTGTGCCCAGGGCCGACCGAGACCGCGCTGTTCGAAGACTACAAGCAGGGTGCGGGCAACCCCGAGAAGCTGGTGGAAGCCTTTACCCGCTCGATCCCGCTGGGCCGCATCGGCCAGCCCGACGACCTGCCCGGCGCGGTGCTGTTCTTTGCCAGCGACGACGCCGGCTTTATCACCGGCCAGGTGCTGAGCGTGTCGGGCGGCCTGACCATGAACGGCTGAGCAAGCAAACACCAGAAAACGGAGACCACCATGCAATACGAAGACATCCTGTACGAAGTGCGCAACGGCGCCGCCTGGATCCTCATCAACCGCCCGGAAAAGATGAACGCCTTCCGCGGCCGCACCTGCGACGAACTGATCCACGCCATCAACCGCGCCGGCTATGACCGCGAGATCGGCGCCATCGTGCTGGCCGGTGCCGGCGAAAAGGCCTTCTGCACCGGCGGCGACCAGTCCGCGCACGAGGGCCAGTACGACGGCCGCGGCACCATCGGCCTGCCGATGGAAGAACTGCACAACGCCATCCGCGACGTGCCCAAGCCGGTGATCGCGCGCGTGCAGGGCTATGCCGTGGGCGGCGGCAACGTGCTGTGCACGATCTGCGATTTCACCATCGCGTCGGACAAGGCCGTATTCGGGCAGGTCGGGCCCAAGGTCGGTTCGGTCGACCCGGGCTACGGCACCGCCTTCCTGGCGCGCGTGGTGGGCGAGAAGAAGGCGCGCGAGATCTGGTACCTGTGCCGCCGCTACCCGGCCGCGGAAGCGCTGGCGATGGGGCTGGTCAATGCGGTGGTGCCGCACGAGCAGCTCGATGCCGAGGTACAGAAGTGGTGCGACGAGATCATGGAGAAGAGTCCCACCGCGATCGCCATTGCCAAGCGCTCCTTCAATCTCGATACCGCGCACCAGAGCGGCATCGCCGGCATGGGTATGTACGCGCTCAAGCTCTATTACGACACCGAGGAATCGCGCGAAGGCGTGCGCGCTTTCCAGGAAAAGCGCAAGCCCGAGTTCCGCAAGTACGCGAAGTAAGCCGTGCCGTCCGAACCAGCGGAGACCACCATGAATCCCTATCTTGACGAAGACCTGACGGCGCTGGCCGAGCACGCGCGCCGCTTTGCCGATGCGCGCGTGGCGCCCGGCTACCTGGAGCGCGACCGCACCCGCGTGCTGGACCGCGCGCTGATGCGCGAAATGGGCGAGATGGGCTTTATCGCGCCCGAACTGCCGGAGCAGTATGGCGGGCAGGGCATGGGCTCATTGGCCGCCGGCGTGATCCATGAAGCCGTGGCGCGTGCCGACCTGAGCCTGTCGTACATCAACTTGCTCGCGTCGCTCAATGGCCAGATCCTGGCGCACCATGCGCAGCCGGAAATCGCCGGACCGTGGCTGCAGCGCCTGACGCGCGGCGAGGCGCTGCTGGCAATCGCGCTGACCGAGCCGCGCGGCGGCTCCGACGCGGCCAGCCTGCGCCTGCGCATGGAGCGCGATGGCGACGTCTACGTGCTCAACGGCGAGAAGACCTCGATCTCCGCCGCCGACCAGGCCGATGCCGCGGTGGTCTTTGCCCGCAGCGGCACCGTCGAGTCCGGCGCGCGCGGCGTGTCTGCGCTGCTGGTGCCGATGGACCTGCCGGGCATCACGCGCAACCGCTTCGACTGCCACGGCCAGCGCGCCATCGGGCGCGGCTCGATTTTCTTCGAGAACGTGCGCGTGCCGGCCAGCCACCTGCTCGGCAAGGAGGGGGAGGGGTTCGTGCAGGTGATGCAGGGCTTCGACTTCTCGCGCGCGCTGATCGGCCTGCAGGTGCTGGCGGTGGCGCAGGCCGCGCTGGACGAGACCTGGGCCTACGTGGCCGAGCGCCAGGCCTTCGGCAAGCCGCTGTCGGCCTTCCAGGGCGTGTCGCATCCGCTGGCCGATTTCGAGACCCAGGTGCAGGGCGCGCGCCTGCTGTGCCTGCAGACGCTGTGGCTCAAGGACCGTGGCCTGCCGCATACCGCCGAGGCGGCGATGTGCAAGTGGTGGGCGCCCAGGCTGGCGTACGACGTGGTGCACCAGTGCCTGCTGTCGTTCGGCCACGGTGGTTATGACCGCGGCGTGATGGAGCAGCGCCTGCGCGATGTGCTGGGCTTCCAGATCGGCGACGGCACGGCACAGATCATGAAGACCATCATTGCCCGCACGCGCGCGGGGCGCGAAGCCGTACCGGCCTGAAGCGGCGCCACGACCGCCGAGCCGTCCGATAAAGAGGAGAGACCCATGGATTTCGACGCCGTACTGATCGCGCCGCGCCGTGCCGCCAGCATTGCCGCCAGGCATTGGCATGACCGCACCGTCAACGACTACCTGGCCGCCTGCGTGCGCGACCGGCCCGACGCCCCAGCGCTGACGGCGCTGAGCCTCGACAGCGGCAGCATGACACGCTTCTCCTGGCGCGAACTGGCCCGGATGGCGGACCGGGTAGCGATGGGTCTCAGCCGCCTCGGCATCGGCGCGCAGGATGTGGTGTCATGCCAGCTCCCGAACGGCTGGCACCTGACTGTGCTGTATCTCGCCTGCTCGCGGCTGGGCGCGGTGCTCAACCCGCTGATGCCGATCTTCCGCGAGCGCGAGCTGTCGTTCATGCTGGCGCATGCGCAATGCAAGGTGGCGGTGGTGCCGCAGCTGTTCCGCGGCTTCGGCCATGCCCAGATGCTGCAGGGTTTGCGCGAGGCATTGCCGGCGCTGCGCCACATCGTTGTTGCCGGCGGTGATGGCGCGGACAGCTTTGAAGCACTGCTTAGCGGTCCCGCCTGGGAATATGAGCCCGATGCCGCCAACATCCTGCTGCGCAGCTGTCCCGGCCCGGACGACGTCACGCAGCTGATCTACACCTCCGGCACCACCGGCGAGCCCAAGGGCGTGATGCATAGCGCCAACACGCTGTTCTCCAACATCGTCGCCTACGCCGAACGGCTGCGCCTGACCAGCGACGATGTGGTGCTGATGGCGTCGCCGATGGCGCACCAGACCGGCTTCATGTATGGACTGCTGATGCCGGTGTTGCTGGGGGCGCATGCTGTGCTGCAAGACATCTGGGACCCGGCGCGCGCGGCCGCGCTGATCCGCGAGGAGGGCGTGACCTTCACCATGGGTTCGACGCCGTTCCTGACCGATCTGGCGCGTGTGGTGGCGGAGTCCGGCACGCCGGTTCCCAGCCTGCGCATCTTCCTGTGCGCCGGTGCGCCGATTCCCGGCGCGCTGGTCGAGCGCGCCCGCGAGGCGCTCGGCGCGAAGATCGTATCGGCCTGGGGCATGACGGAGAACGGTGCGGTTACCACCACGCTGCCGGATGACAGCGACGCGCGCGCCTCGACCACCGACGGCTGTCCGCTGCCAGGCGTCGAAATACGCATCTTGGACGGCACCGACGCCGACGTGCCGCCCGGCGAAACCGGCCGCCTGCTGGTGCGCGCCTGTTCCAACTTCGGTGGCTACCTGAAGCGCCCGCAGCTCAACGGCACCGATGCCGACGGCTGGTTCGACACCGGCGACCTCGCACGGCTGGATGCCAGCGGCTACCTGCGCATCGCCGGGCGCAGCAAGGACGTGATCATCCGCGGCGGCGAGAACATCCCCGTGCTGGAGGTCGAGACCCTGCTGTACCGCCATCCCGCGGTCTCCCAGGTGGCCATCGTCGCCTATCCCGACGAGCGCCTGGGCGAGCGCGCCTGCGCCTTCGTGGTACCGCGCGCCGGCCAGCCGTTCGACCAGGCGGCGATGGTGGACTGGCTCAAGGCGCAGAAAATGGCGCTGCAGTACATCCCCGAGAAGCTCGTGGTGCGGGACGCCTTGCCGGCCACGCCCGCCGGGAAGATCCAGAAATTCCGGCTGCGCGAGATGCTGCGCGGTGACGCGTCCTGAAGCTGGTTCCGCGGTGGCCCCGGCCACCGCGGAATGGCGCGCAAGCGCTCAGCGGCATTGCTTGTGCGCCGCGCTGACTGCGTCGCCAAACAACTCGGCCACCAGGTCGATCTCGGTCTCGCCGATGACCAGCGGTGGCAGGAAGCGCACCGTGGCGCCGTGGCGGCCGCCCAGTTCGACGATCAGCCCGCGCTGCAGGCATTCGCGTTGCACCGTGCGCGCGAAGGTGCCGTCGGCCGGGTAGGCGCCCACCGCATCGGCCTCGGCACGTTCGTCGATCAGTTCCACCCCGATCATCAGGCCGCGCCCGCGCACTTCGCCGATCGCGGGGCACGCGGTATGCAACTGCCGCAGCCGCGTGGCGAGGCGCTGGCCCATGGTCTCGGCATGGGCGACGATGCCTTGCGCGACCAGGGTGCGGATGGTGGCGGAGCCCGCCGCCATCGCCAGCTGATTGCCGCGGAAGGTGCCGGCGTGCGCGCCCGGTTGCCACGCGTCGAGCGCGCTGTCGTAGATCACCACCGACATCGGCAAGCTGCCGCCGATCGCCTTGGACAGGACCAGCACGTCCGGCACGATGCCGGCATGCTCGAACGCGAACATGCGCCCGGTGCGGCCGAGCCCGGTCTGCACTTCGTCGAGCACCAGCGCGATGCCGTGCTCGCGCGTGATGCGGCGCAGTTCGCGCAGCCAGCGCGCGGGCGCGGGGATCACGCCGCCTTCGCCCTGTACCGCTTCCACCACCACCGCCGCCGGCGGCAGCACGCCGGACTCCGGGTCGGCCAGCATCTGCTCGATATAGCGCAGGCCCGCGTCGATGCCGGCGTCGCCGCGCAGGCCGAACGGGCAGCGGTAGTCATACGGGTAGGGCAGGAACTGCACGCTGCCGCCGAGCGCACCCAGCGTCGCCTTGGGGCCGAGGTTGCCCATCAGCGCCAGCGTGCCGTGCGTCATGCCGTGGTAGCCGCCGGCAAAGCTCAGCACCGTATGGCGTCCGGTGGCGGTCTTGGCCAGCTTGAGCGCTGCCTCGATGCCGTCGGCGCCGGTCGGGCCGCAGAACTGGATACGGGCGCGCGCGGCGAACTCGGGCGGCAGCAGGCCGAACAGGTCGTCGATAAAGCGGTCCTTGACCGGCGTGGCCAGGTCCAGCGTATGCAGCGGCAGGCCGCTGTCGAGCGTGTCGCGCAGCGCGCGCACTACTGCCGGGTGGTTGTGGCCGAGCGCCAGCGTGCCGGCGCCGGCCAGGCAGTCGATGAAGAGCTGGCCGCTGGTATCGCGCAAATACACGCCATAGCCCTGTTCCAGCGCCAGCGGGATGCGGCGCGGATAGGAGCGGGCGTTGGACTCGCGCGCGGACTGGCGCTGCAGGTAGGGGTTGTCGTCGAGCCGGATGGGCGCTTGCCGGACGAAGGCGCCAGCCGAGAACGGCGCGGGTTGGCCGTGGGCATGCGTGGCGAGCGAGGGAGGCGTCATGGTGTCGTTCCTAACGGGGGCGTTGAACAGGGACGTTGACTGCGGGGCCCGGCATCGAGGCTGCCGGACAAGTTGGGTTGGCCGCGCGCGCAGGCAGCTCGCGCGGCGGATACTGCCGGTGCACGACGCGCGCGGCGGCCAGTGGCGTGGCCAGGCTGGCAACGTAGCGGGTATCGTGATCGGGCTGGCCACACGCATCGTGGATATGCCAGACGCGCAGGTCGGCCCCGGCGCGCGCCAGCGGCGGCACGCAGGCAGCGCACGCCGGCAGCGCCACGCGTACCGATTGCGGCGCAGCCGACAGCCCGGTGCCGACGGCCTTGCTGCACGCTTCCTTGGCGGTCCACAGGCGCAGGAAGGCGAGCATGGCGTCCTGCGGCTGGCGCTGCGCCAGCGCGCTCAGCCAGCGAATTTCGTCGGGGGCGCAGGCCACGGCCGCGCTGTCGTGCCAGGCGGGCCACGACATGTCGGCGCGCCAGGCTTCGATGTCGATCCCGACCGGCTCGCATGACAAGGCAATCACGGCGCGCGTGCCGCTGTGGCTGACGTTGAACTGCAGGGCCGTTGTGTCCTTGCCGCCGAGTTCGGGCTTGCCGAAAGCGTTGGCGACCAGCGACACGGCGTCGGGCGCCATGCGCAGGCAGTGCCCCAGGATCGCGCGCAGGGCCGAGCGCGCCGCGGTGAAGCGGGCGCGGTCGGCGGGCTGCCGGAACGCGGCGGCGCGCACGCGTTCATCTGCTGATAACGTGGACAGGTCTGCCGCGGCGTCGACTGCCACGTGCCAGACGTGGATCTCGCCGTGCGCTGGCGCGGCCATGTCAGGCGAGAGCATGGCCGTGGTCTCCGGCGGTGCGGATCGCGCAACCGAGTACGGCTTCTGTGACCGCGTCCAGCACGTCCTGCGCCGCTTCATGCAGGAAGAAATGCTCGCCCGCGAATAGCCGGTGGCTGCAGTCGTGCAGGGTCTCGTCGCGCCACGCCGCCAGCATCGCGGGCGGGGCGTGGACGTCGTCCCTGCCGCCGAGCACGGTGACCGGACAGCCCAGCCGCGGGCCGGGACGGTAGCGCCAGGCCTCGCACAACGCGATATCCGCGCGCAGCACGGGCAGGAAGAAGGCGAGCGCTTCCGGCGTTTCGCGGATCTCGGCCGGCATGCCGCCCATGGCGGCGATGACGTCGGCAAAGGCGCCGTCCGGCAGGCTGCTGAACGGCGGCCGTGCCGACGGCAGCGCGGGCGCGCCGCGCCCGGACACCACCAGCGCGGCAGGGGAGAGGCCATGCACGGTCTCGAGCACGCGCGCGGTCTCGAACCCCAGCAGCGCACCCATGCTGTGGCCGAACAGCGCAAAGCGCGGCGCTTCGGCTCGGGCCGCGCGCGCGATCGAGGCGGCCAGCGCGCTGGCCAGCGCATGGATCGATGCGCCATGCGGTTCGGCAGTGCGCGTGCCGCGTCCGGGCAGGCATACCGGCGCCAGCTCGATCGCGGCAGGCAGCGCGGCGCGCCAGCCGTGGTACGCGGTATGGCCGGCGCCGGCATAGGGCAGGCAGTACAGGCGCACGCGATCGCCGGCAGCCGGCCCGCTGCGGCCCGGCATCACGGCGTACCAGGGATCGCGCATCGGCTGCGCGGGGCTCATGCGCCGGCCAGCGCGCGCTGCAGGCTCAGCGGACGCATATCGGTCCAGACCGTCTCGATATGCGCCAGGCACTCGTCGCGGCTGCCCTGGAAGCCCACGCTGGCCCATCCTGCCGGTACGGGCTTGTAGTCGGGCCAGATCGAATACTGGCCTTCATCGTTGCGGACGACGTGGAAACGCGTGTCGGGATGATCCCAGCTCATGGCTGTGCTCCTTCAGGTGGTTTGAGTTGCCGTCGCAGTCGGCGCCGCGCCGGCAAGGAAAACGTTGAAGACAACAAAAACGTCGAAGGCTGTATCGTAAATGATAATGATTTGTATTTCCATTCGTAAATATTTCCGGTAGACTCGCCTTCCATCCAATGTGCAGACATTGTTCGCGTGGCCGCGCCCCTCCCGCCTATGGCCCCGCTGCAACGCCTTCCGGCGCCGTGCGGCAAGCGCGAACGAACCCAGCGAGGCAACAGGGATATGGATTTGGACACGACCGCTACCATCGCCGACCTCCATGCGGACCATCGCAGCGGCCCCGGCACGGCTGCCACCGCATCGACAGCAAAGGCGGGCGCGCCGCGCACCGCGCCGATGTTTGCGCACAGCGCGCTGCCACTGGTGGTCACGCCCGACGGCGACACCGACTGGCGCCGCCAGTTCGGCGCCATGGCCGCGATCGCCGCGGAACAGTTGCCGCGCGTTGGCGGCGTGCTGTTCCGAGGCTTCCGTTTTGACGATGACTCGGATTTCCGCGCCTTCGCCAGCGCCTTCGGCCATCCGCTGCTGAGCTATGAGTTCGGCTCGACGCCGCGCTCGCAGGTGAAGGAGGGCGTCTATACCTCCACCGAATACCCGGCGCACCAGGTCATCCCGCTGCATAACGAGCAGTCGTACACGCTGCAATGGCCGATGAAGATCTGGTTCCATTGCGTGCAGCCGAGCGAGACGGGCGGCGAGACGCCCATCGCCGACAGCCGGCTGGTCTACCAGCGCCTGGACCCGGTCATCCGCGAGCGCTTTGCCGCGCGCCGCCTGATGTACGTGCGCAACTACGGCAACGGCCTCGACCTGAGCTGGCAACGCGCCTTCAACACCGATGACCGCGCGCAGGTGGAGCGCTTCTGCCGCGCCCAGCGGATCGATTTCGAATGGAAGGCCGACGGCGAGCTGCGCACGCGCCAGCTATGCCAGGCCGTCGCGCGGCATCCGGTGACCGGCGAGATGGTGTGGTTCAACCAGGCCCACCTGTTCCATGTCTCGGGGCTCGCGCCCCACGTGCGCGAGGCCCTGCTCGCCGTGGTCGGCAGCGTCGACGAACTGCCGCGCAATGTCGTCTACGGCGACGGCGCGCCGCTGGAGGACGACGCCCTTGCCACCATCCGCGCCACCCTCGACGACTGCACCGTGCGCTTCCCCTGGCAGCAGGGCGATGTGCTGATGCTCGACAACATGCTGGCCGCCCACGGGCGCGGCACCTTCAGCGGCCCGCGCCGCGTGATCGTCGCCATGGCCGAGTCCGCGCCGCCCGGCCTGGGCTGATCCCGCCGCCGTCCCGATGCCCACTGGCCGCCCTGCGGGCCAGGGCCTTGTCATCTCCAACGTTTTCGCCATGTCGTCTTCCGTAGCTTCCCTGCCGGCAGAAACCGGCGCCCTGATGCGAACTCTGCGCGCCGATGGCGTGCGCCTGCGCCTGCTGGACGGGCGCTGGCGCGTGGCCGATGACTGCGCCGCCAGCGCTGAGGCGCTGGACGCCGCGGCTGCGCTGCTCGCCACGCGCGCCGCCGAGGCCGATGCCTGGCTGGCCGCGCATCCCGGCTATTTCGACCGCTATCCCGCCGGCCCCGGGCAACTGGCGCTGCTGGCCTTCCATCGCCGCCATCCGCACAGCGCCGCGTACAACATGGTGTTCACGATCGAGCTGGCGCCGGGGCTGCGCTTCGACCTGCTGGAGCAGGCCGCGCGCCATGTGGTGGATTGCCACGAGGCGCTGCACAGCGCCTACCTGGACGAGGACGGCGAGATCGTGATGGCGCGGCCGGCCGGCTTTGAAGCCGAGGTTTCGCTGACGCGCGTCGACGGCCTTGCCGAGGCCGATCTGATGGCCTGGTTCGAGCGCGAAGCGGACGAGCCGTTCGACCCCGACGCGGGCCAGGTCTGCCGCTTCCGCTTCCTGGTCTCGCGCCAGGCCGACGGCACCGAGCGCATGTGGATGTGTGCCGGCATGCACCATATCGCCGGCGACTATCTCGGCTTCGAGACGGTTTGCGACCAGATCCTTGCGACCTACGAAGCGCTGCGTGCCAAGGACCCGGCCAGTCCGCCGATGGCGTCGCAGGTGGGCCGCTACCGCGACTGGCTGGTGCGCCAGCGCCAGTTGCTGGCGGGGCCGCGTGGTGCATCGCTGCGCGCCTTCTGGGACAGCGTACTCGAGGACGCGCCCGCGGCGCCGGCCCTGGCCGGCGAGCGCGCTGTCGAGCCCCGCCTGCGCGGCGCCGAGATTGAATTCCACCTGACGGCGCAACAGACGCAGGGCCTGCGCGACCTGGCCGCGCGGCTCGAGGTCAGCGTCTTCGTGGTGATGCTGGCGCTGTTCAAGACCGTGCTGCACCGGGCCAGCGGCGAGGACGACTTCCTCGTCGGCACGCCCACGGCCGGACGCTCCGGCGCGCAGCATGCCGACCTGATCGGCTATACGCTCAACGCCGTGCCGCTGCGCGCGGATTTCTCCGCCAACCCGGCCTTTGCCACGGTGGTGCGCGACTGCGCCCGCCAGATGCGCGGCGCCTTGCGCCACCAGCAATATCCGCTGGCGCGCATGGGCGGCGCGGATCGCAGCCTGGGGCCCTTGTTCCGGCATATGATGACCTTCGTGCCGGTGGGTCCGCGCAAGGTGCTGGGCCGCTACCTGGTGCGCGAATACCTGGCCACGCAGCGCGGCGCGGCCAACGACATGAACCTGCGCTGGCAGGACGAAGGCGAACGCCTGCGCGGCCAGTGGCGCTACGACGCTGACCGCTTTGCCCCGGAGGCAGTGCTGCGGCTGATCGCGGCGCTGCGGGTTGCGGTGGACGTGGTGCTCGACAACGCCGAAGTGCGTGTCGGTGATCTGTCCTTGTTCGATGCGGCGGTGCTTTCGCATGCGCAGGCCAGTGGTGCCGCAACGCAGGTCCACGCCACAGCGCTGGCGGCCTTCGAGGCCGGCGTGCGCGCGCATCCGGAGCGCCTCGCGGTAGACGCTGCCGATGCGCAGTTGTCCTACGGTGCGCTCGACGCCGGCGCTGACGCGCTTGCCTCGCGATTGCAGCAAGGTGGCGTGCGCCCCGGCGACGTGGTCGGCCTGCTGCTGCCGCGAGGCGCTGGCATGGCCGTGGCCATGCTCGCCTCGTGGAAAGCGGGCGCCGCGTTCCTGTGCCTCGACGCAGCCATGCCCGCCGCGCGGCTGGCACAACTGGCGGCAGATGCGGACCTGAAAGCGGTAGTGGGCGAGGGGGGGCAGCCGCAGTGGCTGGCGGACGTGTTGCCCGATGCCGGCTGGCATGCCGTATCCCTGCGAGCAGATGCCGCAATTCTCCCGGCGACATGGCCCGCTGCCGTGCCCGCCCAGCCGGCCTACCTGATCTACACCTCCGGCTCGACCGGCACGCCCAAGGCAGTGGTGGTGACGCAAGGCAACCTTGCGCACTACGCCGCTGGCGTGCTGCACGCGCTGGCCCTGCCGGCGGGATCGTCGATGGCGTCGCTGTCCTCCGTGACAGCGGACCTGGGTCACACCGCCTGGTTCGGCGCGCTGCTGGGCGGCCACACGCTGCGCGTGCTGGACGATGGGCTGGGCGAAGACCCCGAGGCCCTCGCCAGCGCGCTGGCGGCGCGGCCGGTCGATTGCCTGAAGATCGTGCCCTCGCACCTGCGCGCACTGCTGGCCGTCGCCGATCCGGCGCGGCTGGTGCCGCGGCAATGCCTGGTGTTCGGCGGCGAGGCGCTGGATGCGGCGCTGGTGGCGCGCGTGCAGGCGCTGCATCCGGCCTGCCGCGTGGTCAACCACTACGGGCCCACCGAAACCACGGTTGGCTGCCTGACGCACGCGGTGCCATCGGGCGGAGCGCAGGGTGCGATTCCGGTCGGCCGCCCGCTGCCCGGCGTCAGCGCCTACGTGCTGGATCGGCACCTGAATCCCGTGCCGCGCGGCGCGGCAGGCGAGCTCTACGTCGGCGGGGCCGGCGTCGCGAGCGGCTACCTGCGCCGCCCGGCGCTGAGCGCCGAACGCTTCGTGCCGGATCCCTTCCAGCCCGGCGGCCGCCTGTACCGCACCGGCGACCGCGTGCGCATGACTGATGACGGCGCCATCGTCTTCCTCGGCCGTGCCGATGCCCAGGTCAAGATCCGTGGCTTCCGCGTCGAACCCGGCGAAGTCGAAGCCTGGCTGCGCCAGGCGCCGCACGTGCGTGATGCGGTGGTACTGGCGCAGCCCTCGCCCGCAGGCGAAGGGCTGCGGCTGGTCGCCTATCTCGTGCCCGCCGACGGATTCGACCTGGCCGCGTTGCGCACCGCCATGGCTGCCGCACTGCCGGCGCCGATGCTGCCGGCGGCCTTCGTGCAGTGCGACGCCTTCGCGCGACTGCGCAACGGCAAGGTCGATCGCAAGGCCTTGCCGCCGGTGCCCGATGAGGTCGCCGCGCCCGTCCGCGCTACACCGCAGGATGACACCGAGGCTACGCTGGCGCGCCTGTGGGCGAGCGTGCTCGGGCGCGATGCCGTCAGCGCCGACGACAACTTCTTCGCCTTCGGCGGCGACTCCATCCTCGGGCTGCAGCTGGTCGCGCAAGCGCGCCAGGCCGGTCTGGCGCTGACCCCCAAGCTGCTGTTCGCCCATCCCACGCCCTCGGCATTGGCCGCCGCACTGCGCGCGGGCGCCGCACCGGCCGACGCAACCGCTGCCATCGAGCAGACGCTGCGCACCCTCTGGCGCGAGATCCTGCAGCGCGACGAGATCGACCGCGACGCCGACTTCTTTGCGCTCGGCGGCGATTCCATCCTGGCGCTGCAGATCGTGGCCAAGGCCCGCGCGCAGCAGCTGATGCTGGCGCCCAGGGACCTGTTCGCGCACCCGACGCTGGCGCGCCTGTCGGCGCATCTCGCCGCGCGCGCACAACCTGCCGCCGCTCCCGCTGCGACGCCGGCCGTGGCACAGCCATTTGCGCTGAGCGGTCGCGACGCGGCAGCACTGGAGCGCCTGCGCGCCGCGCAGGGCGGCATCGAGGATGCCTATCCGCTGTCGCCGCTGCAGGAAGGGCTGCTGTTCCACCACCTGCGCGACGGCGGCAATGGCGCCTATGTCAACCAACTGGTGCTGGAAATCGACGGGCCGCTCGACCCGGCGCGGATGGCCGCCGCGTGGCAGGCGCTGCTCGACGCCCACCCGATCCTGCGCACCACCTTTATCGCGCCGGGCGAAGCCGGTTGCGGCGACCGCGCGCTGCAATGCGTGCATGCCCGCGCCACGCTGCCCGTGGCCGTCGAGGACTGGCGCGGCGAAGACGGCCCGGCGCTGGCCGAGCGTCTGGCAGCCTGGTGCCGCGCCGACCGCGCGCGTGGTTTCGACCCGGCTGCGCTGCCGCTGATGCGGCTGGCACTGCTGCGCACCGGCGAGCAGGGATGGTGGCTGGTCTGGAGCCGGCACCACCTGATCGTCGACGGCTGGGGCTCGGTGCAACTGCTCGACGAGGCGCTGGCCCGCTACGCCGATCCGGCCCACGCGCCGGCGCCGCGCCGGCCGTATCGCGACTATATCGCCTGGCTCGCCGCGCAACCCGCGACGGCGCGGCAGGCCTTCTGGCGCGAGGCCTTCGCCGGCCTGCCCGGTCCCACCGTGCTGCCGGGCATCGCGCCGGCGGCCGCGAACCACAGCGCGGTGCCGCTGTGCCGCAACCTGGTGCTGCCGGCCGGACTCGATTCCAGCCTGCGCGCGCTGGCCGCCGCGCATCGCGTCACCCTCAACACTGTGATGCAGGCGGCGTGGGGCATCGTACTGGCGCGCCATTGCGGCAGCGACGATATCGTCTTCGGCGTGACCTCGGCCGGCCGGCCCCCGGGCCTCGACGGCGCCGAGCGCATGCTGGGCGTGTTTATCAACACACTGCCGCTGCGTCTGCGTCCGCGCGGCCCGCTGGCGGTGACGGACTATCTGCAGGCTACCCAGCAAGCCGGCGTCGCCATGCGCGAGTTCGAACATGCCGCGCTGGCCGAGATCCAGGCGCAGGCCGGTACCGGTGGCGCGCTGTTCGACACGCTGATGGTGTTCCAGAACCTGCCCGACCTGAACGACCGGGCGCGCGAGGTGGCGTGCCTGCGCCTGCGCCAGCACGACAACATCGAGCAGACCCACTACGGCCTGACGCTGGAAGTGATGCCCGATCGTCGCTTCACCGTCCGCTTCACCTGCGATGCCGGCCGAGTTGAGGCGGGACGCCTCGCGCAATGGATGGACGCGTACGCGGCCGCGCTGGCATCGCTGGCCGAGGGCGCGGCGCATGTCGGTGCCGTCGATCTGCTTGACGCCGCCACGCGCACGCGGCTGCAGGCTTGGGGCGCCAGCGATGACACCAGCGTCTCGCAGGCAGCCCTGCACGACGACTACGTACAGCGCGTGGCGTGCCGCGTCGCCGCGCATCCGGAGCGCGTGCTGGCGCGCTGCGGCGATGCCGCACTGACCTATGGCGACTGGTGGCAACGTGCCGGCCGGCTCGCCGGGGGCCTGCGTTCCGCGGGCGTGGCGCAGGATGACGTCGTCGCAGTGCTGCTGCCGCGCGGGCTCGACTGGCTGGTCGCGCTGGCCGGAATACTGCGCGCAGGCGCGGCCTGGGTGCCGCTTGACGTCAGCCATCCCCCGGCACGCTGGCAGCAGGTGCTGGCACAGGCGCGCCCCGCGCAGGTGCTGACCGATGCTGCAGGCGCCGCCGCGCTCGCCGAGGCAGGGATCGCAGGCGCCCGGACGCTGGCAGCCGTAGAGGCCTCCGCCGCGGGAACGACGGCACTACCCACATCCTCGCACCCCGCCCAGCTCGCCTACGTGCTGTTCACCTCCGGCTCGACCGGCGTACCCAAGGGCGCGATGGTCACGCGCGCCGGCATGCTCAACAACATGCTGGCCAAGGTGGTGCCGCTCGGGCTGGGCGAGGGCGACGTGATCGCCCAGACCGCGCCGCCGTGCTTCGACATCTCGGTATGGCAGGCGCTCGCCGCGCCGCTGTTCGGCGCCCGCGTGGAGGTCGTCGCCGACGACGTGGTGCGCGATCCGTCCGCGCTGACGGCGCTGCTCGCGCAGCGCGGCGTCACGCTGTTCGAACCGGTGCCGTCGCTGCTGCAAGCTGTGCTGGACTGCCAGGCCGCGGAGGGCCGCGACGCGCCGCTGCCGGCGCTGCGCTGGGTGCTGCCCACCGGCGAGGCGCTGCCGCCCGCGACCGCGCGCGCGTGGTTCGGGCGCTATCCGGCGGTGCCGCTGATGAATGCCTACGGGCCCGCGGAATGCTCGGACGACGTGGCCTTCCACCCCTTGTCTGCCGATAGCCTGGGGCAGGGCAGCGACCCCGTGCCGATCGGCCGTCCCACCGCCAATGCCGTGCTGCAGGTGCTCGATGCCGACGGCAACCTGGCCGCACCCGGCGTGATCGGCGAGGTCGCGGTGGCCGGCGCTGGCGTGGGCCGGGGCTACCTGGCCGACCCGCGCCGCACCGCGGCCGCCTTCGTGCCCGATCCGACCGGCGCCCCGGGCAGCCGCCGCTACCTGACCGGCGACCTCGGCCGCTGGCAGGCCGGCGGCGTGCTGGAATACGTGGGCCGCAAGGACTTCCAGGTCAAGCTGCGCGGCTACCGCATCGAGCTGGGCGAGATCGAGGCCGTGCTGGCCGCGCATCCCGCCGTGTGCCAGGCGCTGGTGACGGTGTACCAGGCCGCCGGCAGCGAATGGCTGACGGCCTACTGGCAGCCAGGAGCCGGCCAGGCCGTGCTGGAAGCCGAGCTTGCCGCCAGCGTCGCGGCGCGGCTGCCGGCCTACATGGTGCCGGCCGCGTGGGTGCGCATGCCGGCCTGGCCGCTCAACGCCAACGGCAAGATCGACCGCAAGGCGCTGCCCGCGCCGCAGGTGGCAGCCGCCGGCGAGGAGGGCGATCCCCCGGCCAACCCGGTCGAGCAAGCCGTGGCGGAAATCTGGGAGGCACTGCTGCCCGGCGTGCGCGTTGGCCGCGACAGCCATTTCTTCCGCCTCGGCGGCCATTCGCTGATCGCCACCCGCGTGGTCGCGCGCTTGCGTGCCGCCGGCCACGCACAGGCCGCGCTGCGCGATGTGTTCGAAGCCCCGGTGCTGCGCGACTTTGCCGCGCGCCTGGCCACGGCGGCGCCCGCGGCGGCGATCCCGGCGCTGGTGCCCGTGCCTCGCGTTGCACGCATGCCGGTATCACTGGCGCAGCAACGGCTGTGGCTGGTCGAGCGCCTGCAGGGCAATGCCGGTGCCGCCTACAACATGGCCGGCGCGCTGCGCCTGCGCGGGCCGCTGGATGTCGCTGCGCTGCGCCAGGCCCTGGCCGCCGTGGCCGCTCGCCACGAGGTCCTGCGCACCGCCTATCCCGACGACGACGGCGAACCGTTCGCCAGCATCGGTGCTGCCGCAGGCATCGACCTGCCGGTGGCCGACCTCCAGGCACTCGCGCCCGAGACCCGCGACGCGGCGCTGCGCGAAGCCATGCGTGAACACGCGTCACGGCCCTTCGCGCTCGACCAGGCGCCGCTGTGGCGCGCCACGCTGCTGCGCTGCGCCCCGCAGGAACACGTGCTGCTGGTCGCGATGCACCACCTGGTGTCCGACGGCTGGTCGGTCGGGCTGCTGGTCGACGAGATCACCCATGGCTACCGCCGCGCACTGGCGCCGGACCAGGTCACACCGCTGCCGCCGCTGGCCCTGCAATACGCCGACTACGCCGCCTGGCAACGCGACTGGCAGCGCGGCGCCGCGCTCGACCGGCTGACCGCCTACTGGCGCGGCGCGCTCGCCGGCGCGCCGGCGGCGCTGGCCTTGCCGGCCGACCGCGCCCGCCCGCCGGTGGCGCGCATGGAAGGCGATGCCGTGCCGCTGCATATCGATGCCGCGCGCATGGCACAAGTGCATGCGCTGGCCCGCGCCGAGCAGGTCACGCCCTTCGTCGTGCTGTTGGCCAGCTTCCAGTGCTGGCTGCACCGTGTCACCGGCATGGACGACCTGGTGCTCGGCACCGATGTTGCCGGCCGCCACGAGGCGGCGCTGGAGCCCCTGATCGGCTTCTTCGTCAACGTGCTGCCGCTGCGCTCCCGGCGCGTCGCCGGCGCCAGCTTCCGCGACACGCTGGCCGCCTGCCGGCGCGGCGTGCTGGCCGCGTTCGAGCATGACGGCCTGCCGTTCGACCGCATCGTCGAAGCCGCCGGCGTACCGCGCGACCGCAGCCGCAACCCGCTGGTGCAGGCGCTGTTCGTGCTGCAGAACACGCCGGCCGGGCAGCTCGCCATGCCCGGCGTGCAGGCCGACATGCTGCCGCCAGTGGAGCGCAATTCCAAGTTCGACATGGCGCTGTTCCTCGAGCCCGAGGGCGGGCAGGGAGCCGCAGCGCTGCGCGGCGACTGGGTGTTCGCCACAGCGTTGTTCGAGCGGACCACGGTGGCGCGCTTTGCCAGCGAGTGGCTGGCCACGCTGGACGCGCTGCTGCGCGCGCCGGACCAGCCCGTCGACCACGTCACCGAACTTGTCCCGGGCGCCGCGCGCCCGACCCAACCGAAACCCGAGGAGTCCCGAAACATGGAAACCAGCCAACGCATGGCGGCCAAGCTCGACCAGCTCAAATCGCTGGCGCGGCCGCGCCCGGCCACCCTCGCTCCCGCCACTCCGGTTCCGTCCGCCGCCGACCCGGCCAGCCAGGTGCGGCTGCGCCCGCTGCGGGCCGGTGAGGTCTTTCCCATCGTGATCGAGCCGGCGGCGCCCGGCCTGGATCCCGTCGCCTGGGCCGCCCGGGCGCGCGGGCTGATCGCCGACACCCTGCATAAACACGCGGGCATCGTCTTCCGCGGCTTCGACCTCCCCACGCCGCAGGCCTTCGAGGCCTTTGCCGAAGCGATGCATCCCGGCCTGTACGGCAGCTACGGCGACCTGCCCAAGAAGGAGGGCGGCCGCAACACCTACCGCTCCACGCCGTACCCCGAGCGCCAGATGATCCTGTACCACAACGAAAGCGCGCACCTGGAGCGCTGGCCGCGCAAGCAGTGGTTCTATTGCGAGCTGCCTTCCGCCATCGGCGGCGCCACCCCCATCGTCGACTGCCGCGAACTGCTGCGCCGCCTGCCGCCCGCGCTGGCCGCCGAGTTCGCCAGCCGGCAGCTCATGTATGTGCGCACCTTCACGCCACGGCTGGACGTGGACTGGCGCGACTTCTACAAGACCGAGGACCGCGCTGAAGTGGAAGCGCGATGCCGCGCCGCCGGCATCGACTGCCGCTGGCTGGACGGCGACATCCTGCAGACCCGCACGGTGTGCCCGGCCATCGTCAGCCACCCGGTCACCGGCGAGCGCAGCTTCTTCAACCAGGTGCAGCTGCACCACGTGTCGTGCCTGGAGGAAGACGTGCGTGAAGACCTGCTCGAGATGGTGGGGCTGGAACGCATGCCGCGCCATGTGATGTTCGGCGACGGCACGCCGATTCCCGACGAGGCGATGAAGCTGATAGGCGAACTGTACGAGGCCTGCGCCGTGCGCTTCGACTGGCAGCGCGGCGACGTGGTGATGCTCGACAACATGCTGGCCGCGCACGCCCGCGACCCCTATGAAGGCCCGCGCAAGATCGTCGTCGCGATGGGCGATATGTTTGACCGCACCCAGCCCGACGGCAATGCCGCCGCGGTGCCGCAGGAGAACGCCGATGCCTGAGCTGCAGTCCGCCTGGACCCCGACACCCGAACAACAGGCCGCATGGCAGCAATGGCGCGACACGCCGGGGCCGCGCGCGCATGTGGCGCGGATCGCTCTGCACGGGCAGTCCGACCCTGCCGCGGTGGATGCCGCGCTGGGGGCGCTGCGTGTGCGGCACGAGTCGCTGCGTACCGCATATATTGACAATGGCAACGAGCTGGTGGCCTGCGTGCCGCAGGCGGGCACCAACGGTGCCGCCACGGCCATCGCCGCGCCCGGCGATGCGCCGTCGCTGCCTGCGCTCGACCCGGCCACCGGCGACGTACTGCGCGCCTGCATCAGCCCTCTGCCCGCGGGCGGCGCCACCCTGTGGCTGCTGGTTAGTCCGCTGGCGGCTGACCGCGGCACCGTGCTGAAGCTTGCCGAAAACATGCGCGATGCATTGGATGCGCCGGCACGGATCGATGGCGATGAGGAATTGCCGCTGCAATACGCGCAATACGCCGACTGGCAGCAAGGCGCGCGCCTGGGCGAAGACGGCACCGGCAGCGCCGGCCGCGCGTACTGGCAGGCGCAGGCCGCCGGCCTGCCGGCCCCGCTGCGCATCCCCGATGCGCTGGCAGGAAGCGCCGCCGCGCAAGGTAGCGACACCTGGCGCCACACGCTGCATGGCGCGCACCGGCAGGCGCTGGCCGCATCGGCACGACAGTTCGGCACCACGCCCGAGCGCGTGGTGCAGGCGGCCTGGTGGACCGTGCTGGCGCGCCTGTGCGCGCAGCCGGTGTTCAGCGGTGCCTGGCTGCATGATTGCCGCCGCGACTACGACGTGATGGCCGATGCCGCCGGCGTATTCGTCAAGGCGCTGCCGGTCAGCGTGGCTTGGGACGCGCAGCGCAGCGTGGCCGAGCACTGGCGCGCCTGGCTGCCCGCGCTCGACAGCCACGCCGCGTGGCAGGAAGCCTGGCAGCCCGGGGAGGCCGCGCCCCGTATCGGGTTTGCGGTAGCACCGCTGCCGCCCGCCGGCGTGGCGATGTCCAGCCCGGCATGGGCCGGATTCGACCTGGTGTGCGAGGCACTCGATGACGGGCAGGGCATGGCGGCGCTCGCGCTGCATGCGCGCGCAGGCGTCCTGCATCCGCGCGTCGCGCAGTGGGTGCTGGCGCATCTGGCGGCACTGATCGGCACTTTGCCTGCGGCGCTCGACACGCCGCTGGAATCGCTGTCATGGCCTGCCGACGATACCTTGCGCGTGCCGCAGTGCTGGACGGGCGAAACGCCCGTGGATGCGGGGCAGACCCTGCTCGCACGCATCGCGCAGCATGCCCGGCAGACACCGGATGCACCCGCGCTCGATGCCGCGGACCTGGTGCTCGACTACGCCGGCCTGCAGCGCACCGTGCAAGGCGCCGCGCAACGGCTGCGCGCGCTTGGCGTCGGCCCTGGCACGCGCGTGGCGCTGGCGCTGCCGCGCAGCGGCGCGCTAGTGGCGAGCCTGCTGGCGGTATGGGCCGCGGGCGGGGCCTATGTGCCGCTCGACCCGGCGTGGCCGCAGGCGCGCCGCCGCAGCGTGCTGGCGCAGTCGGCGCCGGTGCTGACCATCGCGCAGCAGGCTGCCCACGATAACGCCACGGTGATCCGTGCCGATGCGCTGCTGGCCAAGACCGCACAGGTTGATGGCGAATTTGCCAGCGCACAGGAAGACGCCGCCTACGTGCTCTTCACCTCCGGCTCCACCGGCGAGCCCAAGGGCGTGGTGGTCGGCCACCGGCAGATCAGCCATTACACCGCGGCGGTGTGCGAGGCGCTGTCGCTGGCGTCGTGCCGGCGGCTCGGCCTGACGTCGTCGGTCGCGGCCGACCTTGGCAACACCACGCTGTTCGCAGCACTGTGGCAGGGCGCGTGCCTGGCGGTGGCCAGCGATGACGACATGGCGCATCCCGCCGCCTTCGCTCGTTACCTGCGTGGACGCGAGGTCGACGCCATCAAGATCGTGCCGTCGCATCTGGCGGCGCTGCTGGAAACGGATGCACCGGCCGTGCCCGCCACCGTGATCCTGGGCGGCGAGCCCTTGCCCGCCAGCCTGGTGCAGGGGCTGCGCCGCCACGCGCCGGACTGCCGGATCTTTAACCACTACGGCCCGACCGAAACCACCATCGGCGTCATGGTCCACGCGGTCGGCGCGGAGGATCCGGCGTGGCCCGCCGCCACGGCGCCGCTCAGCCGGGCCCTGGGCGCGACGCGCGTGCGGCTGCTGGACGATGCCCTGCGCCCGGTCCCGGCCGGCGTGGCCGGGCAGCTCTACGTCGGCGGTCCGCAACTGGCGCATGGCTACCTCGGCCGCCCGGACCTGGACGCCGCCGCGTTTGTCGACGACCCGTTCGCGGCAGGGCAGCGCCTCTACCGCACCGGCGACCTGGCGCGCGCCACCCCCGCCGGCCTGCAACTGCTGGGCCGCGCCGACCAGCAGGTCAAGATCCGCGGCATCCGCGTCGAGCCGGCGGAAGTCGAGGCCGCGTTGCTGGCCCAACCGGCGGTGGCGCAGGCTGCGGTCTGTGCCGCGCCCGGCCCCGGCGCCGCAGCCGTGCTGTGCGCGTTCATCGTGCCGGCATCGGCCGGCTCCGCCGACACGGATGCGCTGCGGCGCGCGCTTGCCGCCATGCTGCCCGACGCCATGGTCCCGTCGCGCTTGATCGCGCTGCCTGCGCTGCCGCGGCTGCCGAACGGCAAGACCGACCGCACGGCGCTGCGCACGCTGGCCGCATCGCCGGACGACATTGCCGCAGCGGCGCCGCAAGCTGCCACGGCATCCGCGGATGCCGTGGAGACCCTGGTCTGCGCGCTGATGGCCGAACTGCTGGAGCAGGAGCGGGTCGACCCGCACGGCGACTTCTTCGCGCTCGGCGGCCATTCGCTGCTGGTGATCAAGCTGGTGGCGCGGCTGCGCCGGCGCCTGCAGGTGGAGATCGCGCCGGGCGTGGTGTTCGACCACCCGACCGCCCACGCGCTGGCCGCGGCCGTGCGTGAACACGGCGAGACGGCGGGCGAACTCGACGCGCGCGCGCTCACCGCGCTGAATGCGGCGCCGCAGGCTGCCGTGGCCGCCTGAGCGCTCCCCGATATCCATTGACCGTGATACCGCTCCCATGTCAGATGCACTGAATACCGCGCACGCGCAGGTCGCCGCGCGCTTTGCCCGGCTGGCGCCAGCGCAGCGCACGGCGTTCCTGGCCGCGCTGCACGACAAAGGCGTGGCCTTCTCCACGCTGCCGATCGTGCCCGCGCCGCGCAGCGAAGCGCTGCCGCTGTCGTACGCGCAGCAACGCCTGTGGTTCCTGCAGCAGCTCGATCCGGCCGGCACCGCCTATCACATGCCGGGCGCATACCGGCTCGAAGGGGCGCTCGACGCCGCAGCACTGCGCCGTGCGTTCGATCGCATCGGTGCGCGCCATGAGGTGCTGCGCACCACCTATCCAACCGACGCTGCCGGCGTGGCGCGCCAGCAGGTGCACGACAGCCTGCCGCCGCCATTCGTCGAGATGGAAGCCGATCCCGCCGGCCTGGACACCACCATCGACGGCATTGCCCACGCGCCGTTCGATCTCGCCGCAGGACCGCTGTGGCGCGTCGCGCTGATCCGCGAGAGCGTCCAGTCCCATGTGCTGGTAGTGGTGCTGCACCACATCGTCGCCGATGGCGCCTCGATCGTGCGCCTGGTCGCCGAGCTGGCCGCCTGCTACGCGGCCGAAGCCGCCGGCACGCCGGCCGAACTGCCGCAGCTGCCGGTGCAGTACGCCGACTTTGCCGCGTGGCAGCGCAACTGGATGGACGCCGGCGAAGCCGAGCGCCAGCTCGGCTACTGGCGTGAACGCCTGGGCGATGCGCCCGGCGCCGCACTCGATCTGCCGGCCGACCGGCCACGCCGCGCGGCGCGTACCGGCGCGGGCGCCGAGCACACCTTCGTCATTCCGGCCGACGTGGCCGCGGCGCTGCGCACGCTTGCCGGCGCGCATCAGGCCACGCTCAACATGGCGCTGCTGGCCGCCTATGCGGTCTTGCTGAACCGCTACACCGGACAGGCCGATATCTGCATCGGCGTGCCGGTGGCCAACCGGCAACGCAGCGAGACCGAGGCGCTGGTCGGCTGCTTCGTCAACATGCAGGTGATGCGCGCCGAGGTGGCGCCAGACGAGCCGTTTGCCGAGCTGCTGCCGCGGTTGGCGCGGCAGGCAGCGGCGGACCAGGAGCACCAGGCGCTGCCGTTCGACCTGCTGGTGGAAGCGCTTCAGCCCGGCCGCAGCCTGGCGCAGCCGGCGCTGTTCAACGTCACCTTCGACCATCGCGCCGCTGGCGCTGCGGCGGTGCCGCAGCTGAAGGGGCTGCGCGTTACGTCGCTGGAACTGCCGGTGACGACCGCGCGTTTCGAACTCAGCCTGGCCACCACCGAGCTGCCCGATGGCAGCCTTTTCGGCCGGATCGCCTATGCCGCCGATCTGTTCGATGCCGCCACCGTGGCGCGCATGGCGGGGCACTATGGGCGCCTGCTGCAGGCGTTCGCTACCGATCCCGCCACGACGTCCGCCGCAGCGGTGCTGCTGGGGGATGCCGAACGCGACGCGCTGGCCCGCTGGAGCGAACCCGGCTGCGCGGCACCGCCGTTCGTGCCGGTACATGTGCAGGTGGCGGGCCAGGCCCGCCGCGTGCCCGAGGCCCCGGCCGTGCTGTTCGGCGATGCCACGCTCAGCTACGGCGAGTTGAACCGCCAGGCCAACCGGCTCGCGCACCGGCTGGTCGCGCAGGGTATTGGCGCCGAGAGCCGCGTCGGCGTGGCGCTGGGCCGTTCGCCGCGCATGATCGTGGCGCTGCTGGCGGTGCTGAAGGCTGGCGGCTGCTTCGTGCCCTTCGATACAACCTATCCGGCGCGGCGCCTGCTGGACATGCAGGAGGACGCCGCCCCGCAACTGCTGCTGACCGAGCGCGCGCTGCGCGAGTCCTTCCCGGTGGCAGAAGGCCTGCCGGTGCTGCTGGTCGATGACGACGCCGACGTATCCTGGCCCGAACACGATGCCGAAATTGCCGTGCACCCGGCGCAGCTTGCCTACGTCATCTACACCTCGGGCTCGACCGGCAAGCCCAAGGGCGTCGCGGTGGCGCACGGCCCGCTGGCAATGCACGTGGTCACCACCGCCGAGTGCTACGACATCACGGCCACCAGCCGCGAACTGCATTTCCTGTCGTTCAGCTTCGACGGCGCGCATGAGCGCTGGATGGTGCCGCTGGCCAGCGGCGCCAGCATCGTGCTGCGTGACGACACGCTGTGGAGCGTGGAGCAGACCTACGCCGCGCTGCGCCGCCATGCGGTCACGCACGCGGGCTTTCCGCCGCGCTACCTGCACCAGCTCGCGGCCTGGGCCGAGTCGCAGGGCGATCCGCCGCCGCTGTGGCTGTATTCCTTCGGTGGCGAAGCCATGCCCCGGGCGGGCGTGGCCCGCCTGACGCAGGCACTGCGGCCGCAGCACATCATCAACGGCTATGGCCCGACCGAGACGGTGGTGACGCCGCTGGTGTGGAAGGCAAGGGCCGCTGACGCGGAAGCCCAGGTCACCGGCGCCTATGCGCCGATCGGCCGGCCGGTGGGGGCGCGCAGCGCGTACGTGCTGGACAGCCGGCTGGAACCGGTGCCGGTGGGCGTGCCGGGCGAACTCTATCTCGGCGGCGAAGGGCTGGCGCGCGGCTACCTGGGCCGCGCCGGCATGACGGCAGACCGCTTTATTCCCGATCCGTTTGGCGCGCCCGGTGGACGGCTCTACCGCACCGGCGACCTGGTGCGCTGGCAGCCCGACGGCTGCATCGAATACCTCGGCCGGCAGGACCACCAGGTGAAGATCCGCGGCTTCCGCATCGAACTGGGCGAGATCGAGGCGCGCCTGTTGGCGCAGCCCGGCGTTCGGCAAGTGGTGGTGCTGCCGCACGAGACCTCCGCCGGCACGCGGCTGGTCGGCTACGTCGTGGCGCAGCAGGGCGCGGCATCGTGCGAGGCCCTGCGCGCGGCGCTCGCGGCGGCTTTGCCCGACTACATGGTGCCGGCCGCGATCCTGCAGCTCGACAGCCTCCCGGTCACGCCCAACGGCAAACTGGACCGGCGCGCGCTGCCGGAACCGCAGTGGCAGGCCGAGACCGCCTACGCCGCGCCGGTGTCCGCGGCGGAGCGGATGCTGGCGGCCGTGTGGGCAGACGTGCTCGGCATCGCGCAGGTGGGCCTGCATGACAACTTCTTCTCGCTCGGCGGCGATTCCATCCTGAGCCTGCAGATCGTCGCGCGCGCCCGTTTGCAGGGCTGGCGGCTGACGCCGCGCCAGGTATTCGAGCACCAGACGGTGGCCGCGCTGGCGCGGGTGGCGGAGCGCGTGGGTGGCACGGCGCAGGATGCGGCCCACGATGACGCTGGCGCGGCGCCGCTGACGCCGGTGCAGGCGGCCTTTCTCGGGCAGCCGCTGGCCGAGGCCAGCCGCAACCGCTTCAACCAGTCGGTGCTGCTGCGCCCGCAGTCGGCCATCGACGCACCGGCATTGCAGGCCGCGCTGCAGGACGTCACCGGCCACCATGCCGCGTTGCGCTACCGCTTCACTCGCACGGACCAAGGCTGGCGTCAGCAGGCCGTCGCCGAGGCCGGGGCCGCGGTCGCACTGACGACCATCGACGTGCCGGACGCCACGGCAATCACCGCTGCCTGCGATGCGGAGCAGGACCGGCTGGACATCGCCCGCAGCCCGCTGCTGCGCGCGCTGCACCTGCGCGTCGCCGATGGCAGCGAGCGGCTGTTCCTGGTCTGCCATCACCTGGTGGTGGATGGCGTGTCATGGCGCATCGTGCTGGAAGACCTGCAGGCCGCCTACGCCGCCCGGCTGGCGGGACAGGTGCCAGCGCTGGCGCCGGTGGGCGCCAGCTATGCCGCATGGAGCCGCACGCTGGCAGGGCCGGCGCGCGACATGTTCGCGCCCGAGGCCGAATACTGGCGCACCGTCACGCGCGACCAGATGTCATTGCCATGCGATGGTCCGGGCGGTGAACCGGCGCGCCCCCGCACGGCAAGCTTTGCTTTGGACGCGGCCACGACTGACGCCTTGCTGCGGCGTGCCCATGCCGCCTACCGCACCGGCGTCAACGACCTGTTGCTGACGGGCTTCGCGCGCGCGCTGTGCGCCTTTGCTGGCCGCGACGACATCCGCATCCACATGGAAGGCCACGGCCGCGAAGCCGAGGCGGCCGGCAGCGCGCTCGATCTCAGCCGCACGGTGGGCTGGTTCACCAGCGTCTGGCCGGTCCGGCTGGCGAGCGTTGCGGACGTTGGCGACACCATCGCCGGCGTCAAGGAAGCGCTGCGCGCGGTGCCGCGCCAAGGGCTGGGGTACGGCGTGCTCAGCGCTCTCGCGCCTGCGGCGCTGCCGCCGTGCGCGCCGCAGGTGTTGTTCAACTACCTCGGCCAGTTCGACGGCAGCCTTGGCGAAGGCAGCTGGCAGGCCGCCGCGGAGGATACCGGTCGTGGCGTCTCCGACGACATCCCCTTGCCGGCGCCGCTGGCGTTCGACGGCCGGATCCAGGGCGGCCGCCTGCAGTTCCGCTGCACCTACAGCGGCGCGCAGTTCCGCGAGGCCACCATCGAAGCGCTGATGGCGCGCATCGCGCAGTCGCTGCGCGAGGTGGTCGGGCATTGCGTGGCGCAGGCCGTGACGCGGCTGACGCCCTCCGATGTGCCGGCCAGCGCGCTGTCGCAGCTGCAACTGGATGCGCTCGCGCTGCGTGCCGACGAGATCGAGGACATCTGGCGGCCCACGCCGATGCAGCGCGGCATGATCCGGCACGGCGCGCGGCATCCCGGCTCGCCGGCCTATACCGTGCAGGTGCAGGCCACCATGGACGGGCTCGACGTGGAACGCATGGTCGCGGCGTGGCAGGACGCGGTGCGGCGGCATCCGGTGCTGCGGGCCCGGGTGGCGTGGCTGCAAGCGGGCGCGGGCATGGAGGCCGAGCCGCTGCTGGTGGTGCCCACGCAGGCCACGCTGCCGGTCAGGCACCACGACTGGCGCGAGCGCAGCCATCGCCCGGCCGCAGCCGTCGACGATGCCCAATGGCAGGCGCTGTGCGAGGCCGAGTTCCGCGAGGGCTTCGACCTGGGCCAGGCGCCGCTGATGCGGCTGACGCTGGTGCGCATCGGCGACCACAGCTGGCGCTTCCTCTGGACCTGGCATCACCTGCTGCTGGACGGCTGGAGCATGTCGCGCCTGCTGGGCGAGGTGCTGCGCGGCTACGACGGCGAGCAGCCGGCCCAGCCCGCGGTGTCGCTGCGCCGCTACGTGGCGTGGCAGCAGGCGCAGTTGGGCGCCGATCCTGAACAACGCTGGCGCGAGCGCCTGGCGCCGCTGGCACGCCAACCGGTGCGCATCACGTGCGAGGTCGCGCCGGCACGGCGCGGGCAGCAGATCCGGGCGGTGGAGCACGTGGTGCAGGCCGATGCGCTGCGCACGCTGGCCGCTTTCGCCAGCCGCCAGCACGTCACCGTCAACACGCTGGTGCAGGCAGCATGGATGCTGGCGCTGCGCCAGGCCACCGGTGCGCGCACGGTGGGGATGGCCGTGGTGGGCTCGGGCCGTTCGGCGGAGTTGCCCGGCATCGAAGACATCATGGGCTTGCTCGCGAGTACCTTGCCGCTGGTGCAGGCGCTGCCCGACTCGCTGCGCGTGGCCGACTGGCTGCCGGCGCTGCAGGCCGACAACCTGGCGCTGCGCGAGATCGAGCATGCGCCGCCGGCGTGGCTGCAGAGCTGGGCGGCCGGCAGCGACGATGCCACGCGCACGCCGTTCGACACCATGCTGATCTACGAGAACTACCCGGTCGACAGCACGCTGCGGGAAACCCAGCGCGGCGTGCTGCGCTTCAGCGATGTCGATAACCGCGGACAGATGAGCTATCCGGTAACGGCCATCGTGATTCCGCGTGAAACGCTGACGCTGCGCGTGGAGTACGACACGGCGGCGCTCGACGACAGCGCGGCGGAGGAACTGACCCGGCAGTGCGTGGCGATCCTGCTGGCGCTGCCGGCGCTGGCCGGCGCCACGCTGGGCGAAGTGCCGGTGCGCGTGGAGCACGGCAGCGCCAGCGCGCTGGCGGCCTAGGTGCCGACGGCTTTACCGCAGCAGGCGGCGCGGGCAGTCGCCGCACAGCGTGAAGGCCGGCAAGCGGTAGCGCAGGCAACACAGCCGGCGCAGCCACAGCGTGGTGGTGGTGCCGTCCTGCGTCACGCGGTGCGCGCGCATCGGCGCATGCAGCGGGTTGTCGCGGCCGTCGGGGCGGGTGCGGGTGTCCATCAGCCAGGCCGCGTCGGCCGCCAGCGTGGCGTCCGTGGCCGGCATATCCGGCTGCAGCAGGGCGGGCGCGTGGCGCAATACCTCGGCGACGACAGCGCCGGCATTGGCCCACAGCAGGCGCGGCGACGCGCCGCTTGCCGCTGCCAGTGCTTCGATCAGCGGTGCCAGCAGGTCGTCCAGCAGGGCGCCGTAACGCTGCTGCGGCGGCGCGCCGGCAAACCTCTGGCCAGCGTGTGGCAGCAGCAACGTCACGGCGCGGCCGTGCCGATCGGGCCGGATGGCCGTGTCGCGCAAGGGCAGCACGTGGTGCGCCAGCGCCGCGGCGGCCACCGTGCCAGGCAGCAGCGCGGAGAAGCAATGCCGCGCCCAGACCGAGCCGGCCACGCGCGCATCGTCGCCACCGTAGTGGACGGCCATGGCGTGAAGCGCCTGCCGTAGTGGGGCACGGCCCGCCGGCGCGGACATGAGCGCGGCGGGCATGACGTCATCGGACGTCGTGGGGCCGATGCGTACGGCCTCGGCGTAGTGACGCAGCGGCTCGGGAAACAGTGCAAGCAGGATCGGTAACGGAAACAAGAGGCAGCCCCGTACGGCGTTGCGGATATGCAGTCAACGCCTTTTCTTTGTTGAAAATGAGAATGATTATCAGGTATATTCGCAATTCGCTTTGTAAAGACAATCTCGCACCTGGGCGCCCCCTTGCCAGTCAGTCGCAGCATGGCCGCGGCTGCGGGGCGGTCCTGGCCTTGCCGTTCGCGCGGCAAGGCCGTGCGCGCGGTGGCAGCCAGGCCAGCAATGGCTGCCTCGTGGCTCCCGAGGAGACCCAATGACGCAGCCTATGCCCGACCTGACGATCCGTGCGCGCGCCTCGCAAGACCCCGCGCCGCTGTCGTTCGCGCAGCAGCGCCTGTGGTTCCTGCAGCGCTACGCGCCGGACAGCACCGCGTACAACCTGGTGCGCGCCTGGCGCCTGCAGGGCCCGCTGTCGGCTCCGGCGCTGGAGCAGGCGCTGGCGCAGGTGACGGCGCGCCATGCGGTACTGCGTACCCGTTTCTCGACCGGTGACGGCGAGCCCCGGCAGATCGTCGACAACGCGCCGCCGGCCGTGCAATGGATCGACCTGCCCGCAGGCGAGCTCGATGCGCAGCTGCGCCGCGAGTCGGCGCGCGTACTCGACCTGCACGCCGCCGCGCCTTTCCACGTCACCGTCGCCCGGCTGGAGGATGGCGCCCACGTGCTGGTGCTGGCCATGCACCACATCGTCTCGGACGGCTGGTCCAACCCGATCCTGGCGCGCGACCTCGCGCGGGCCTATGCCGCGGCCGTCAATGGCAGCGAGCCGGGCTGGACGCCGCTGCCGGTGCAGTACGCCGACTACGCTGCCTGGCAGCGCGAGCGTCTCGATGGCCCTGCGCTCGATGCCGCGGTGGCACGCTGCGCGGACCGCCTGGGCATTGGCATTCCCGCGCTGGAACTGCCGCTCGATGCCCCGCGCCCGGCGCGGCCGGCAGGCAAGGGCGGGCGCGTCCGCTGGACGCTGTCGGACGACGTGGTGGCAGCGCTGCGCAGCTACTGCGCTGGTGGCACGGGTCGGGGTGGCCGGCTCACGCCGTTCGCCGTGTTGCTGGCCGCATGGCAGGCGCTGCTGGCGCGCCACAGCGGCCAGTCCGACTTTGCCGTGGGCGTGCCCAACGCAGCCCGCACGCATGAAGAGCTGGACGAACTGGTCGGCTGCTTCATCAATACCCAGGTCTATCGCGCCCGGCTGACGCCCGGCCTGAGCGGCCACGCGCTGTGTCAGCAGGTCCGCGACGATGCGCGCGCCGCGCTGGACCACGCCGACCTGCCGTTCGAACTGCTGGTCGACAGGCTGGCGCCGTCGCGCGACCCCAGCCGCACGCCGGTGTTCCAGGCGATGTTCAACCTGCAGATGGGCGAGCCCGCCGCCTTCACGCTGCCCGGCCTGCAGGCGAGCGCACTGCCGGTGCCCGACGACAGCGCCAAGTTCGACGTCACGCTCGACCTGCACGCCAGCGCCACGCGCGTGTCGGCTACGCTGGAATACGACGCCACGCTGTTCACCGCGGCCACGGCCCAGCGGATGGCGCGGCACTATGAACACCTGCTCGGCGCGATGCTGGCCGCGCCCGAGACGCCGCTCGAAGCACTGCCGCTGATGGATGAAGGCGAGCAGGCCCGGACGCTGGCCGACGGCAACGACACCGGCCTTGCACTCGACCCGGCCGACGACGTGGTCGCACGGATCGCGCGCGCCGCCGCGGCCACGCCCGATGCCATTGCGGTGACGGACGGCGCCTCGAGCCTGACCTATGCCGGGCTGGAAGCGACCGCCAACCGCATCGCGAACTGGCTGGCCGCGCAGGAAGTCGGCGCCGAGGCGCTGGTCGGCGTGTGCCTGCCGCGCACGCCCGCGCTGGTGGCAGTGCTGCTCGGCATCCTGAAGGCGGGCGCCGCCTACCTGCCGGTCGACGCTCACCATCCGGCCGCGCGCAATGCCCACATCCTCGGCCATGCCCGTGCGCGCCTGATCCTGGCGAGCGCCGCTACACGCGCCGCGCTCGGCGACAGCGGCGCGGTGGTGCTGGTCGACGGCGACACGCCGCCCTGGAGCACGGCCCCCGATACGCCGCCGGCTGAGCCATGCCATCCGGCACAACTGGCCTACACGCTCTACACCTCCGGCTCGACCGGCACGCCCAAGGGCGTGCAGATTTCGCGCGGCGCGTTTGCCAACTTCTTGCGGGCGATGACGCCGGTGGTGCCGATGGACGGCAGCGACCGGCTGCTGGCGGTGACCACGCTCGGCTTTGATATCGCGGGGCTGGAGCTGTTCCTGCCGCTGGCCAGCGGCGCCCGCGTGGTGATCGCCACGCGCGACGATGCGCGCGACCCGGCGCGGCTGGCGGCGCTGATGTCCGCGCACGGCATCACCGTGATGCAGGCCACGCCCGCGACCTGGCAGATGCTGGTGACGCAAGCCTCGCCGCCATGGGAGGGGCTGCGCGTGCTGTGCGGCGGCGAGGCGCTGGGGCGCGAGCTGGCCACGGCACTGCTGGCCAGGGGCGCGCAGGTCTGCAACGTCTATGGCCCCACCGAGACCACGGTCTGGTCCGCGGCGCATGCGCTGGCGGCCGAGGGCGCTCCCGCGTGGGCGGTCGCGCCGGTCGGCCGGCCCATCGCCAACAACCAGCTCTACGTGCTGGACGCGCGGCTCGAACCGGTGCCCCCGGGCGTGGCCGGCGAGCTCTACATCGGCGGCGCCGGGCTGGCGCGCGGCTATGCCGAGGATCCAGCCCGAACCGCCGCGGCCTTCGTGCCCAACCCGTTCGCGCCCGGCACGCCGGGCGCCATGGCGGGCGACCGGCTGTACCGGACCGGCGACCTGGCGCGCAAGCGTGTCGACGGCATTGTCGAGTTCCTCGGCCGGCGCGACCACCAGGTCAAGGTGCGCGGCTTCCGCGTCGAACCGGGCGAGGTCGAGGCGGCGCTGAGCGCGTGCCCGCAGGTGAGCCAGGCAGTCTGTGTGGCCCGGCAGGGTCCCGACGGGATGGCGCGGCTGTGCGCGTACTACGTGGCCGCCACGGCTGGCGATGACTCGGACGACGCCATCCTCGCGCGCCTGCGCGAGCAGTTGCCCGGCTACATGGTGCCGTCCAGCCTGACGCGGCTCGATGCGCTGCCGCTCAACGCCAACGGCAAGGTCGACCGCCAGGCGCTGCCCGAGCCGGCCGCGCCGCGCGCGGCGGCGGCACCATCGACGCCGACCGAGCATGAACTGGCGGCGCTGTGGTGCGCGGTGCTGGACGTGGCCCAGGCCGGAGCCGACGACGATTTCTTCCTGCTGGGTGGCCATTCGCTGCTGCTGGTGCGGCTGCAGACCCGCATCCGCGAGCAGATGGCCTGCGAACTGGCGCTGCCGGCGCTGTTCGCTGCGCCCGTGCTGCGCGACATGGCCGCGGCGATCGACCAGGCCGGCCGGCGCGATGCCGACGCCGACCTGGCCTTCATGAACGATCTGCTGGAGGCCCTGTGAATCTGTTCCTCTCATTGCGCCGCCGCTTCGGCGGCCTCCTGCTGTTGGCGCTGGCCGCGGGCACCTGCAGCGCGCTCGCCGGCATCGCGCTGATTGCCGAGATCAACCGCATGATCGCCGCGCCGGCGGCGCTGGAAGCGGGGCGCATCGGCGTGCTGCTGGGCCTGCTGGCGGTGCTGTTCGGCTGCGGCTTCGGCTCGCAGGCGCTGCTGACCGCGCTGGGCCACCGCGTGGTGTACGACATGCGGCTGCGCATGCTCAAGCGCGTGCTCGATACCGACGTGGAGCGCCTGGAAGCGATCGGCGGCCCGACCGTCTATGCCACGCTGACCAAGGACATCGCCTCGATCGGCATGGCCTTCAACCGCGTGCCGTTCGTGTTCTACAACGGCGTGCTGGTGCTGGGCGGGCTGCTGTACCTGGGCTGGCTGTCGTGGCAGCTGTTCGTGCTCGGTGCCGCAGTGCTGGGCGCAGGCGTGCTGCTGGCGCAGCGCTGGGTGCTGCGCATGCGCACCCTGATGAAGGCGGTGCGCGATACCGACGACCGGCTCTACGCCGGCTACCAGGGCGCGATTGATGGCCGCTACGAACTGGCGCTCAATGCCTGGCGCAAGCAGAGCTTCTACCAGCGCGACTTCGAGCCCGCCGCGGAGTTTGCGCGCGCACATGAGGTGCGCGCCGACCGCTACTGGGTGCTGAGCCTGTCGTTCACCGCGACGCTGATTCTGGGGGTGGCGTGCGCGATCTTTATCGCCGGCGATGCGCTGGGTATTGGGCGCGAGCGCATCACCGCCTTCGTGCTGGTGCTGATGTTCCTGCGCATGCCGCTGAACGACCTGGTCGGCACGCTGCCGATCCTGATGACCGGCAACGTCGCGCTGCGCAAGATCGAGACGCTGCGGCTGGCGCCGTACACGGAGGATTTCGCGCTGCATTCGACCAATACCGCCGCTGCACCGCCCGCGCCGGGCACGCCGCTGATCACGCTGCAGGACGTGCGCTACGACTATCCCGGCCAGGGCGACGAGCGCGGCTTCCGCCTCGGCCCCGTGTCGCTGACGCTGTCCGCCGGCGAGACGGTCTTTATCGTCGGCGGCAACGGCAGCGGCAAGTCCACGCTGATGAAGCTGCTGGCGGGCCTGTACCAGCCGAGCGCCGGCAGCATAGCGCTCGGCGACCGGCCGGTGGGCACCGCCGAGCTGCCCTGGTATCGCAGCCATTTCGCCACGGTGTTCTCCAACGCCCATCTGTTCGCGCGGCTGGTCGGCCCGGACGGGCGCTTCGACGCCGCGGTGGCCAATGCTTTCCTGAAGCGGCTGCACATGGACCACAAGGTCGCCATCCGCGATGACCTGCTGTCGACCACGCAGCTGTCGCAGGGGCAACGCAAGCGGCTGGCGCTGCTGGCGGCTTATGTCGAGGCGCGCCCGGTGCTGCTGCTCGACGAATGGGCAGCCGACCAGGATCCCGTGTTCCGCGCCTATTTCTATGAATCGCTGCTGCCGGAGCTCAAGCGCAGCGGCAAGACCATTGTCGCGGTCAGCCATGACGACCGCTATTTCCACGTGGCCGACCGCGTGATCGGCGCCGACAGCGGCGTGATCCGCGCCGACAGCGCCACCGACAGCGCCGCCGCCCCCGCCGCGGCCGGCCAGACCGACCATCAGGCCGCCGCATGACGCGCGCCAACACAGACAGGGAGTCAGTTCACATGCAAAGCAATGCCGCGCCTTTGATGACCCACGCGATCGCGAGCCAGCCCTGGTTGTCCGCGACGAGCCTCACCCTGCAGAGCCGCTGGGATGGCTGCGCGCTGCAGCTAAGCCTCGACGGCACGCCGCTGCAGGCCTGGCAGTTTACGCCCGGCACCCAGCCGCGGCTGGCACTTGCCGATACCGACCCGGTCCATCCGCTGGCGCGCGCGGCGACCTTTGCCGCCTGCGAGGCGGTGCTGGCGCGCACCCCCGCGACGCAGGCAATCGCGCTGGACCTGCCCGATGCCATCGCCAACGCAATGCTGCGCGAGGGCAGCGCCACGCGCGCGGCCGGCGGCGAGCTGGTGACGCGCGTCGAGCAGCTCTGGCAACTGCCGGCGCTGTGGCACACCGGCACCTCGGGCCGCGACTATCCGCTGCAATACGCGATGACCCAGGGCCGGCGCCATCCGCTGCGCGCGCCCAAGCCGTCGGGCCAGGTCTATGCACGCCATATCCCGTGGCTCGGCCAGGTGTTCTCGATGCGGGTGGCCGATCTCGATGCCGACCTGGCGTGCTTCCACGGCTGGATGAACGATCCGCGCGTGGCGGCGTTCTGGGAGGAAGAAGGCGATCTGGAAAAGCATCGCGATTACCTGTCGGCGCAGCTGGCCGACCCGCACACCATCCCGCTGATCGGCTGCCTGGACGGCAAGCCGTTCGCGTACTTCGAGGTGTACTGGGCCAAGGAGAACCGCATCGGCCCCTACTACGACGTCGACGACTTCGACCGCGGCTGGCACGTGCTGATCGGCGACGGCGAGATCCGTGGCAAGGCGTATATCAGCGCCTGGCTGCCGTCGCTGATGCACTACATGTTCCTGGACGACCCGCGCACGCAGCGCATCGTCGGCGAGCCCCGCATCGATCATGTGCAGCAGATCCGCAACCTGGACCGTTCCGGGTTTGCCAAGGTCAAGGCCTTCGACTTCCCGCACAAGCGCGCCATGCTGGTGATGCTGCTGCGCGAACGCTTCTTCGGCGAGCGCCTGTGGGTGCCGCAGGACGACGGGCAGGCGCAGCTGTCCGGTGCAGAACCGACCGCGCTGGCGGCCTGAGCCAGCCGCGCAAGGAGAGACCATGCTCTATTCCGCTTCCACCTTCGCCGCCCACGGCACCGATGCCGGTGCAGGGCCCGTGCTCGACCTGCTGGGCATCGGCTTCGGGCCTTCCAACCTCGCGCTGGCAGTGGCCCTGCGAGAAATGCTGCCGCAGCAGGCACCGTTCCGCTTCGGCTTTGTCGAGAAGAAACCGGGCTTCGTCTGGCACGGCAATATGCTGCTCGACAACAGCCGCATGCAGATCTCGTTCCTGAAGGACCTGGTCACGATGCGCAATCCGGCCAGCCGCTATACCTTCATCAACTACCTGCACGAGCGCGAGCGGCTGCTGGACTTCATCAACACCCGCACCTTCTATCCCAGCCGCTACGAGTTCAACGACTACCTGTCCTGGGTGGCGGGTGATTTTGCCGACGCCTGTCACTACGGCGAGGAAGTGGTTTCGGTCGCGCCCGAGCCCGCCGGCGGCAATGGCGATCTGGCCTGCCTGCGCGTGACCTCGCGCACGGCGGAAGGGGCGCTGACCGAGCGCCGCGCGCGCAACGTGGTGGTCAGCGTCGGCGGCGCGCCCAGCATTCCGGACGCCTTCGTGCCGCTGCGCGGCCACCCGCGGGTGTTCCATTCGTCGTCGTACCTCGAGTCGCTGGAGCGGCTGGAGCGCACAGCGCCCGTGCGGCGCGTGGCAGTAATTGGTTCGGGCCAGAGCGCCGCCGAGATTTTCCTGGACCTGCATGGCCGCGAAGGCGGCATTGCGGTCGACCTGGTCAGCCGTGCGCCGGCGCTCAAGCCGGCCGACGACAGCCCCTTCGTCAACGAGATCTTCAACCCGCGCTATATCGACTACCTGTTCTCGCGCGAGGCGACTGAGCGCGAGCAACTGCTGCGCGAGTTCGGTAATACCAACTACGCGGTGGTCGATACCGACCTGATCGAAGCCATTTACGAGGTGCTGTACCAGCAGAAGGTCACCGGCAAGGTGCGCCACCGCCTGCTGGCCGGCAGCGAGGCCCGCCATGCCGAGGCCGATGCCGACGGCGTGCGGCTGGACATTGCGCGGCGTGACGATGGCGCGCATCAGTTGCAGCGCTATGACGCGGTCATCCTCGCCACGGGCTACCGGCGCGAGCTGCACCAGTCGCTGCTGGCGCCGCTGGCGTCCTACCTGGACGACGCCAAGGGCTTCCAGGCCGACCGCGACTACCGGCTGCAGATGGCGCCGGGCTGCCAGGCGGGCGTATTCCTGCAGGGCTGCTGCGAAGCGACGCACGGCTTGTCGGACACGCTGCTGTCGGTGCTGGCGGTGCGCGCGCAGGAGATTGCGGCCGCCGTGCTGGGCAACCGGGCGGGTGCGGCATGCGCCATGGAGGCCGAGCCGCCTCGCAGCCGCCCCGCGCGCGTCGCGCACGCCGGCACGCACTGAGGTATCGCCCATACAAAGCAATATGAGGACCGGCGGCCGCGACCAGGCGGCCAGCCGGGTCCCACGGCCTGGATTTTCACAACCGAGCAGGGGAGTAAGAAGGAAATGAAACACAGCAACAGACGCGCGACCGAACGCGCGCGGGCAACAAGGCATGGGTCCGTGCAGTGCCGCGCTGCCATGCGCTGGATCCCGGCCGCCGTTGGCCTGATGGTCAGCGCGTCGGCTTTCGGACAGGAAAACGTGACAGGTTCGGCATCGTCGGCAACGCAGGCGGAGCAGCCGGCCCCCGCGGGCAGACCCGCCCGGCAACCGGAGCCTTCGCTGCCGGCGGTGACAGTCAACGGCGCCCGCGAAAACCCCGTCAACCCGCCTACTACCGCTGGCAGCAAGGTGCCGCTGACCGCGCGCGAGGTGCCGCAATCGGTCACCGTGGTCAACGCCGAGCGCATCCGCGAGCAGAACCTGACCACGCTGGAAGACGCGATGATGCAGGCCACCGGCGTGTTCGTCGAAAAGCGTGACCAGGAGCGTTCGATCTATTATTCGCGCGGGCTGGAGATCGACACCTTCATGCTGGACGGCGTGCCGACCAAGTATGACTGGCGCAACACCGTGCAGCCGGACCTGTCGATGATCGAGCGGGTGGAAGTGCTCAAGGGGCCGTCGGGCCTGCTCGCCGGGGCGGGCAAGACCGGCGGCGCGATCAACCTGGTGCGCAAGCGCCCGACGCGAGATACCCAGATCGGCGGCGCGCTGTCGGTGGGATCGTGGAACAACTACCGCGCCGAGGTGGATGCCGGCGGCGCGCTCAATGCCGACGGCACGCTGCGCGCGCGCATCACCGGCGCGTTCCAGGACAAGGACTCGTTCATCGACAAGACCAATATGCGCACCAGTGCGCTCTATGGCGTGATCGAGTACGACATCACGCCCAGCACGCTGGTGACGGTCGGCGCGAGCTACCAGGATTCGGAAGGCCGCCAGCCGTGGACGCTGCCGGCCTACTTCAACCCGGTCACGCGCCAGGCCAGCCTGCTCGACGTGCCGCGCTCGACTTACCTGGGCGCGGACTGGAACCGCGACCACTTCTATACCACCTCGGCCTTCGCCGAGCTGGAGCACAAGTTCGACAGCGGCTGGCAGGTCAAGGGTGCGCTGCGCTACCTGAACAACCGCCTGAACCGCGAGCAGGCCTATGCCTATACGCCGGTGATCCCGGGCGTGAACACGACCACGCTGTTCGCGGCCAAGCAGACCTACACGCAGGAGCAGACCAGCTTCGACCTCTACGCCAACGGGCCGTTCTCGCTGTTCGGGCGCCGGCACAAGGCGCTGGTCGGCTTCAATTTTTCCGATTCGGAACGGCGCGACCCCCGGTATGCCATTTCGCCGTTCTCGCAGGTCGTGAACATCTTCAACCCGCGCAGCGACTTCGCCAAGCCAACCTTCACCCCCAATGGCACAGGCATCACCACCACGACCAGGCAGTACGGCGTCTACGGCGACGCGCGCTTCTCGCTGGCGGATCCGGTGACGCTGGTGCTGGGCGGGCGGCTGAGCTGGTGGGACATCAGCGCGCGCCAGTACACGTCGACCACCAGCGTGACCCGGGGCGACGACATCAACGCCAAGTTCACGCCGTTCGCCGGGCTGATCTACGACTTCACCGAACACTGGTCGGCCTATGCCAGCTATGCCGAGATCTTCCAGCCGCAGGATGAGTACCTGACCGCCAGCGGCAACCTGGTCGATCCAATCAAGGGCAAGCAGTACGAGGTCGGCGTCAAGAGCGAATTTTTCGAGGGCGCGCTGAACACCTCGCTGGCACTGTTCGAGGTACGCGAGACCGGTCGCGCCACGCTCGACAATATCAACACGACCAATCCGAGCAATCCGTTCTTCGTGTCGCAGGGCGAGACCAAGAGCCAGGGCTTCGAGCTGGAAGCCAGCGGCCGCATCACGCCGAGCTGGACCATCTACGCCGGCTATACGTTCAACGTCACGCAGGACCTGCAGAACCGCACCGGCCAGGTCAACACGCCGTTCTCGGCGATTGCCCCCAAGCACCTGTTCAAGCTGTGGACGATGTACCGCCTGCCCGGCGATTTCAACCGCTGGCGCATCGGTGGCGGCATGACCGCGGTCAGCCATGTGCAGAACACCGCGCTGTTCCCCGCGCCGATTGGTGCGGTCACGCTGCGCCGCGGCGGCTATGCGACGTTCGATGCCGCGATCGGCTACGACTTCAACAAGCACGTGTCGGCGGACCTGAACCTGACCAACCTGTTCGACCGCAGCTACTACTCACGGATCAACAACCCGCGCGAAGGCAACATCTGGGGCCAGCCGCGCGCGGCCATGTTCACCGTGCGCATGAAGATGTAAACGCAGCGGCCTTCGTGGTGGTGCGATGCCATTGCACCACCACGAAGGCCGCGCGTTGCGAAGAATTCCAATGAACGACAGTCCCTCATCCCTGCCATCGCGCCGCGCCTTCCCGCGCGCGCTGGCCATGACCGCCCGCGCGCTGGCCGCGCTGGCGGGCAGCTATGCCTTTGTCTGGGGCATCACCGCCGGCGGCGCCGCGCTCGGTTGGCGCCTGGGCCTGGCCCGCTGCGAGGCCGTGCTCTGGTTTTCGATGCTGGCCTTCCTCCTGTTTCCGATGATGTCACTGTGGGCGCTGGTGACGCGGCACCTGCTGCGCGTGTGGCTGGTGCTGGCGGCCGGCGCGGCCATCGGCGCCGGCGTGGCGTGGTGGCTGGGGGAGAAGCTGGCGTGACGCGACCCGCACGAAATAACAAGGCCCGCGCACAGAAGGCCGATGCACATGCCGGCGGCCTGCGCCAGGCCATGACCTGGGCGCACACCTGGATTGGCGTACTGCTCGGCGGTGTGCTGATGGTGGCGTTCTTCATGGGCTCGGTGGCGGTGTTCGACCGCGAGGTCGACCGCTGGATGATGCCGGCCACGCGCCTGGACGCAGCGCCGCCCACGATCGACATCGACACCGTGGTGCCGCGCGCCGTGGCGGCGCTGGCGAGCGGCAAGCCGCTGCGCGAATGGGCGGTCACGCTGCCCGAGCAGCGCACCCCGGTGATGATCGCGCGCGTGCGCTATGCCGCCGCGGGCGGGCAGATCCGCCTGGCCGATCCGCGCAGCGGCGAGCTGCTGCCTGACGTGGGCACCTTGGGCGCGTCGTCGTTCTTCTATCCGCTGCACTACAACCTGCACCTGCGCGCCTGGAACATCGGCTACTGGCTGGTGGGCCTGGCGGCGATGGCGATGCTGGCGGCGATCGTGTCGGGGGTGATCATCCACGTCCGCATCTTCCGCGACTTCTTTACGTTCCGGCCGCGCAAGCAGCTGCAGCGCAGCCTGCTGGACCTGCACAACCTGACCGGCGTGCTGGCGCTGCCGTTCCATGCGGTGATTACGTTCTCCGGGATCTGCATTGTCTACATGATCCTGATGCCGGCCGGCATCGGCGCGTTGTACCAGCAGCCGAACACCTTCTACGACCAGGCCTTGTCCGGCTACTCGCGCCCGCCCGCCGGGGTGGCGGCACCGATGGCCGCGCTGGGGCCGATGGTCGAGACCGCGCGCGCGCGCTGGGGCGGGGCGGCGCCGGCCGCGATCCGGGTGTGGAACCCCGGCGATGCCAACGCCGTGGTCAAGGTGAGCCGCTCGGTGGGCGACCGAGTCAGCCTGGCCGACGACGCCGCCTACTTCGACGGCGCCACCGGTGCGTTGCTGCATCACGTGCCGTTGCAGCCCGCTGCGACCACGCAGCGCTTCCTGACCGGCATGCACTTCATCGCGTTCGATCACTGGCCGCTGCGCTGGCTGTATTTCCTGGCCGGGCTGGCGGGGTGCGTGCTGATCGCTACCGGGCAGTTGTACTGGCTCGACAAGCGCCATGCGCGCCACGGCGAAAAGGGCGTGCGGCTGGCGGCCGCGGTCACCGCGGGTACCACCACGGGCCTGGTCATCGCCACGCTGGCGATGATGGTGGCCAACCGGCTGCTGCCGATGACGCTGCCGTCGCGCGAGTTTATCGAGGCCGGGCTGTTCTTCCTGGTCTGGCTGACCACCGCGATCCATGCGCGGGTGGCGATGCGTCCGGGCAGCCGCACGCTGGTGCCATGGCGCCAGCAATGCCTGGCGATCGCCGCGCTGGCGCTGGCGGCGCCGGTGCTCAACGGCCTGAGCACCGGCGACTGGTTGCCGCTGGCGCTGACGCGCGGCCACCTTGCCCTGGCCGGCGTCGACATCGTGCTGCTGCTGACAGGTGGGCTGGCGCTGGCGTCGGCGCGACGGCTGCGGCGCGTCGACGCGGCACGCCAGGCCCGGACCGCTGCTGCCAGCAGCCAGGCGCTAGAGGAGATGGACCGTGCCAATCACGCTTGAACACTTGCTGCTGCTGGGCCTGGCGCTGTGCGCGTACAGCGCTTTCGTGCTGTTTGCCTGCGCCACGGAGCGGCACTGGACCGAGTTGTCGGGGCAGGGCGCGGACCTGCCCGCCAGTGGCCGGCGGCGGCTGCGCTGCGCGGCCTGGGCGCTGGTGGCGCTTGGCGCCGTGGCCGCGCTGGCGGGCAACCGCACCGGCTTTGGCGTGCTGCTGTGGGCGCTGGCGATGATGGCGGGAGCGTTGGCGGTGTCGTTCACGCTGACCTGGCGGCGTGGCTGGCTGCAGGCGATCGCACGCGGGCTGATGGCTGTCTTGCGTATCTGAGACACGTGCCCCGCAAGGGACGCGCTTTTTATAGAAAAACGCAATTAACCGCCATAAGTTGCACCCGACCACGACCACGCATCCGCGTCAGGGCTGGCAGAGCCAGGGGCGCCCCCAGCCCCGCGCATCATCGGCCTGCGCCGGTAAAGCCGCGCCCAGGCGGCGCCAGCAAGCGCCGCAGCCATTGCCGCCAGGCGCTCGCCGCCGGCCCGGCGCCTTGCCGGCAGCGCGTTACGTGCAGCGATGCCGTGGTGACGGCATACAGCTCGATATGGCCGCTGTCGGACAACGTAAAGCTCTCGCTCGCCGTCAGCGCCGTATCCTTCGGGTCTCCGTCGCGGATCAGCCAGAGTTCGCCTTCCGTGCAGCGCACGGCGACGTGTTCGCCGGGGCCCGCCACCAGCCGCAGCGAACTGCGTGCGGGCAGGGTGGCGGTCATGTCATTGCTCACCAGGAACATGGTGGTCTCCAGGTTCAGTCGACGGCCAGCCCGTGCAACGCTGGCGGGACTGCCGCGCGCGCGGGGGCTGTGCCGGGCCGGATGAAATCGGCGATGTGCCGGATCACGCCGGGATCCTGCAGGATGCGGCGATGCCCCAGGCCGCTGGTCGTGACCAGTTGCGCGCCGGGCCAGGCGCCGGCGATGGCGGCACCGTCTTCCCAGCGCACTTCCTTGTCGTCGCGGTCATGGATCACCAGCGTTGGCGGGACCGGCCGGGTGCGGCCGACGTCGGGCACGTTGAAGGCCGACCATGGCAGTCCCAGCCAGCGCTCGCTCTGGCGCTGCATGCGTGCCAGCACGCCGGGCGTGAAGCCCATTTGCCAGGCCAGCGACGCGCACGCGGCGTGCATGTCGGCCGGCGATCCGACCAGCACGGTGGCGCGGGCGGGCAGGCCCTCACGCAGCGCCAGCGCGGTGGCCGCGCCGCCGAGCGAGTGCGCCACCACGGCGTGCACCGGCCCCGCGTGCCAGGCCGCGGCGAGCAGCGAGCGCGACATTTCCAGCACCGAGGTCTGCGCCGCGCCGCGTGCGCCGGCATCGGAGGCGCCGTGCGAGAGCGCATCGAAGGCCACCACGCGCATGCCGGCGGCCAGCAGGCCATCGACAACCGCATGCCACTGGCCGGCATGTCCGCCCCAGCCGTGCGCGAGCAGTATCACGGGGCCGGACCTGCCCCAGCGATAGACGCGCACGCGCCGGCTCGGGCCCTGTCCCGTCACCAGCGCCCAGTCGGCGCGCGCACTGTCCAGCAGGCGCCGTGCTGCCGATGTGGCGGCGGCGCGCGGCGGCTTGAACCAGATGTGCTCCAGCGCCCGCGCTGTCGCGCCGGGCCTGACCACGCTGCCCGCCAGCCAGCGCAACCGCTGCCAGCCCTGCAAGGCCCGCTCCACCGCACCGGACTTGCCGGAGCGCAGCGGCGCATCGCCGGCGCGCGCGGGCAAGGGCGCGGCGGCGCGGGATGAGGAAACCGGGGAAGGAGAAGAGACTGCTTGCGTCACGACCTGCACCTCCAATGGATTCTGGATGGCACGGCATCATCGGCACCGGCCCCGCCGGCGGCTTTCCGTGCTGTTGTTACGACCGACCAGTCGTGCTTTTTTCGGTACAAAAAAAGTCCGCCGGAGCGGTTGCTGCCTGCCGGCGGGATTGCGCCGGCGCCAATGTGTGGATCAGTGGCCGCGAGCGCCCTCGGCGGCACGGGCCACCAGGGCCGCAAATGCGCGCCGCGCCATGGTCTCGGCATCGTCGCGGCCAAGCAGCTTGAACGATTGCTGGAAGGCCATGCCGATACCCGAGAGTTCGAAAGCAAATTGCCGTGGGTCGGTATCCGGCCCGAAATGGCCCTCATCGATGGCGTCGCCCACCACGCGCGCAACCGTGCTGTGCCAGTCCTTCAGCGACTGCACCACCAGGTCGCGGATCGAGCCCGGCCGGTCGCGGTATTCCTGGCCCAGCGCCGTGAACAGGCAACGTCCCTGCGTCACCGTGCCGCCCAGCCATTCCAGGTAGCCTTCGAACAGCCCTTGCAGCCGTGGCATGCCGCGCGGCTGGCGCATCGCCGGCCGGATCACGATCTCGCCGAAGCGCTCAACGGCCAGGTCCAGCACTGCCTGCTGCAACACCTCCTTGGACTTGAAGTGCGCATACAGGCCGCTCTTCGACATATTGGTGTCCGCGGCCAGCGTGGCCAGCGACAATTGTTCGAAGCCGACCTTGGCAGCGGTGTCCAGTGCCTGTTCGACGATGGCGTTGCGGGTGAGTTGTCCTTTCTGCATGGTGTGGAGAATAGCACGACCGGTCGGTTTGTCAACGAAACCAGATGCATGGTATTTGCCCCGACTTGCGCACTTGTGTCCGGGAGGCCATAACGTCATATGGATATGCATGTGACGTCAACGCAAACCGCCAAGGCCCGTTAGAGACTGGGCGGTGCAGCGTTGTTGTGCACGATCCGGCTCTTTGATGTTCGCCAACCGGCCGATGTCAGGGCGGGATTGCGGACTTCTAAGAAATCTGCACAAAGTGTTTCTGCGGTTACATACGGAACGCTTTGCGTGCTCTATACTCGAATGCACGTCCGCGCACTTTTTTTCACTGGTGACTGGAGACCGACATGAACAGTACAGCCGTGCCAAGAGGCGCTAGCGAACCGTTCCGGCAACTGCGGGCGTTGCGTCGCGCGCGCAAGCTCAAGCAGGAGGACGTCGCCCGTAAAGCGGGGATTTCCCGGGAAGCCTACCTGCGGGCGGAGTCGGGTCAGGCCGATCCCCGCATGTCGACGTTCCTGGCCGCCTGCGAGGCGCTGGGCCTGGAAGTCGTGCTGGCCCCGCAGCATCTTGCTGCAGACGTCAACGCATTTATTGCCAGCCGCAATGGCGGCGTGACGGCAGCTTCCATGGCAGGCCAGCCGGCCGCCGGAAGCACGGCCGCGCCGGCTGCGGCACCGGCTTCCGGAGGCGGTTTCGGCTCCGGGACCGGAGAGGGCCACAAGCCGGTCTGACCGCCGCTGCCTGGCCGGCCGCGTTCGCAACGCGCCGGCACTGGAAGCTGGCCTCCAGGCCACCCATGACAACCGGCGCGGGGCTTTCCGCACCGCACCGGTTGCTACCGTCCTGAGCGCCGTTCGCGACGCCTGGCGTGGATGACGCCGCAGGCCTGGCTGCCTGCTTCGGCGCTTTCCCGCATTTCCTGGTTTTTCCCGCTGCGTGAGCAACTGCCGCCGCGCAGGCGTCGACGCGCGCATCCCGGCGCTTCCTGGTTTTTTCCCGCTTTTCCCGTTTCCCACCTACAACTGCAATGCAAGCGGCGTTCGACGCATGCGTCAGCGGTGCCGTTTGACACGTCCGAAGTTGGCTATTACGATATGGTAAATTCATTACGCATTACGTAATTCATGCTCCATGCACCGCGCACAGACTGAATACGGACCGGCAGGCACTCCCGCCAGAGGCCGCCAGGCGCCAGCGCAGCGCCAGATGGACTGAGACCCAGGAACGCTGACGACACCATGACACTCACGCACACCCAGCTCGCCGAGCACGGCTATATGTCCGGCTTCGCCAATGAATTCGCCACCGAGGCGCTGCCCGGTGCGCTGCCTGTAGGAAGGAACTCGCCGCAGTGCGCGCCCTACGGCCTGTACGCCGAGCAGCTGTCCGGCACGGCCTTCACCGCGCCGCGCGCGCACAACCGGCGCTCGTGGCTGTACCGCATTCGCCCGGCCGCGATGCATACGCCGTTCACGCAGATCGAGCAGTCGCGTTTCCTGAGCCGTTTCGACCAGGTGCCGCCGTCGCCCAACCAGATGCGCTGGAGTCCGCCGGCAATGCCGTCGGTGCCGACCGACTTTGTCGACGGCATCGTCACCATGGCCGGCAATGGCGGCCCCGAGGCCATGACCGGCTGCGGCATCCACCTGTACCTGGCCAACCAGTCGATGCAGGACCGGTTCTTCTACAACGCCGACGGCGAGATGCTGATCGTGCCGCAGCAGGGCCGCCTGCTGATGGTGACCGAGCTTGGCCGGCTGGAAGTGGAGCCGCAGGAGATCGTGGTGATCCCGCGCGGCGTGCGCTTCCGCGTGGAGCTGCCCGACGGCGAGGCGCGCGGCTATATCTGCGAGAACTACGGCGCCTTGTTCCAGCTGCCCGACCTGGGCGTGATCGGCTCCAACGGCCTGGCCAACCCGCGCGACTTCCTGTCGCCGGTTGCCAGCTATGAAGACCGCGAGGGTGATTTCGAGCTGGTGGCCAAGTTCCAGGGCAACCTGTGGCGCGCCGGGATCGGCCACTCGCCGCTGGACGTGGTGGCCTGGCATGGCAACTACACCCCGTACAAGTACGACCTGCGCCGCTTCAATACCATCGGTTCGATCAGCTTCGACCACCCGGATCCGTCGATCTTCCTGGTGCTGCAGTCGCCGTCGGCCACGCCGGGCGTGGACACCATCGACTTCGTCATCTTCGGGCCGCGCTGGCTGGCGATGCAGGACTCGTTCCGCCCGCCCTGGTTCCACCGCAATATCGCCAGCGAGTTCATGGGCCTGATCACCGGCGTCTACGACGCCAAGGCCGAAGGCTTTGCCCCGGGCGGCGCCAGCCTGCACAACTGCATGAGCGGCCACGGCCCGGATGCGGAAACCTTCGAGAAGGCCAGCGCCGCCGATACCTCGAAGCCGCACCGCATCGAGGACACCATGGCCTTCATGTTCGAGACCCCGGGCGTGATCCGCCCGACGCCGTATGCCGCGCAGTCGGCCTCGCTGCAGCAGGACTACTACACGTGCTGGCAGGGCCTGAAGAAACACTTCAACCCGAACACCCGCTGATCTCGCGCGCCTGGCCGCCCGCCCGGCTTTCTCCCCTCGCGCAAGCGGGAGAGGGGCCGGGCGGAGAGAGCCGGCGCTCGTCGAGCATGATGCGTCACCGCACGCGACAAGTGCCACCAAATTTTCGGAGTATCCCAATGACCGCCCCCAAGACCAGCTGGATCGCTTCCGCCAACGACGGCCAGTCCCACTTCCCGCTGCAGAACCTGCCGTATGGCGTGTTTTCGACCAAGGGCCAGGCCCCGCGCGTCGGCGTTGCCATCGGCGACCAGGTGCTGGACCTCGCCGCGCTGGATGAGGCCGGCCTGCTGCCGGCCGCTGCCAAAGGCACGTTTGCCGCAAGCAGCCTGAACCGCTTTATCGCTTTGGGCAAGCCGGTGTGGAGCGAAACCCGCAAGCGCCTGGGCGCGCTGCTGTCTGGTGATGACGCCGCGCTGCGCGACAACGCCGCCCTGCGCGACCAGGCACTGGTGCCGATGTCGGCCGCGACGCTGCACCTGCCGGTGGAGATCCCGGGCTACACGGACTTCTATTCGTCCAGGGAGCACGCCACCAACGTCGGCCGCATGTTCCGCGACCCGGACAATGCGCTGCTGCCGAACTGGCTGGAAATCCCGATCGGCTACAACGGCCGTGCCAGCTCGGTGGTGGTGAGCGGCACGCCGCTGCATCGTCCCAACGGCCAGATCAAGCTGCCGAACGAGGCACGCCCGATCTTCAGCGCCTGCCGCAAGCTGGACTTTGAACTGGAGATGGGCTTTATCGTCGGCAAGGAATCGGCGCTGGGCGAGCCCGTCAGCACCGCCGATGCGCCGGCGCATATGTTCGGCATGGTGCTGCTCAATGACTGGAGCGCGCGCGATATCCAGCAGTGGGAATACGTGCCGCTGGGGCCGTTCAACAGCAAGGGCTTCGGCACCTCGATCTCGCCGTGGGTGGTGACGATGGAAGCGCTCGAGCCGTTCCGCCGCGACAACCCCGAGCAATCGCCGCAGCCGCTGCCGTACCTGCAGCAGCAGGACAAGAATGCCTACGACATCGCCCTGGAAGTCGCGCTGCAGCCGCAGGGCGCAGCGGCACCCAGCACCATCTGCCGCACCAACTTCAAGGCGATGTACTGGACCATGGCACAGCAGCTGGCCCACCACACGGTGTCGGGCTGCAATGTGCGCGTGGGCGACCTGATGGGCTCGGGCACGATCAGCGGCACCACGCCGGACTCCTACGGCAGCCTGCTGGAAATGACCCGCAACGGCGCCGAGCCGGTGACGCTGGCCGACGGCAGCCGCCGAGCCTTCCTGGAGGATGGCGACGACGTGATCATGACCGGCTACTGCCAGGGCGAAGGCTATCGCGTCGGCTTCGGCGCGGTGTCGGGCAAGATCCTGCCGGCGCGCTGAAGCGCTTCAGCCGGCGCCGCGGTCGGCGCTTTGGCCGACTGCGGCGGCATCCAGGATGACCGCCGCGCGGCCTGACAGCAGTGCCTGGCCCTTGGCGCTGACGGTGAAGGCATACAGCACGCTGCTGCCTTCACCGCTGATGCGCTGTGCCTCGACCTGCAGCGGCGCGTCGATATCGTCGAGCCGCTCCACATGGAGCACCAGCTTGCGCACGCTGGCCAGGTAGCCCGAGCGCGGGCGCTGTGCGCCCATTCCTGATTCCGCTTCCGCCAGCAATGCGCCGTGCACGGCCATGGCCTGTGCCGCGTATTCAATGCCGCTGAGCGCGGCCAGCCGGCCGTGCGCGCGCAGCGGGTTGTCCGCGCGCGTATGCGTGGCTGACGTGCAGCGAACCGATGCCGGATCCCAGGCCAGCACGCCGTCGAGCAGGCACATCGTGCCCTGGTGCGGAATGCGTGCCGCGATCCAGTCGCGGTCTTTCAGCAGCTCAGCCATCCGCCTGGCCGCCGAGGCTTTCCACCTCGGCCGCAAGCTGCAGCGTATCCAGATAATCGAGCACCACGGTGGTGGCCTCGCCGCGGGCGATGGCCGCCAGCAGCGGCAGCATGCGTGCGGCCGGCGCCGACGTGCGCAGCGCTTCCAGCGCGGCGTCCGGCATCACCGTGGCTGGCGCCTGCTTCAGCGCCACGCCGACGCGCGCGAGCGAACGCGCGGTCTGCCGCGGCGTGACCAGCAGGGCTACGCCGAAGGGATCGGGGATCGGGCGGTGGCTATGCAGCGGCTCGGGGTAGCCGGTGTCATAGGCGATCAGCAGGCAGGGTTCGGCATCGGCGGCGGCCTGCAGCACGCATTCGAGCAAGCCCGCGCTGCCACTGCCATCCATGGCGCACAGCACATTGGAGGTGCGCATCGCGCCCGCGGCGATCGACCAGTAGCCGGCGGTGGCGTTGTGCACGGAGTTGTGGAAGCGCGTGGGCGACATCAGCGGCTCGGGCTCGGCCAGCGCTTCGCAGATCGCATGGAAGTTGAAGCCGTCGCTGCTGGACGAGGCAAAGATCGTCGGCAGCTGCGCGGCTTCGCAGTCGCTGGCGGCGACGGCCTGCTGGCCGACACCAAGCGCCAGCCGTACGGTCGGGCCGGTGCGGCGACGCTCGGCCGGCGGCAGGCCCGCGGGTGGCGGCAGTTCGGTGGGCGCGGGCGCGTATGGCAAGCGGCCGGCAAGGACTTCGGCGGCCTGCTGCCAGCCGGTCAGGCCGGGGCCGAGCAGGCCGATGCTTTCGATATACACGTGCTGCGGCATGGCGATGCTCAGTGGGAAGCCGCGTCCGCGCGGGCGAACAGCAGGCTGCAGTTGGATCCGCCGAAGCCGAAGGCATTGGTCATCGCATAGTGCAGCGGTGCCTCGCGGTTGGCGAGCTGGTAGTTCACGTCCAGCGCCGGATCCACCTGCGTGGTGTTGATGCCGCCGGGCACCAGGCCGTGGCGCAGCGCCAGCGCGCAAATGACGGCTTCGAGCGCGCCGGCGGCACCCAGCGCATGCCCGGTGGCGCCCTTGGTTGAGCTGCACGGCGTGCCGGGCAGCACCGCGGCCATGGCCATGGCCTCGGCCGCGTCGTTGCTGCGCGTGGCGGTGCCATGCAGGTTGACGTAGCCGACCTGCGCCGGCGCGACCCCCGCGCTGGCCAGTGCCTGCTCTAGTGCCAGGCGCGCGCCCAGCCCGTCGGGGTGCGGGGTCGACATATGGTGCGCATCGCTGGATTCGCCGATCCCGGCCAGCAGGATGGCATCGCCTTGCGCGCTGCCGGCCACGCGCTCGAGCAGGCCGAATGCCGCGCCCTCGCCGATCGAGATGCCGTTGCGCGCCACGTCATAGGGCCGGCACGGCTGGTCGGACAACAGCTCCAGCGAATTGAAGCCGTACAGCGTGGTGTGGCACAGCGAATCGACGCCGCCGACCACAGCCACATCGATCAGCCCTGCCTCCAGCATGCGCCGTGCCGAACTGAACACCTTGGCGCCGGATGAACAGGCCGAGGACACCGCAGCCGCGGGACCGGTCAGTCCCAGGTATTGGCGCAGGAAGGCGGGCAGCGAGTAGGGGTTGTGGGTGGTGGCGTAATGGAAGCCCGGCGGCAGCGCGCCGCTGGCAGGATCGCGCTGGCGATAGGCCAGTTCCGTCTGCAGCACGCCCGCGGTGCTGGTGCCCAGGAAGACGCCGACCCGGTGGGCGCCGTAGCGCGCCGCCGCTTCGCGCACGCGCGCGGCAAAGCCGTCCTGCTCCAGCGCCAGTTGCGCCAGCCGGTTGTTGCGGCAGTCGAATTCGGCCAGTGCGGGCGGCAGCGCCACGGTGTCCAGGCCGGGGACTTCGCCGACGAAGGTATCGAGCTCGACACCGCCGAAGCGGCAGGGCGCCAGGCCGCCGCGCTGCGCACGCAGTGCCGACAGGGTGGCGTCTACACCGGCGCCAAGGCAGCTGGTGGCCGTGAAATGCGAGAACAGGAGCGGGGACACGGCTTAGGGGGAACGAATGGAAGGAATCTCGGAAGGCTGTGCCAATTGTAACAAGCCGCCGCTCACTCAGGCTGTCGGCACGGCCGCGCGCAGCGTGACGCAGCGCAGGCCGGCGCGTTCAATGGCAGCGAGCAGGCCCGGCAGCACGGTGGTGCAATGTGCATTGCCGGCGGCATCGGTGCCGGGATTGCCGTCGTGCAGCAGCAGGATGTCGCGCCCGGCGAGCTTGCCGGTGAGGCGCTGCGCCACGCGCCCCGCGTGGTCGCCGCAGCGGGTATCGAAGCCGCGCCGGGTCCAGGCCGCAAGCTGAAGCCCGAGCCGGCACAGCACCGGCTCAAGGAAGGGATTGCGCAGCCCCGCGGGCGCGCGGAAGAAGCGCGGCGCCTGGCCGGTGAGGTCGGTCAGCACCTGCTGCGCGGCACCGATGTCGCGCAGCATGCGCCCGGGACCGAACACCGAGAAGTGCAGCCGGTGGTACATGCTGTGGTTCTCCACGGCGTGGCCGCGGCCGACGATCTCGCGCACCAGTTCCGGATGCGCCGCGGCGCGCGCGCCGACGCAGAAGAAGGTCGCGCGCGCGCCGTGCTGGTCCAGCATGTCGAGCACGCGCGGCGTCAACGCCGGGTTGGGGCCGTCGTCGAATGTCAGTGCCACGCAATCATCGGCAGAGGGCGGCAGGCGCAGCACATTGGGGCCAAGCCAGTGGCTGCGCGGCCACAGGCCGGCGGCGCACATTGCCGCATGGGCGGCACCAACGCCGGCCAGCGCCATGCCCATGGCCTCAGGGTGCGCCAGCATTGCGCCGGCGGCACCCAGGTGCACGGCGGCGGCGCCGTAAAGCAGCGGGGTGGGGCGCCAGGGGCGGCTGTAAGAGGTGCCGCGCAAGGCTACGCGCGGTGCGGGATACGAATTCATGTTGCACTCTTGGCTGTGTCTGGCGCCGCGGGGCGCGCCAGGATCGCCGAAAACCACAGGGCCAGCACGGCCCCTGGACCTACTGTCAGGCCGAAGGCCTTGAGCAGCGGCAGGCTCGACAGCGCCAGCAGGCCGAAGGCGGCCACCGTGGTCAGGTTGGCCAGCAGCAGCGACACCAGCGTATGCGGTGAAGCGCCCGCCACCTGGCTGCCTGCAGCGGGGCCGTTGAAGAATAGCGCGTAATTGGAGCCCACGGCCATCAGCAGCAGCAGGCCCACCAGGTGCAGCAGCGTCAGCGGCTGGCCGAGCGCTGCCAGCCCGCCCAGCACCACCAGCGCCGCCGCGGCCAGCGGCAGCACCGTGGCCACGACGCGCCGTGCCGAGCGCAGCGCCACGGCCAGCAGCACGATGATCGCCAGCAGGCCGGCCAGCGACAGCAGCAAGGCCTCGCGCAGGTAGCCGGTGTAGAGGCGGTCGGATTCGCCCTTGAGGTCGACGAACAGCGTGTCGGGAACGCCGGCCCGCGCCACCGCGGCCCGCACCGCGCCGGTGTCGACGCCGTCGGCCGCGCCGGTGCTTTGTTGGGCCGGTGCGCGCAGCGGCAGCGTGGCGCTCCAGCGCCCGTCGCGCTGCGCCAGCAACGCATCGACAGCCAGCGCCATGGAGGTGCCGCGCAAGTCCTCGCGCCGCAGCAGCGCACCGGTGCGCGCGGCCTCGGCCTGCGCCAGGAAAGGCGCGAACAGTGACGCGCGCACCGGCTGCGTGGCGATGGCGGCGCCCAGGCGCTGCGCCAGCTCGTCGGGCGGCGGCAGGCTGGCCTGGCGCTCGCGCTGGGTCGCCGCGCTGGGCAGGTAGCGCGCCGGGCTCTCGTAGCCGCCGATGAAATTCTGTGCCACCAGCGGGTCCAGTTCACGGGCCACGCGCTCCGCGCCCTGCAGCACGGATTCCTGGTCCGGCCCGGACAGCACCACCAGGTAGCGCACGTCGGGCGCGCCAAGATCCTCGCGCAACCTGGTATCGAGGGCCTGGTCGCTGGCCGACACCGGGCTCAGCGCCTGCAGCTCGCGGCCCCACAGCGTGCCGCGGTGCATGACCAGCACCGTGGCGGCTGCCACCACCAGCACGAGCACCAGCCAGCGCAGCCGGTGCGCGCGCGCCGCCAGCCACTGCAGCCGGCGGCCCAGCGGTGCCACGTCGCGCAGGTGCAGCGTGGCCGGCACCAGCTGCGGCAGCACGAAGCGCGTCACCAGCGCCGCGGTCGCCAGCCCGGCAATCGAATACAGCCCCAGCTGCGCCAGCCCCGGAAAGCCCGACAGCAGCAGCGAGGCAAAGCCGCAGACCGAGGTCAGCACGCCCAGGCGCACCGTCGGCCAGAAGCCGCCCAGCCAGGCGCGCTCGTCGCGCCGGCCGTCGCGCGTGTACTGCGCGGACTGCACGAACAGGTAGATCGAATAGTCGACCGCCTCGCCGATCAGCGTGGTGCCGAAGCCCAGCGTCAGTCCGTGCACCGAGCCGCCGAAGCCCAGGCTGACCGCGGCAATGCCCGCCAGCGCGCCGCTCAGTACCGGCACCAGCCCCAGCACCAGCAGCGGCACCGAGCGGTAGACCAGCAGCAGCAGCGTGACGATGATGGCCACGCCGATGGTCGACAGGCGCTCCACATCATGGCGGATGGTGTCGCGTGCATTGACGGAGAACACGCCCGGCCCGGTCATCGCCAGCTGGTACTTGCCAGCGATCGCAGCCTTGGCAAACGCCTCGCGCACGGCCCCGATGGCTTGTGCCTGCGCATCCGTGTCAGACCCCGCGGCGGCGGTCTGCGCCAGCAGCACCGCGCGCTTGCCGTCGCGCGACGCCCAGGCGCCGGCGTGCATGGGCACGCGCTGCCCGGCATCCAGCTGTGCCAGCATCGCGGCCACTTCGCCGGTGGGATCACGCGGCAGCAGCGACTTGGTGAAGAGCCCGGCGGACGAGGCCAGCAGCTCGAACGATTCATTCAGCGCCTGCGCCAGGCCGCGTTCACTGAAGCGCTCGGGCGTGACCGCGGGGCTGAGCAGGTAGCGGTGCGCAAACACGTATTGGCGGTCTGCATCCTGGTTGACCGGCTCGCCGTTCTGGATCGCCGTGAAGCGGGGGTCGCCGCGCAGCTGTGCCGCCATGGCACGCGACACCGCGGCGCGGCCATCGGCATCGCCGCCTTCGATCCCGACCAGGACCAGGCGCGATACCAGCCCGTCGCGCAGCTGGTTCACCAGCAATTGCTGCTCGGCGCTGGGCAGGCGCGGCAGGAAGGCCGAGAGGTCGGCCGTGAAGGTGGTGCGGCTGATCACAGCCGCGCAGGCGAGCATGGCGAAGATCCACAGTGCCAGCGCGAGCCGGCGCATCGCTGGGCGCATCGTTGCGGGCGGCGCTGCGCTCATGGGCGGCCGGCAGGTCGGATCTTCATCACCGAGCGGTCGCCGTCGGCCTGCCGGATCTCGACGCGGTCAAGCGCATCCTGGCTGCCGTCGATGCGCACCTGGCTGACCACCGCGGCCATGCGCGAGTCCGCCGGAGTCAGTGTCAGCGTCCAGCGGCTGGCACGGCCTTCCAGGCCGAGCTTGTAGTAGCGCTCAAGCGTCTGGCGGTTGCCTGCCAGCGTGCCGCGGATGCTTTCGATAAAGGCAGCCAGCTCGGGGTAGTTCTGCAGCGGCATGGTGTAGCGCTTGCCGTCGCGCTCGACCGTCAGCATGTCGCCGTCGAGCACCATGTTCTCGGCCTTGGGCGACAGTGTGCGCTTCTCCAGGTGGTCGGGCGCCGTGAACAGCAGCTCGCCGGACGACTGCACCGGCTTGTCGACTATCGCCAGGTACTTGGTCTCGGTGAACAGCACGCGCCCAGACTTGCGCTGCGCCAGGGTGGACATCAGCTGGTCGACGCCAAATGTGGCGGCGCCGGACGGCGTGGCCAGCGCAAGCATGGCGCCGGCCAGCAGCATCGACAGCAGGAAGCGGAAAGGGCGTCTGGAAAGGGGCATCAGGGGCTGCTCAGGGCTCGCGGGTCATGGCTCGTTGCCCGGCGGCGGCTGTTCAGACAGCGGCGGGCCGGCGTGCCAGAAATCGTAGAAGTTGAACCAGTTGTACGGGGCGCTGCGGCAGAATTGTTCCAGCAGGCGCACGTATTCGGCCAGCGCGGTTTGCACGGCTGCCTCGCGCTGGCCGCGTGCGGTTTCGGTGAAGTCGGCCAGCGGCACGAAGTGCACATCGTAGCGGTTGCCGCCGCGGTACAGGCCGGTGATGAAGAACACCGGCCGGCGCAGCATCGCCGCCATGCGTAGCGGGCCGGTCGGAAGGCCGGTCGGCGTGCCGAGGAAGCTGCACTGCTGCACCGGGTCGGTGGCGCGTTGCGACAGCGTGCGGTCGGCCAGCATGCCGATCATGTAGCCGCGGTCAAGGTAGTCGCGCACCCGCAGCATGGTGTCGAAGCGGCCCAGCGCGATCACGTCCTGGCGCATCGCCGGGTTGATCGACGTCAGCACGTCATTGAGCTTGTGCGCGTTTTCCTCGTACATGGTGATCGCGACTTCCATGTCCGGGTGACGCCGCCCGAGCGCGCGCACCACCTCGAAGCTGCCCAGGTGCGCACCCAGCAGGATTGCGCCGCGGCCGCGCGCCATCGCGGCTTCCAGCTGTTCCTCTCCGTGCAGGCGGATATCGAACAGGTCGAAGCGGCCGTTGAGCAGGTAGATGCGGTCATGGATGGTCGAGGCGAAGGTGAACACATGCCGGTAGCCATCGATCCAGTTGGCATCGCGCCCGAGGGCGCGGCCCATGTAGGCGCGCGAGGCATGGCGTGCCGCCGGCGCGAACAGCATGAAGTACGCCGCAATCCCCCGCAGCACCACGCGCCCGACGGGGCGGCCGAGTGCCAGCGAGATCCACGTCATGACGCGCAGCAGCGTGATGCTGCCGCGCTCCTGGCGGCGCGACCATTCGGATTCCAGCGGCGGCTGCCGCCTCCACAGCCAGCTCAGCATGCCGATGCCCCCGCGTGCGTCGCGGCACCGCGCACCTGCAGCGTGCCGCTGGCGACGTCGCGTCCGGCGCTGCGCAGCGTGAAGCGGATACTCACGCCGCCATCGGCCGCTGCGTCGGCCTGGTGGAGGATCTCAACGCGCTCGCCCGGGGTCACCGGGCTCAGGAACTTGATGGTGCCGGCTTCGGTGACGGCAAGGCGGCGGCCCATTGCAATGCCGAGTGCCAGCACCGCGTGGTCCAGCAGTACCACCCCCGGCACGATCGGATGGCCGGGAAAGTGGCCGGCGATGGCCGGGTGATCGGCGTCGATGACAAAGCCGGGCCTTGCCGCGCTATCGCCGTGGTGCGCCCCGGCAAGCCTTGCGACCAGCGCCGCCAGGGCCTCGCGCGGCAGCTTGCCGGCCGCATTGCGCGGCAGGCTGTCGGCAAAGAGCAGCGGGCGTGGCAGGAAGGCCGGGTCGATGCGCGCGCGCAGCGCCTGCTGCAGCTGCGCCGGGGCGACGCCTGGCGCCACTGCCACGGCCACCAGCCGCACCACGTGGCCATGCGTGTCGCCTTCGTGCGCATCATCGGGCATGAAGAACGCGCCGTCGCGCACGCCGTCGATGGCCGTGAGCTGGTGGTTCAGGTAAGCCAGCGAGGTGCGCTTGCCGGCGATATTCAGCATGTCGGCCTTGCGGCCATGGAGCAGGAAGTGGCCGGCATCCAGCGGCGCGATGGCGTCGCCCAGCGGCACCGGCTGCTCGATATGGCCGCCTTCGGCCCAGGTCTCGGCGCCGCCGGCGCCCTGGCGTGCCTGCAGCCGCACGCCCGGCACCAGTGTCCAGGCATCAGCCTGCGCGGTGCGGCGCGTGGCGATCTGGCCGGTCTCGGTGCTACCGTAGATCTCGCACAGCGGAGCGCCGAACAGGGTCTCGGTCTCGCCCGCCAGCTGGCGGCCAAGCGGGGCGGTCGCGCACAGCACCAGGTCTGCCGGCGGCATTGCCATGCCCGACTGCACCAGCGTGCGCAGGTGCACGGGCGAGCTGACCAGCGCACGCGGGGCCGGCACCGAGGCGAGGGCATCGTGCACGTCGGCAGGATAGAAGGCCGGGGCCGCCACCAGGGCCGCGCGGCCCTGCAGCACCAGCATGACCGTGGCCTCCAGCCCGAACATATGCTGCGGCGGCACCGTGCCCACCACGGTCCAGGCACGCCCGTCCAGCAGGCCGAGCCGCTGTGCCGCGGCCTGCGCGCACCGGGCCATCGCGCCCCAGGTCTTGCGGTGCGGCACCGGCGTGCCGGTCGAGCCTGACGTGAACACGTACGCCATGACCTGGGTCGCGGCAATCCGCGGGATCTCGACCGGCCCGTCCGTGGCCGCGCCGCGCAGGCCGTCGTGATAGTGGAACGCCGGCATGGCGAATGCCGCGTCAGGCTGGTCGTGCAGGCAGAAGGCGTCCGGGGCAAAGTCGGCCAGCTGGCGCACCATCTCCGGCGTATGCGATGGCGGCAGCAGGGTGGCCTTGCCCGCCAGCAGCGCGGCGCACAGGCCGACGGTGAAGCGGTAGCGGTCGGTGCAGGCGTTGAATACGTGCCCGCCTGCGGGCAGCGCATCGGCCAGGCTGGACGCATCTGCCAGGAACTGGCGCACGCTGACAGGCCGTCCGTGCGCCCAGGCGATGATGTCTTCGGGCGAGGCATGCGCGACGATCGGGAGCATGGTCATGGGGCTGAGCCTGTGCCTGTTGCCAGTGTAGGGGCCGGTTTGCGGCGCGTCAGCGCGGCAAACCGGGCCGGTCCGCACGGGCAGCCATGACTGCGCGATAGCCATGCACCGCGTCCAGCAGGCCGCCGTGGGCCATGCCCGGGAAGGCAACGCGGCGGCACACGGCTTCGCCCACGAACATCAGCGCGATCAGCAGCGGCGTGGCCAGGTTGGCGAAGCTGGACCAGGTCGCCACCGGCGCGAGCACGAACAGCAGCGTCGATACACCTACCATCGCGGCAAAGAACAGCGTCCAGGCCTGGGTCACGCGCAGCGTGTAGCGCAGGTGCGCGGGGGGCAGCTGGCCATGGATTGCCGTCGCGATCTGCGTGCACAGTGGCGTGCGGCCGGGACGCAGGCTCAGCGCGAACATCACGCCCAGCGCGGCATTGATGCCGGCGTGCTGCAGGAAATAGGTCCAGCCGAAATGCGCGGCCAACGGCATGCGCCAGATCCACAGGGCGGCGCAGGCGGCCAGCAAGGCGGCCATTGCGGGCAGGCGCCCCCAGGTGCGGAGGCAGGCAAGGAAGTCGATCAGCAGGAACGGCGCCGCCCCGAGCCACAGCGCGGCGACTTCGGCACCTGGCTGGTGTGCCGCATGGTGCAGGGCGGATTCGTAGGCGACAAAGGCGGCCACCGCTGCAATCCAGCCATGGCGCCGGCCTGCCGGCACGGCATCCTGCCGTACAGGCGTGGCCGGCGCGGCGGGCGTGGAGGGGCGGTCGAATTGCTGGCTCGATGGCATCTGCGAGGGTATATTGTGTGTAGCGTAAGTCGCTTGGTGCACGGCGTTGCCGGAAATGGCGCCGCATGGTGCGCGAAGCGAACGCTTTATACCCCAAAAGACCGGCCCGACGTGGTGATGATTCCCAAAAGGCCTGCCTTTGTTGTTACTAAACTTCTCTCAACTGGCTGGGATTTGCCCCTTTTGATAGCATCGGTTGCCCTGCCATGCGGCCTGGACAACCTTGCCCGGACCCATGCCGCAGCGGCATTCCAGCCACCTAGCGACATGACCGAACTCGAAACCGAACTTGCCCGCCTGATCATCGACGAACTCGAAATTGCCGAGCTACGGCTGGAGGATATCAACGCCGCCACGCCGCTCTATGGCGAAGGCTTCGGGCTGGATTCCATCGATATCCTCGAGATCGCACTGCTGGTGTCGCGCAAGTACGGGGTCGAACTGCGTTCGGACAACCCCGACAACAAGACCATCTTCGCCTCGCTGGGCAGCCTGGCCAACTATCTGGCGGAACACCGTACGCGCTAGTTCGGCAGCCGCACCCAACCTTCCCCCTTTCCAAAGCCAGGACCGGAGCACGACATGCCGCAGCAAGCCATGCCCGGGCCCGTACTGGTAGCCGGCGGCAGCGCCTGCCCGATGGGTGACGCCGAGCCGTCCGCCACGCACCTGGTGCTGATCCCCAGCTATAACCCCGGCGTGCGCCTGCATGAGGTGCTGCGCGCGGCGCGCGCCGCCTGGACACCGGTCTGGGTGGTCGTGGACGGCAGCACCGATGGCAGCGACCAGTGGCTGCTGGCGCAGGCAGCCACCGATCCCGGGCTGCGCGTACTGGTGCTGCCGCACAACCAGGGCAAGGGCACCGCGGTGCTGCATGGCATCGATTCCGCCGCCGCGGCCGGTTTCACGCATGTGCTGGTGATGGATTCGGACGGGCAGCACCCCGCGCACCTGATTGCGCAATTCATGGCGATATCACAGCGCAACCCGGGCGCCATGGTGCTGGGCCGGCCCGTCTTCGACGCCAGCGCGCCGCGCGAGCGGGTCTACTGGCGGCGCATGTCCAACTTCTGGGCGGATGTCGAGACGCTATGGGCGGGCATCGGGGATTCCCTGTACGGCTTTCGCGTCTACCCGATCGCGCCGCTGCGCGCCGTCATGCGCGAGAGCCGCTGGATGCGCCGCTTCGACTTCGACCCGGAAGTGGCGGTGCGGCTGTGCTGGCGCGGCGTGCGCCCCATCAATGCCGACGCCCCGGTGCGCTACTTCGGCCAGCGCGAGGGTGGGGTGTCGCACTTCCGCTATCTGCGCGACAACCTGCTGCTGACCGGCATGCACCTGCGGCTGCTGGCCGGCTTCGTGCTGCGGCTGCCTGTCCTGGTGTGGCAACGGCTGCGGCGGGGGGCCGGCGACGCGTCGTGCCGGCCGAAAGCCTGAACCCGCAAAAGAAGCAGAAAGGCCGCGCGAAGCGGCCTTTCTGCTTGTTGGGCCCAGGGGCCAGGGTTTGCTTACTTGCCCAGTTCGTGACCAATCACGCCGCCCACTACGGCACCGCCGATGGTCCCGGCGGCGCTGCCGTCAGTCAGCTCGTGTCCGGCCACGCCGCCGGCCACCGCGCCCGCCGCCGTACAGCCGGCCAGCGCCATGCTTGCGCTTACCAGTAGTGCACCTGCGAGTTTCCACATGATGGTCTCCTGCATCGTTGGCGGGCCAGTTGCAGGCAACCGGCCCCATGTGTCCAGCTTAGGCCCATGCCGGGCAGGGGCCTCTCCGAGACACGCCGATTGCGCTGTAGGAATCGGACGACGCAGGTGGCGCAGCGGTGGCGTCAGGCGTCGCCGGCGTGCTGGCGCAGGCGCTTGATCAGCGAAGAAGTGTCGGCGCGGCCGCAGCCCATCTGCTGCAGGTCGGCATAGAACTGGTCGACCAGCGCCGTCACCGGCAGGCCGGCGCCGTTGCGGCGCGCCTCGTCCAGGCACAGGCCCAGGTCCTTGCGCATCCAGTCCACCGCGAAGCCGAAGTCGAACTTGTTGTCGATCATGGTGGGGCCGCGGTTCTCGAGCTGCCATGAGCCGGCCGCGCCCTTGCTGATGACGTCCAGCACCAGGCGCATGTCCAGCCCGGCGCGCTCGCCAAAGGCGATGGCCTCGGACAGGCCCTGGATCAGCCCGGCGATGCTGATCTGGTTGACCATCTTGGCCAGTTGCCCGGCGCCGGATTCGCCGATGCGCGTGACGGCGCGTGCGTAGGCGGCAATGACCGGTTCGGCGCGCGCATAGGCGTCGGCATCGCCGCCGCACATGATGGTCAGGATGCCTTTCTCCGCGCCGACTTCGCCGCCGGAGACCGGGCCGTCGACAAAGTGCAGGCCGTGCTCGCGCGCGGCGGCGTGGAGTTCGCGCGCCACGTTGGCGCTGGCGGTGGTGTGGTCCACGAAAATGCAGCCGCTGGGCGCGCTGAAGAAGGCGCCGTCATGCCCGGTCAGCACCGCGCGCAGGTCGTCGTCATTGCCCACGCAGGAGCAGACCACCTGCGCATCGCGCACGGCCTGTGCCGGCGTGGGAGCCGCTTTGCCGCCGAACTTCCCGACCCAGGCCTGCGCCTTGGCGGCGGTGCGGTTGTACACGGTGACCTCGTGCCCCTTGGTGGCGAGGTGGCCGGCCATGTGGAAACCCATGACGCCCAGTCCGAGAAATGCGACACGCATGCTGCTGCTCCGTTGCTTGTATGTTTGGGATCGGTGAGGCGCGGCCCCGTTTGCGTGATGCCACGCCAGGGTCCTCCGCCGGCGGGACGGCTGGGCCGCCTCCGGCCCCAGAGTATACGGGGGCGCGGGGGCGGGGGACAGATACAGAGCCCGGCACGATGCTGCGCTACAGAATGCGGCTTCGGGCACATATAGTCATGACATCGTTAAATAAAAAATACCTATGAGATAGGTATTTGAAAAATACCCATGTTGTCGCTAAAATAGAAATACCTATCATATTGGTATTCCATCGGCGCGATGAAGCAAATCGTCTCCACTCCCTGGCAGCTTGGCCAGATCCTGCAGGCAGCGCGCAAGGCGGCCGGCCTGAACCAGACCGAGGCCGCCGCGCGGCTGAATGTCAGCCAGAGCCGGATGTCGCACATGGAGCTGAACCCCGACACCATCAGCGTCGACCAGTTGCTGGCGCTGGTCGGCGCGCTCGGGCTGGAATTGGTGGTTCAGGACCGGGCCACGGGGGCCGCCGAGGTGTCCGACGTGGCGTGGTAATCATGGCGGCACGCAGGTCACGTACGCCGGCGCTGTCGGTCTGGGCCAACGGGCAGCGCGTGGGCACCTGGCGCCAGCCGTCCGGTACCGGGATGGAACTGGAATACGACGAGGACTGGATCCGCTCTGAAGCCGGGCGGCCCCTGTCTCTGTCGCTCGGGTATGGCCTGGGCAACCGGCGCGTGGTGCGTGGGGATGCCGTGCGCAACTACTTCGACAACCTGTTGCCGGACAGCGAGGCCATCCGGCGCCGGTTGGCGCTGCGCTTCCAGACCGGCTCGGTGGAAGCCTTCGAGCTGCTCGCCGCCATCGGCCGCGATTGCGTGGGCGCGGTGCAGATCCTGGGCGAAGACGAAGCGCCTGCGGGCATCGACCGGATCGAAGGCGAACCGCTATCGGACGAGCAGATCGAGCGCTGGCTGGAGGATATCGTCGCCACCCCCGCGCTTGGGCGGCATGAGCACGACGACGACTTCCGCATCTCCATCGCCGGCGCGCAGGAGAAGACTGCGCTGCTGCGCCATGACGGCCAATGGCTGCGGCCGCATGGCGCCACCCCGACCACACATATTTTCAAGCTGCCACTGGGCCTGGTGGGAAACCGCAGGGCCGACCTGAGCACGTCGGTGGAAAACGAATGGCTGTGCCTGAAGATCCTTGCCGCCTATGGCTTGCCGGTGGCCGATTGCGAGATGCTGACGTTCGGCCGCCGCAAGGTGCTGAGCGTCACGCGTTTCGACCGCCAGCCTCATCCGTCAGGCAATTGGCTGCTGCGGCTGCTGCAGGAAGATTTCTGCCAGGTGTTCGGCCACAGCCCGCTGCAGAAATACGAGGCCGATGGCGGGCCTGGCATGATCGAGATTGCCACGGTGCTGCGCAACTCAGTGGCCCAGGCCGATGATCTGCAGACGCTGCTGGCCGCGCAGTTGCTGTTCTGGCTGCTGGCGGCACCGGACGGGCACGCCAAGAACTTCAGCATCCGCCTGCTGGCCGGCGGGCGCTACCGCATGACGCCGCTGTACGACGTGATGTCGATCTGGCCGGTGGTGGGCCAGGGCGCCAACCAGTTCTCCTGGCACAAGGCCAAGCTGGCCATGGCGGTCGCCGGCCGCAGCCGGCACTACGGCCTGCGCGATATCCAGCGCCGCCATTTCAATGCGATGGCACCGCGCTGTTTCCTGGGTGCCGATGCCGAGGCGCTGATCGGGCGCATCATCGCGCGGACCCCGGCGGTGATCGCCGAGGTCGGCGCAGCACTGCCCGCGGGTTTTCCGCAGAAGGTGGCGGACACGATACTGGAGGGTCTGCGGGCATCGGTGCAGCGGCTGGCAGAGATGCCGGCGCAGGTGGAGGGGTGAGCCCTGGAGAGGCTTTGCCGCCGGAGCTGACCGCCGCGCACAACACCACAAGGTCAGAACCCGCCTACGCCAGCTTCCGCCCTTGTCCTATCCCTTGCGCCTCGCGCCCTGCCTACATTGAAGCCAGGTTGCACCACCGCAAGGAGCCGACTCATGTCATTCGCGCTATACATTATCGGCCTGTTGGTCCTGGTTGCCGGCGTTGCCTGGGGCATGGAAACCGCTGGCCTCGCGCCCGTGTATATCGGTATTGCCTGCCTGATCGTGCTTGGCATCGGCATCATGGCGGCGGTCTCGCGTACCCGTACCAAGGATCCCTCCTGAGGGTTGCGGGCCTGGCGCCGTGCCGGGCCCGCCCTTGTTTTCCGTGACGCCGCGCAGCGGCGGGCGCACCAGGTTGGCTTGGAACCAGGCCGGCGTCGCCTGCGCGCCATGGCCAGCCAGCATCTACTAGTTCACCGGGCCGTCGTGTCCACCGTATCCTGGACGGGCGGACTCGCCAGCTGCGCGCGCACCGCCGCCGCCAGTTCGGCAGCCGCCGGCGACAGGCTGCGGTTGCGCGAGGTCACCAGCCCGATCGAGCGCTCGGTCACCGGCGCCGTCAGCAGGCGCTCGACAATGCCGGCCTGGCGCACCGTGCCGGCCGCGATCTCTGGCAGCGCGGCCACGCCGAAGCCGCATTCGACCATGGCCGCGATGGTGGCCAGGCGCTCGGCCTCAAATACCGGCTGGAAGCGGATGCGGTTCTGCAGGAAGGCCCATTCCGCGTACTGGCGCACGCTGCTCGGGTGCGTCATCGACACATGGGGCGCGCTGGCGGTATCGGCCCAGCGCAGCGGCCCGGGGCTGCGCGCGAGCGGGTGCGCCGACGGGATCAGCAGCACGAAGCGGTCCGACAGCAGCGGCTCATACTGCAGGTCAGCCTGTTGCGGATCGGCCGCAGTGAGCGCGAAATCCACGTCGCCGGCGCGCACCAGGTCGAAGGCCGGGCCGGAGAGGGTATCGAATACCTTCAGCGCCACTTCCGGGCGCGCCTGGTGGTAGGCCATCAGCACGCGCGGCAGCATGCGCGCCGCCAGCGAGGGCAGCGCCGCCACCGCCACCTGGCCGCGCTCGGCGCTGGCAATGCCGGTCACGGCGTCGATGGCGCCGCGGAACGCCGCCTGCAGCAGCGCGGCCTGCTGCATGAAGACCTGGCCGGCCGCGGTCAGGCGCACGTTGCGGGTGGTGCGGTCGAACAGGCGCACGCCGAGGGATTCCTCGATGCGCAGGATCTGCGTGGACAGGGCGGATTGCGACACGTGCAGCTGGCTGGCGGCCTGGCGGAAGTTGAGCGTGCGGCCAAGCACCAGCGTGGTTTCGATGTCGCGCATCGACAGGTTGATTTTCATCTGCGGCAGCGGGCCGGCGGCGTCCGCCGGCCGAATCACTCGATTGATCTGATTTGTAGATCATTCTATTCATAGAATCGACTTCTTCAATCAAAGCAAGTTCTCTACACTGCCGGGATTCGATGCCCCGCCATCAGGATTTGTCGCGATGGCGAGTGCGCGCCACGTCGCATCCCCTGGGAGAATCTATGCCGAACCCGACCGCACCGGTCATCCTGAGCCGCCCCGGCGCCGCGCATGCGGTGGTGGTGGGCGGCGGCACCATGGGCGCCGATGTTGCCGTGGTGCTGACCCGCGCGCTGTGCCGTACCACCGTGGTCGAGCCCGATGCCGGCCGCGCCGGCGCCATGCCCGGGCGCGTGCGCGGCAACTTAGCCGCGATCGGCCGTGAACAAGGCGCGGAGCGCCTGGCGGTGGCCGCGACGCTGGATGCGGTGGACTGGTCCACCGTGGACCTGGTGATCGAGTGCATCCCGGAACAGCTGGACCTGAAGCAGGCACTCTTTGCCGAGCTGGTGCGGCGCGCGCGGCCCGATACGGTGCTGGCCAGCAACAGCTCCAGCTTCCCGATCAGCGCCATCGGCGCGGGACTCGACTCGCGTGCGCGCATGCTCGGCCTGCACTTCTTCATGCCGGCGCACCTGGTGCCGCTGGTGGAAGTGGTGATGGGCGATGACAGCGACGAGGCTTGTGCCGACGCGCTGATCGCCTTCATGCGCCGCTGCGCGATGGTGCCGGTCAAGGTGCGCAAGGACCTGCCGGGCTTTCTTGCCAACCGGCTGCAGCATGCGCTGTCGCGCGAGGCATTCAGCCTGATCGACCGCGGCATTGCCTCGCCCGAGGATGTCGATGCGGCGGTGCGCTTCGGCTTTGGCTTTCGCTTCCTGGCGGCCGGGCCGGTGCTGCAGCGTGACCACGCGGGCATCGACGTGCACGCGGCCGCCGGCGCCACCATGTACCCGACCTTCTGCAACGACGACCATCCGGCGCGCTGCCTGTCCGAGCGCGCCGCCGACGGCCGCCACGGCATGAAGCGCGGCGAAGGCTTCTACCAGTGGACCCCCGAAACCATTTCCGCCGAGCGCGCACGCTATGACAGCCTGCTGCGCGCCGGCCTGGCGCTGATCGCGCCTGAACTGCCCGAGATCGAGCCATGACCCGGACCCCTTCCCAAGCCCCCGTAGCCGCGGCCCGCGTGCCGCTGGCCGATGCGCCGCTGATCGTCACCGTGGCGCCCAACGGCGCCTACAAGCGCGCCAGCGACCATCCGGCGGTGCCGCTGACCGCCGCCGCACTGGCCGCTGAAGCGCGCGCCTGCCTGGATGCCGGCGCGGCCATGATGCACATGCATGTGCGCGATGCCGAAGGCCGCCACTCGCTCGACGTGCAGGCCTACCGCGACGCGCTGGCCGCGGTGAAGCAGGCCGTGGGCGAAGCGTTGCTGGTGCAGGTGACGAGCGAGGCCGCGGGCGTCTACCAGGCCGCGGAGCAGATGGCGATGGTGCGTGAGCTGCGGCCCGAAGCCGTTTCGGTGGGCCTGCGCGAAGTCGCCGTGCCGGACATCCCGGACAGCGAACTGGCGGCGTTCTTCGCCTGGCTGGCGCGTGAGCGCGTGATGACGCAGGTGATCCTGTATGACGTGGCCGATGTGCGGCGCTGGCAGTCGATGCGCGAGCGCGGCATGGTGCCGCCGGGCGCATGGTCGGTGCTGTACGTGCTGGGGCGCTATGCCGCCGGGCAGGTGTCGTCGCCGCACGACCTGCTGCCGTTCCTGCAGGCCGCGGGCGAGTCCGGCGACGCGTTGCCGTGGGCGATCTGCGCCTTCGGCCGCGAAGAGAATGCCTGCGTGACCGCGGCCGCCGCATTTGGCGGCCATGTGCGGGTGGGATTCGAGAACAACCTGCTGCTGCGCGACGGCAGCCGCGCACCCGGCAACCATGCGCTGGTGGCGCAGGCGGTGCAAGGCGGCCTGACGCTGGGCCGGCCGATTGCCGACGCCGCCGATGCGCGCCGCATCTACGGCGAGGTGCGCTGAGGCGCTGCCCGGCCGGCTACCGTCACGCGCCGTCGCTGAAGCTGTCGCGCGGGCCGTTGGGGTTATGCGCGCCGTCGGTAAAGGTGCTGCGCGGGCCCGTTGCGGCGTTCGCACCGTCCGTGAACGCGCTGCGGGTGCCGGTGGCGCTGTGCGCCCCGTCGCTGAACGGATCGGCACTGCGCGGTGCAGCCTGCGCAGTGCCGACCACGGCAGCAATAAGGGCGGTGGCCACAAAGACTTGCCTGAGTGCTTGCATGAGTCGCTTCTCCGTAAGGGTGCCGGCCCGAAATGGGCGGCGGTGAAGCAAGTCTAGACAGCGCGTGCCCACACGAGCATGACCGGCACATGACATTGCTGTCACTCGGCAGCGGACGAGCGCGGCAAGCGCACGGCAATTGGCCGCGCGCCCACGACGGAAACGCAGCAGCGCCGGGCAAAGGCTGTAGAATCACGGCTATCCGACCGGCCTGCGGTTCCATCGCCGGTTTTTCATTGCCCGCGGAAATGCAGCGGGCCTCTCACGAGAGTCATGTCCGAGTCTGATTCAGCCAAACTCGCTGCGGTGGCGTGGATCCGCGAGCAAATGGACCGTCATGCCCTGACGTTCGACGATCTTGTCGCCGCCGGGTGCTTTGATCATGTTGCCATCGACGCCGGGCCTGAGCCGGCGCCTGACGCCGCGCCAGCCGTGGCCCAGCTTATCCCGCAGGCCGCCCCCAAGGCTGCCGCTGCGCGCCCGCTATACCGCAATGCGCTCGGCCAGAGCTGGGACGGGCAGGGCGAGTATCCGGACTGGCTGCAGCGGGCCGTGAACGCCGGGCAGTCGATCGAATTCTTCCGCGTCGAATAAAACGCGCAGGCTAAGACGCGCAGGCGGGACAATCCGCCGCGCCTTGCCGGCGCCAGGGGTATTCCGCAAAACGGAAGGGAAGCGATGCGGGCGCTGTGCCCGCTACGACGCGCTCAGCAGCGTGCGGGCAGCAGGCGTTCCAGCGGCTGGGTGCCGGTGAACACCGCCGGCGTGGCCATTGGTGCCGCGTGCGCCCAATGCACCAGCACCTCCGCAGGCAGTTCGCGCAGCACGCCGGACGCGGCCGATGGCTGCGTCTCCAGCGGCGTGGCGCCGTGGTCGGTCGCCTGCGGCGCATCGGAATCGTGCAGCTGCAGCGGATGGCCGCTGCCGGAAGGCTCGGCCATCACCTGGACCGCGCTGCCGCGGCAGGTGCCCGGGCCGGTGCCGTCCAGTGCCGCTTCCGCCTCCATTTTTGCGGCCGCATGCCGTTCCGGCAGCGACAGCCCGGCTGCCTGTACCGCGCTGCATACCGTGGCCGTTGCCGCTGCAGCGCCGGAGACGGGCAGCGCAAGCATGGCGAGGGACAGCAGCAGGCAATTCGGCAGGCGTTTCATCGGCGGGGGGCGGGCAGAATGGGGGAAAGGGTGGCGCAAACCGGCACGACGCCGGTGATGATCGCGCATTTTACCGGGGTTTTCGCCTGCATTGCCCTGGCATGGCGATGACATTTGTGAAATCTTTGCCCATTGGCGCTCATCCTCGGCTAGCGTTACGCCATGGCGGCGCTGGTGCCGCCCGGAAAGTGATCGAATCATGCGTATCCTGATTGTCGAGGACGAACCCAAGGCGGGCGACTACCTGCACAAGGGCCTGACCGAATCCGGCTTCGTGGTGGACCTGGCGCGCGACGGCGCGGATGGCCTGGCCCATGCGCGCGAGCATCCCTATGACCTGATCGTGCTGGACGTGATGCTGCCCGGCCTGGATGGCTGGCAGGTGCTGCGCGAGCTGCGCCGCGAGCGCGATACCCCGGTGCTGTTCCTGACCGCGCGCGACGAGCTGTCCGACCGCCTCAAGGGGCTGGAGCTCGGCGCCGACGACTATATGGTCAAGCCCTTTGCCTTTGCCGAGCTGGTGCTGCGCATCCGCACCATCCTGCGGCGCGGCCCGCTGCGCGAGAGCGAGTTCATCGAAGTGGCCGACCTGCAGATCGACGCCATCCGCCGCCGCGTGGTGCGCGCCGGCCAGAAGATCGACCTGACCTCCAAGGAGTTCGCACTGCTGTACCTGCTCGCGCGCCGGCGCGGCGAGGTGCTGTCGCGCTCGCTGATCGCCTCGCAGGTGTGGGACGTCAACTTCGACAGCAATACCAATGTGGTCGATGTCTCGATCCGGCGCCTGCGCGCCAAGGTCGACGATCCCTTCCCGCATAAGCTGATTCACACGCGGCGCGGCATGGGCTACGTGCTGGACGACAGCGAGGACCGGGACCAGGACGCATGATGCGGCTGCCGTCTTCGCTTACCACGCGGCTGGCGCTGGCGTACGGGCTGGCCACGGCGGTGATTCTCGCCAGCGTGGCGGCCTACCTGTCCGGGGCGCTGTCGGCGCAGCTGGAGGGGCGCGATGAAAGCGAGCTGGTCGGCGAGGTGCTGCTGGTGCGCCACCTGCTGCGCGAGGTGCGCAGCGAGGCCGAGATACGCGCCGATACCCACCGTTTTGCCGATATTGCGATGGGCCACGAGGGGCTGATCCTGGTGGTGCGCTCACGCCAGGGCGAGCCGCTGGTCACGCTCAATCCGCGCAATGAATCGGTGCCGCCGCTGCGCGTGCTGCCCGCCACCACGCAGCCAGAGAAGAGCATGTTGCAGACCTGGTACCCCAAGAATGGCGTGCCCTCGCGCGGCATTGCGGCGTTGGGCCAGCTGGGGGATTCGGACAAGGCCGTGGAGATCGTGGTGTTGCGCGATGCCGGCTACCGCGTGGCGCTGATCCGCGACTACCGCCACCAGGTCCTGTGGGCCACGCTGTGCGGCGCTGCCGTGGCGGCGGGCTTGGGCTTCGTGCTGGCGCGGCGCGGGCTGCGGCCGTTGCGGCGCATGGCCGCCGATGCCGCCGCGGTCACCACCAGTCGCCTTGCCACGCGGCTTGACGTGGGCAGCGCGCCGGCCGAGCTGCGCGAGCTGGCGGCGGCCCTCAACGACATGCTGGCGCGGCTGCAGGACAGTTTCTCGCGGCTGTCCGAGTTCTCGGCGGACCTGGCGCATGATTTCCGCACGCCGATCAGCAACCTGATCGGCCAGACCCAGGTCACGCTGGCGCAGAGCCGCGGCGTGGCCGAGTATGAGGCGCTGCTCGAATCCAACCTGGAAGAGTACGAGCGCCTGGCGCGCATGATCGAGAACATGCTGTTCCTGGCGCGCGCCGACCATGCGCAGGTGGCGCTGGGCATCCGCACGCTGGACGCGCGCGAAGAACTGGACAAGATGGCCGAGTACTTCGAGGCCGTGGCCGCCGACCGCGAGGTCGCGCTGACGGTGACCGGTACGGCAATGGTGCAGGCCGACCAGACGCTGCTGCGCCGCGCGGTCACCAACCTGCTCGACAATGCGCTGCGCCATGCGCCGGCGGGCAGCACGGTGCGGCTCGACGTGGAGCGCGCCCCGGCCCCGGTCAGCGGCACGGCCTGCATCCGCGTGACCAATGCCGGGCCGGCGATCCCGCCCGAGACCTTGCCGCATATCTTCGGGCGCTTCTACCGGGCCGATCCGTCGCGCCGCAACTCGGCGGCGTCGACCGGGCTGGGGCTGGCCATCGTCGACACCATCATGCGGCTGCATGGCGGCAGCGTGACGGTGCGCAGCGTTGAAGGCGAAACGATGTTCTCGCTGCAATTTCCCGCCGAGGCATTGGCCACTGCCGCGCCGCCCGCGCCGGCCCCCGCCGCGGTCTCCTGAATCCGGCTGGGCGCTTGCACCGGACCGGCACGCGCGCATAATGGCGCGCGGGCGAACAGCCAATGCCATGCAGCCCGATCGACCATTCACAAGGAGAGCGATATGCAGGTGCAACCCTATCTGGATTTTGGCGGCCGTTTCGATGAGGCCGTGGCCTTCTACGGCAAGGTGCTGGGCGCGCAGGTCACGTTCGCGATGCGCTACAAGGATGCCCCGCCTAGCCCCGGCATGGAGGTTCCCGATGACTGGAAGGACAAGGTGATGCACGCCAATATCCAGTTCGGCGAGAACCAGGTGATGGCGTCCGACGGCCGGCGCGGGGAGCGCCCGGCGTTCAGCGGCTTCAGCCTGTCGGTGGGGGCGGTCAGCAAGGACGAGGGCCAGCGCATCTTCGACGGCCTGAGCGAAGACGGCCAGGTGGTGGTGCCGTACCAGAAGACCTTCTGGGCCGAAGGCTTCGGCATGCTGGTGGACCGCTTCGGCATGTCCTGGATGGTCAACTGCGAGCACTGACGTGCCGCTGCGGCATGGTGCGCAGTCGCTGCCATGCCGCTTGACTCTGTAGTCGCTACAGGGTCTTCAATGTCATCAGGTTAAACCAGCGGGAACAACAAGATATGGCTCGCACGTCACCTGAGGACGCACTCCCTCAAGATCACGCTGCCCACGCGCATGATGGCGCCGCCCACCGGCATGGCGGGCATGATCACGACCATCACCACGACCACGATCATGACCATCATGGCCATGCCGAGGCCCGGCAGGCACCGGCGGCTTCCGCCTGCTGCGGCGGCGGCTGCTCGTCCACGGTTGCGCTGACGCCCGCCGCACCGGTCGACATCCCCGCCGGCGCGCAGACCGCTGCGTGGCGCATCGACGCGATGGACTGCCCGACCGAGGAAACGCTGATCCGCAACAAGCTGGGCGGCATGGCCGGCGTGGCGGCGCTGGAGTTCAACCTGATCCAGCGGGTGCTGACGGTGCATCACACCTTGCCGTCGGCGGAGCCGGTGGCCAGGGCGATCGAGAGCCTGGGCATGCAGCCGGTGCCGCTGAGCACCGAGGCCGCGCAGCAAGTCTTGCCGCAAACCACGGCAAGCAAGCCCTGGTGGCCGCTGGCGCTGGCCGGCGTGGCCGCCTTGGGTGCCGAAGCTGCGGAGTGGCTGGGCCTGGGCTTGCCGTGGCTGCCCGCCGTGCTGGCGCTGGCGGCGGTGGCGCTGGGCGGGCTGACCACCTACCGCAAGGGCTGGATCGCGCTGCGCAATGGCAACCTGAACATCAATGCGCTGATGAGCATTGCCGTCACCGGCGCACTGCTGTTGCGCCAGTGGCCGGAAGCGGCCATGGTGATGGTGCTGTTCGCACTGGCCGAGCGCATCGAGGCAGCCTCGCTGGACCGGGCGCGCAATGCGATCCGCGGCTTGATGGCGATGGCGCCGGAACAGGCCACGGTGCAGCGCGCCGATGGCAGCTGGGAGACCGTGCCTGCCGCCGGCGTCGCCGTGGGCGCGCTGGTGCGGCTGCGGCCAGGCGAGCGCGTCGCGCTCGACGGCAAGGTCGTGCGCGGCCAGTCGGCGCTGGACCAGGCGCCCATCACCGGCGAAAGCGTGCCGGTCGACAAGGCCGAGGGCGATGCGCTGTTCGCCGGCTCGATCAACCAGTCCGGCGAGCTGGAGTACACCGTGACGGCGCCCGCCAGCGATTCCACGCTGGCCCGCATCATCCACGCGGTCGAGGCTGCGCAGGGCAGCCGTGCGCCCACGCAGCGCTTTGTCGACCAGTTCGCGCGCATCTACACGCCCACGGTGTTCGCGATTGCGCTGGCGGTTGCGGTGGTGCCGCCGCTGGTCATGGGCGGCGCCTGGGTCGACTGGATCTACAAGGCGCTGGTGCTGCTGGTGATCGCCTGCCCCTGCGCGCTGGTAATCTCCACGCCGGTGACCATCGTCAGCGGGCTGGCCGCGGCCGCGCGCCGCGGCATCCTGGTCAAGGGCGGGGTGTACCTGGAGCAGGGCCGGCACCTGGCCTGGGTGGCGCTGGACAAGACCGGCACGATCACGCACGGCAAGCCCGCGCAGACCAACCATGCGCTGCTGGCCGAGGACGCGCCGCAGGCGCGCGCCATTGCCGCCAGCCTGGCGGCGCGCTCGGACCACCCGGTTTCGCGGGCGGTGGCCACGGCGGCCGCGGCCGACGGGATCGGCACGCTGCCGGTGGACGACTTCGAGGCGCTGGCGGGGCGCGGCACGCGCGGCAAGGTGCAGGGCGTGGCGTACTGCCTGGGCAACCATCGCCTGGTGCATGAGATGGGCGCCTGCTCGCCGGCGCTGGAGGCGCGGCTCGAAGCGCTTGAGCGCGAGGGCAAGACCGTGGTGCTGCTGGCGCGCGTCGACGGCCACGGCGCCGCCACGGCGCTGGCGCTGTTCGCGGTGGCGGATACCGTGCGCGACACCAGCCGGCAGGCGATTGCCGAGCTGCATGAACTGGGCGTCAGGACACTCATGCTGTCGGGCGACAATCCACACACGGCGCAAGCCATTGCGGCGCAGGTCGGCATCGATGAGGCGCGCGGCAACCAGTTGCCGCAGGACAAGGCCGACGGCATCGCGGCGCTTGCCGGCGCCGCCCACGCGCGCGGCGGCCGCATCGGCATGGTGGGCGACGGCATCAACGACGCGCCGGCGCTGGCGCGTGCCGATATCGGCTTCGCCATGGGCGCAGCCGGCACCGACACCGCAATCGAGACCGCCGACGTGGCGCTGATGGACGATGACCTGCGCAAGATCCCGGCCTTTGTGCGCCTGTCGCGCCGCACCTCAGGCATCCTCACGCAGAACATCGCGCTGGCGCTCGGCATCAAGGCCGTGTTCCTGGTGCTGACGGTGCTGGGGATGGGGACGATGTGGATGGCGGTGTTCGCCGATATGGGCGCGAGCCTGCTGGTGGTGTTCAACGGGCTGCGCGTGGGGGCGGAGCGGCGCGGCTAGCGCTTGCCGGCAAACGAGAAGTCACGCGGTCAGCCCTGCGGCTGCACGATCAACTCCCCGCTGCGCCCCGGGATCTCTCCCCACGTTACCGGCAACTCCGGCAATCCCTGCCGATTCAGCCCGCGATACCACGTCGCCATCGACACCAGCTCGTGCCCCTGCGCACGCCATCCGGCCAGCAGCCGCTCGAACACCGGCGCCAGCTTGCCGCCTTCCAGCTCGGTATGCAGCGTGAAGACATGGTCGCGCGTGCCTTCGGTCAGCTTCAGCAGCGCGGTGTGGACGTTGTCTTCGGTCAGGTCGTCGGTGCCGATCAGTTCATCCAGCGTGGGCAGCGTGGTCGGCATCTGCACGTGCCGGCAGGGCACGCCGTCGATCGTCGGAACATAAGGCGCGGTGCCGCGTCCATCCGACGCGTACGCCATGCCCCAGTCATCGATCTGGCGGAACGCATCCTCGTTCATCTGCCAGCCGGCTGCGCCGTGCGTGGCCGGCGCTTCGCCGAAGATCTCGGTGTAGCGCGCGAACGCCTGCTGCATCTGCCGGCGCGTCCAGGCAGCATCGCGCTCGCGCACGTTGTCCTGCCAGTAGACGTGGTCCCAGGTGTGGATGCCACACTCATGGCCGGCAGCGCGCGCCGCGCGCATCTCGGCGGCGCCCTTGCGGCCGATGTCCGGCCCCGGCAGCAGCACGCCATACATCAGCGTGCGCAGGCCATAGTTGGACACCACCGAGGTGCGCGACACCTTCTTCAGGAAGCCGGGCCGGAATACGCGCCGCAGCGCCCAGCCGGTATGGTCGGGGCCGAGGCTGAACAGGAAGGTTGCCTGCGCTTGCGCAGCCGCCAGCATCGACAGCAGCTTCGGCACGCCTTCGCGCGTGCCGCGCAGCGTGTCGACGTCGACCTTCAGGGCAATGCGTGCCATTTGCGTTGCGCGCTCAGTTGGCCGAATCGACCAGCGTGCGGGCCTCGACCACCTTGCCGCGGTACGCCTCGAAGATGCGGCGCAGCGCCGCTTCCATGCTGATCCCGGGCTTCCAGCCCAGCTCTTCGATGGTGTTGTCGATCCTGGGCACGCGATGCTGCACGTCCTGGTAGCCCTTGCCGTAGAAGTCGCCCGAGGAGGTCTCGATGATCTGCGTCTTGCGCGCTTCCTCCGCGTATTCCGGATAGTCCGCCGCCATCTTCAGCATCATCTCGGCCAGTTCGCGCACCGAGTGGATATTGCCCGGGTTGCCGATGTTGTAGATCTTGCCGCTGGCCACGCCGTTTGGATTCTCGATGATGCGCATCAGCGCGTCGATGCCGTCGGCGATATCGGCAAAGGCGCGCTGCTGGGCGCCGCCGTCGACCAGCTTGATCGGCTCGCCGCGCACGATATGGCCGAGGAACTGCGTCACCACGCGTGACGAGCCTTCCTTCGATTCGAAGATCGAATCCAGCCCCGCGCCAATCCAGTTGAACGGACGGAACAGGGTGTAGTTCAGGCCTTGCTCCATGCCGTAGGCGTGGATCACGCGGTCCATCAGCTGCTTGGAGCAGGCATAGATCCAGCGCGGCTTGTTGATCGGGCCGTAGACCAGCGGCGAGGCCTCGGGGTCGAACTCTTCATCGCTGCACATGCCGTAGACCTCGGAGGTCGACGGGAATACCAGGTGCTTGCCGTACTTGACCGCGGCGCGCACGATCGGCAGGTTGGCCTCGAAGTCCAGCTCGAACACGCGCAGCGGCTGGCGCACGTAGGTGGCCGGGGTGGCGATGGCCACCAGCGGCAGCACCACATCGCACTTGCGGATGTTGTACTCGATCCACTCCTTGTTGATGGTGATGTCACCCTCGAAGAAGTGCATGCGCGGGTGGTCGACGAGGTCGCCGAGACGGTCCGACGACATGTCCATGCCGTAGACCTCCCACGGCGTGGTTTCCAGGATGCGGCGCGTCAGGTGATGGCCGATGAAGCCGTTGACGCCAAGAATCAGGACCTTTTTCATCGGCTTTCCTCGTTGGATGATTCGGTATGGATAAGTTTGGCGAAGGCTTGCGGCGTGAGTGCCGAGCCATCCTGTGCCAGCAATCGGGTGACCATGACCAGGCCGCCGTCGCCGCACAGGCCGATGATCTGCCCGTCATGCACATGCAGGCCGGGCGCCGTGCCGGCGGGCAGCGCCAGCGCAAGCTCCGGCAGCGGCCGGCGCGCCTGCGCCACAATGAAGCGGTGCCCGGCAAGGTCGGTAAAGGCGCCGGGATAGGGCGGCGCGACGGCGCGCACGAGGTTGTAGACCTCGGCGGCCGGGCGGCTCCAGTCGATGCGGCCGTCTTCCGGCTTGCGCCCGGAGAAGTAGCTGCCCTCGGCCAGCCGGTTGGGGTGTTGCGGCGTGTGCCCGGCGATCATCGCGGGCAGAACGCGCCACAACGTCTGTTCGGCGGCGACGGTGACTTTCTCGAAGACTTCGCCCGCAGTGTCGTCCGGCAGGATCGGCACCGCGGTCTGGTCGACGATATAGCCCGCGTCAGGCCTGGCTTCCATGGCGTGCAGCGTGGCGCCGGTCTCGGTCTCGCCGTGCAGTACCGCCCAGTTCACCGGCACGCGGCCGCGGTACTTGGGCAGCAGCGAGCCGTGCATGTTGAAGGCGCCGCCGGGGGCCAGCGCCAGCACGCCCGCCGGGATCATGGCGCGGTAGTAGAACGAGAAGATGACGTCCGGGTGCGCGTCGCGCACGGCCTGGGCGATCGCGGGATCGGCAGGGTCCTCTCCATAGACGAAGGGGATGCCCAGCTCGGCGGCGGTGTCGGCCACGCGGCGGAACCAGATGTTCTCGTCGGGGCGGTCGCGGTGCGTGATCACCAGCGCAACCTCCACGCCGCGCGCATGCAGCACGCGCAGGCAGCGGTCGCCGACATTGTGGTAGCCGAAGACGACGGCGCGCATCATTGCTCCGCGCCAGCGGCAGCCGGCGTGACACGCCGGTCCGCTTCCAGCACGGCCTTGATGCGGTAGCGCGGGCGGTCGCGCACTTCCTGGTGGATGCGGCCGACGTACTCGCCCAGCAGGCCCACGCCGAACAGCAGGATGCCGATCAGGAAGAAGTTCATTGCGAACAGCGTGAACACACCCTGGACTTCCGAGCCGAGCACGAAGCGCCGCACCAGCAGCACCACGAACAGCACGCCCGAGAGCAGCGACAGGATCGTGCCGATCGCCGAGAACCACTGCAGCGGCACGATCGAAAAGCCGGTCACCAAGTCGAAGTTCAGGCGGATCAGCTGGTACAGCGAATACTTGGATTCGCCTGCGTGGCGCTGTTCGTGACCGACTTCGATTTCGACCGGATTGGAAGCAAAGGTGTAGGCCAGCGCGGGGATGAAGGTATTGACCTCGCGGCAGGCATTGATCGTGTCGACCACATTGCGGTCATAGGCGCGCAGCATGCAGCCCTGGTCCGTCATGCGGATCTTGGTGATGCGCTCGCGCAGCCGGTTCATCGCGCGCGAGGCATAGCGGCGGAACGCGGTGTCGTTGCGCTGGCGGCGGATGGTGCCGACGTAGTCGTGGCCGGCGCGCATGGCTTCGACCAGGCGCGGGATTTCTTCCGGCGGGTTCTGCAGGTCGGCGTCCAGCGTGATCACGATCTTGCCGCGGGTCTGCTCGAAGCCCGCCAGGATCGCCATATGCTGGCCGAAATTGCCGGCGAACAGCACCACCCGGGTCACATCCGGGCGCTTGTGGAACTGCGCCGCCAGCAGCTGCGCCGAGCGGTCGACGCTGCCGTCGTTGATGAAGATGATCTCGTACGACTCGCCAAGGCCATCCAGCGCCGGATAGAGGCGGTCGAACAGGGCTTGCAGCCCGTCTTCTTCGTTGTAGACCGGAATGACGACCGAGACTTCGACCGGGCTCATTTGGAGAGACGTTTGCATGTTTCGCTGAGGATTGCACAGACCCGCTCCACATCGGTGGCTTGCATCGCGGGGAACAGCGGCAGCGTGACGATGCCGCGCCCGATGCGTTCGGCATGCGGCAGCATGCCTTCGCGCCAGCCGAGCGAGCGGTAGTAGGTAAAAAGATGAATGGGCGGGTAGTGCACGCCGGTGCCGATGCCGCGCTCGCGCATGGCCTCCATGACCTGCTGGCGCGCCCGGGCCGGGCCGCCTTGCAGGCGCTCGGTCGGCAGCACCACCTGGAACATGTGCCAGTTGGTGGTGGCATCGTGTGCATCCAGCGCTTGCGGCAGCTCGATGCCCAGCGCCTCCAGGCCACTGTCGGCGGCACAGCGGAAATACGTCTCGGCCAGCTCGGCGCGGCGCGCGGTGATGGCGTCGAGCTTGCCCAGCTGCGCCAGCCCGACCGCGGCGTTGACGTCGGTCAGGTTGAACTTGCCGCCGGGCTCTTCGACATCCATGCCGTCCATGCCGGTGCGGATCACACCCTGCAGCCGCAGGCGCTCGGCGCGCACGGCTTCTTCGGGCGTGTTCATCACCAGGCAGCCGCCTTCGATGGTGGTGATGTTCTTGTTGGCCTGGAAGCTGAAGCTGACCAGGTCGCCAAGGGCGCCGATGCGCTGGCCGCGCCAGCGCGAGTCGATTGCCTGCGCGGCATCCTCGATCACCCGCAGCCCGTGCTTGCTGGCAATGGCGTACAGGCGGTCCATGTCCACCGGCAGCCCCGACAGGTACACCGGCATGATGGCGCGCGTGCGCGGCGTGATCGCGGCCTCGACGGCATCCAGGTCGAGATTGCGCGTGCGCGGGTCGATATCGACGAACACCGGCCGCGCGCCTACTGCCAGCACCACGTTGGCGGTGGCGACCCAGGTGACCGGCGTGGTGATGACCTCATCGCCCGGCCCGATATCGGCAATGCGCAGCGCGATCTCCATCGTGGCCGAGCCATTGGCGAAGGTGCGCACCGGGCGTCCGCCGAACAGGCCTGACAGCGCGGCCTCGAAGGCCTGCATCTTCGGGCCGGAGGTGATCCAGCCCGAGGCCAGCACCTTGCCGACTTCGGCAATGGCGGCGGCGTCGATGTCAGGCCGGACAAAAGGCAGGAACTCAGGGGCGGATGCGGTCATGGCAGGGCGAGGAAGTACGGTCGGTGTCGGAACTGGCGGCGTGCGCGCAGGCGCGTCATGAGCGGGCGATCAGGAAGACGCCCGCCAGTATCAGCAGGATGCCGGCCACGCGCAAGGGGCCGATCATCTCGCCGAACAGCCACCAGGCGGCCAGTGCATTGACCACATAGCCGAGCGACAGCATCGGGTAGGCGATCGACACATCCACGCGCGACAGCCCCACGATCCATACCCCCACGCTGACCACGTACAGCGTCAGCCCGGCCAGCACCGGCCATTGGGTCAGCACGCGCAGCGCCGTCACCAGCAGCGTGCCGCGGTCCAGCGTGATCGCGCCGATGGCATTGACGCCGGCCTTGAGCAACAGTTGCGCAGCCGCATTGAGCAGCACGCCGGTCAGGATGAAAGCGAAGGTGGAGAGCGTCATGGCGCTGCGTAGTGCAGGAATTGCAGGAGTTGCAGGTTACTGTCCTGGGGGTTGCGTCTGCGGGCCATTGCCCGGCAGCGCGAAATTGGCGACCGCCACACGGCGGCGGTCGCCGGCGATCCTGTGCATCGGCACGCCGCGCGCAGCCAGTGCGTCGTAGGTCGAGGGCAACATGATCGCTACCGCGCGCTTGCCGTCCTGCCAGCGCGCGATAAAGCCATCGATGGTCGGGATCCACTTCTGCGGTTCCTGGCCGATGCCGAATTCCAGCTCATCGGGATGCGCCACCATGATGGTGGTGCGGCGCAGGTAGAACGGCAGCGTGTGGTCGAGCATGCCCACACTGTACAGCGGCATGTCCGGCGTCAGCACGGCATTGATGGCGGGCACCAGGTCCGCGCCGGAACTGGGCCGGCCCATGGCTTCGTGACCGCGCAGCGCCACCGTGGAGCAGATGAACATCGCCAGCGCATAGGCCACCACACTGGGAAACACCCCACGCGTGCGCAGCAGCCGGCGCGCCAGCAGTGCGCCGCCCAGCATCACCGCGAAGGCGACGCCGGTCCACACTGCGAATTCCCGATAGACCACATTGGGCGTGCTGGGCTTGTCCATCATGCCGACAAACGGGCACGCCAGCAGCCCGACCACGCCCAGGGCAATCATGGCATTGACCTGCCAGCGCCACGCGCGTTCCGTCAAGGTGTCCAGCGCCACGCCGGCCAGCAGCGCCAGCGCCGGGAAGATCGGCACGATATAGCCGGGCAGCTTGGAGCCGGACAGGCTGAAGAAGACAAAGATCGCCACGGCCCACAGCGCCGCCAGCAGGGCGGGCTGGAATGGCCGCGGCGAGGTGCCGCGAGCGACGCCGGCGCGCTCGCGCACGGCCTTCCACATTTGCGGAACCAGGCCCAGCCAGGGCAGGAAGCCGGCCAGCAGCAGCGGCACGAAGAACCAGATCGCGCCTTCGCGCTGGTGCACGTTCGAGGTATAGCGTTGCCAGTGCTCGTGGATAAAGAAGAAATGCAGGAATTCCGGATTGCGTTCCGACACCAGCCAGAACCACGGCACCGTCACCACCAGCATGGCGACGATGCCGCCCGGCAGATGCAGCCGGTACCACAAGCGGAAGTCGCGTGTCGCCAGCGTGTAGACCACCAGCACCAGCCCCGGCAGCGCCAGCCCGACCAGCCCCTTGACCAGCACCGCCACGCCCATCGCCGCCCAGCAGGCGAGCATCCAGTTGCGGCGTTCGGCGCGGGTGGCATCCGGGTGCTGCGCCAGCAGCATGAAGGCCAGCACGCACGCCATGGCGCCGGCCAGCGTCATGTCCAGCGAGTTGAAGTGGCCGGCGATATTCCACATCGGCGCGGAAACCAGCACCAGCCCCGTCAGCATCGCCACGCGCCGGCCGTACCAGCGTGCCGCGGCCAGCATCGACACGCCCAGCCCAAGGATGCCGGACAGGGCCACGCACAGCCGCGCCTGCCAGTCGCCCACGCCAAACAGCGTGTAGGCCAGCGTGGTCACCCACAGGTGGAAGGGCGGCTTCTCGAAATACTTGAGTTCGTGGTAGCGGATCGTGACCCAGTCGCCGGTGGCGAACATTTCGCGGGCGATCTCGGCGTAGCGGCCTTCATCGGAGCGCAGCAGGTGACGCATGTCGAGGGTGCCGAACCAGACCAGCAGGATAAACAGGCTGGCCAGTGCGACCGCACTGGCGGTGGTGGCTCCAACGGACAGCGCGGCAGCCCGCGAGGTCGATGAACTACGCATAGATCTCCTGGAAAAGCGCGACGGATCGATGGTCCTGCGTGGGGCGCGCGGTGACGGGAAGCCATCACAACGCATGGCCTTGCCTGTTGGTGGACACCAGGGAGGCAAGTCGCCCGCGGCTGGCACGCTGGCATGCGCCTCGCACGCCGCTGCCGCCTCGGCACACGCGAGGCGGGCAATGGTAGCACGGTGGGCAGGCCGCCCCCGGCGGGTGCCGGAGACGGCCTGCGGGGCGCCGGATTGCCGCGGGGGAGAGAAAGTGCTGCTTAGGCCGGCTGCTGCCCGCTGCCCGCCGGCCACCGGCTGCCACAGGATCTGCGCGAAAAATCCGAGTCACACATGCAACAAAACGCGATAATTTCAGTGTCCAGGCTGTCGCCTGGCAGGCCGGGCGCAGGGTCAGGGGGCGCCTGGAAACTCTAGACGGGGATTCATGTGAAGAAAAAGGCGCAGCGGGACCGGCTGGCAGGCCTGGTGGCGGGCGTGGCCATGGCGCTGGCGCAGCATGCCGGCGCCCAGGGTGCGGCGGCGCTGCCGGGCGCCGGTGCGGCGGTGGCGCAGGCTGCGGCAAGCCAGGCGCAGGCAGCGGCGGCGGCCGTGCTGTGCAGTGCCCCATGGTTCCGCTCCGGCTCGCATGTGCAGATGGAAGGCGACGGCGTGATGCCAATGTCGGTCAGCATGACCCTGCGCGATGTGGTGCGCAGTCCGACCGGCTGCCGCGCGCAACTGGAGATCAATTCCAAGACTGCCCTGTCGGCGCTGATGGGGCCGCCGGTGATTACCACCCAGGTGCATGAAGTGGTGATCGACCGCCGTTCGCCCGGCGGCCAGACCAGCATCGAAAGCCAGCATGCCGTCATCAACGCCCGCGCGCGCTACGCGCGCATGTACGGCGAGGCGGCTTTCCGCGGCATGGGCGTGTTCAACTACGCCGGGCTGGACCTGCGCGAGGGCACCACGCTGGAGGGCGAGACCTTTGAGTCGAGCGTCTCGCTGAAGGTCTACCCGCTGGGATCGGATGAAGTGGTCAGCAACATGCGGGCGCAGCATGCGTCGATCTATATCGGCTCGCGCCACGTCGGCAAGCGGCAGACGATCAATACCGTCCTGGGGCGCAAGGAATGCCTGCCGGTCACCTACGAGAAACGCACCTCGCTGGGGCCGGTGCTGGTTGGCGAAGAAGTGGTACAGGTTGAGCCGACCGTGATGCATGTCACCGACTGGTATTGCCCCGCCGACGCCTTCGTGCTGCGCACCGAAGTGCGCCAGGATGACAAGGTGCAGCGCGTGGATGTCACCGCGCTGGAGCGCGACACGCAAGCGCCATAGGCTTGTGCGCTGGGGCAGGAAGCAAAAAAACCCGCCAAGGCGGGTTTTTTGCGTCAGGCGCTTGCGGCTCAGCTGGCCGCCGGCGCCGAAGCGGCCTTCTTCTTGCTCTTCTTCTTGGTGGACTTCTTGGCCGGCTTTTGCTCGGCGGCCGGCGCGGAAGCGTCGGTCAGGTCGCTGCGGGTGCTCTTGTTCGCGCCCTGGCTGTACGGGTCGAACTTGTCGCCGGCCTTGGCCCCCTGGCTGTACGGGTCAAACTTCTCACCCGACTTGGCGCCCTGGGAATACGGATCGAACTGCTTCTTGCCGCCGGTCTGTGCCTGCACGGCCAGCGAAGCGGCGCCAAGGCAGAGTGCGATCGCGGTCGCGACGAACTTGTTCATGGTTTCTCCTGAGAAATGCCGCCGTCGGGCGGTCGTGTATGTGGCCTGTCCCTTGCACGGGACGGCTTGGCCCAGTGTCGCCAACATCTCACGTCGCTGTCAACTTGGGGCTTGCCCCGGCGCCACGACCTCATGGAAACCCTGAATTGCGGCCCCAGCCCGATTGAGGTTCGCGACCGCTTGCCCGTTTCGTTTACTCCGTGACCGCGTCCGACGGGTGCTTCCAGGCCGCGCGCACCTCGCCGGACGGCGCCAGCGCCAGGTTGATGCCGCGGCTGCCGATGGGCTGCTGGAACCAGCGCTTCTGCAGCGCCGTGACCTCCGGGCCGGCAAAGGTGTTGGCCAGCGCCTGGTCCACCCGCCGCTTCCATTCCGGATCGGCCTTGGACAGCATCAGCGCATTCTGCTCCACCGACAGCGCCGGGCCCACGATCACGTATTGCGACGGGTCCTTGGCGCGGGCGCGCAGGCCAGCCAGCAGCACATCGTCCATGACGAAGGCCTGGGCACGGCCGGATTCGAGCAGCAGGAACGATTCGCCGTGGTCCTTGGCGTAGACGTCGTGGTAGCCGTACTGGGCCTTCATGCGGCGCACGTGGCGGTCGCCGGTCGATCCGGCGCTGGTGACCACGGTCTTGCCGCGCAGGTCGCCGAACGAGCGGATGCCGGAGTCGGCGCGCACCAGCATGCGCACGGTCGACACATAGTGCGAGACGCTGAACGCAACCTGCTTCTGGCGCTCAAGCGAATTGGTGTTGGGCGCGCAGTCCAGATCGACCAGCCCGTTGACCACGGCGGGAATGCGGTTCTGCGGCGTGAGCGGCATCCAGCGCACCTTCAGGTCTTTCCGGCCCAGTTGCTGGCGTGCTGCTTCGGCGGCGCGCAGGCAAAGGTCGACCGCATAGCCGGCCGGCTGGCCCTTGTCATCGGCAAACGAGAATGGCAGCGCCGACTCGCGGTAACCGAGCACGATGGTGCCGGATTCGCGGATCTTGTCGAGCACAGGGCTCTGGGTGCTGGCCAGTGCCGGCGTCAGCGCGGCCGCGGACATGGCGGCGAGGGCGACGGCGGCCAGCGAGCGGCGGGCGCGGAGGAGTCGGGCGGACAGGGCGGGCAGGGTGAAGGCAGGCATGCGGGGGAAACCGGAAAGCGGCCGGCAAAGGCAAAGACGAGAGGGTATACCCTTGGTTAGGGCGGGCGAAGGACATTGTTGTCATAAGCAAATTCCCTGCCCCGAAAGCCTTGCCTGGGCCATCTGGCAATCGTCTATGACTCGGACTCGGCAGTACCGTGCGGCAGGTCGAGAAGGACGGAACACCGGGATCGATCGAAAAATACGAATCGATCGTACGGTACCCAGCGCCTGATCCGTCGACGAGGTTCTGCCGTCGGCGGATTTCGTTGTGCTTTGCTGTTCGCTGAACAGTTCCACGCGAAATCTGATGGATGCACGACGACTCGCGTTGCTTCGGATGGACTCCGGCTCCTTCCGGCCCTTATCGTGGTGTTCTTGTCCAATGCGGCCTGAGGCCGACTTACTTGCTGCCGTCTCGCGTGTCGCCGCCGATCGCATCGACGATGATCATGGTCCGGTCGAGCACGCCGCGTTCGTCAAAGTAGGCACTGAAATGCGCTGGCATGTAGGCGCCCGCATAGAGCCGGTAAGACCAGGCCTCGCGCTTCATCAGCGGGTAGTACTCGATGGGCTCGCGCGGACGGCCAAAGCGCTCGGCAATATCCTGCTTGGTCCAGACCCCCGGGCGTGCCTCGTAGATTTCTTTCTCGGTCAGCATCTGCCGAAAGCTCGTAAGCTTGCCGTTGGCGTCAAAGTCTGCCGCGTAGACTTCGAAGCCGAGCGGCTGTTTCGAATAAATCCACCGAGTGGTGCCATCAGCGAGCTGGTAGGTTTCCGTGGGAGCGCCGAACGTATCGCGCACGGCATGCTGCGGGCCGCCGAGCATGCCCTCTGCGGTTTCCAGGGGCCGGAGAGTGGCACAGGCGCCCAGCACAAGGGCCGCCACTGTGACAGTCACGCAGGCGGGCAGGCGATAACGCATGATCGTTCTCCAGCGGGTCCGCGGTGTGTGCGCCGCGCCAGTTCAGCATAGCGCACGCAGAGTCCAATCGGATATGGTCATTCATCCTGCCGTCCTGGAAAGAAATCCTTCTTATCTCATCGTCCGAAAAGATTCAGTTCTATTGCGACCAAGGTCGACGCTATAGTTCGAAGCAAGATGCACATCGGGGGCTGGGCTACCACGCTTGGCCAACCGTGTCACAAGATTCGCAGCGGAGAACGGCATGGATGCAGCAAAGCAACTGGTGCACGCGCGTGAAGTTGGCCTCAAGACCGGCATGGTGCTGCAAAAGCGCCTGAAGAATGCGCAGGAGGCCTTTAGTGGCCGCGTGCAGCAAGCCGTTGGGGAGCCGGGCGCCGGCCCGATCAACCCGATGGCCGGCATGGATCCGATGAGCAGCTATGCCTATGCCATCGACAGCATGCAGCGTGCCATCCTGTTCTGGGACACGCTCAGGCAACGGGGCAACAACTTTGTCGAAAACACCATGCAGGGGCTCAAGCCGGTCCTGCATTTTGGCTACGAGACCGTTCTGGATGCCCGCCAGTTCGAACGGCCCGTCAATTACGCGCTGTTGAAAATTATCCCGCCCGATGGCGTGACGATCGATGATAGCCGCCGCCCTTACGTCATCATCGATCCGCGTGCCGGCCATGGCCCGGGCATCGGCGGTTTCAAGGACGACTCGCAGGTCGGCGTGGCAATGCGTGCCGGCCATCCTGTGTATTTTGTCATCTTCTTCCGCGATCCCGAGCCGGGACAGACCCTGCTGGACGTGTGCGAGGCCGAGCAACAGTTCATCAAGAGAGTGCGTGAACTGCATCCACACAGCGCCAAGCCAGCCATCATCGGCAATTGCCAAGGCGGCTGGGCAGCGATGATGCTCGGCGCCTCGGACCCGGGCGACACCGGGCCGATCGTGATCAACGGCGCGCCGATGTCGTACTGGAGCGGTGCCTGGAGCGAGGGCGAAGGCGACAACCCGATGCGCTATTCCGGCGGGCTCCTGGGCGGCACGTGGTTGGCGTCGTATACGGCGGATCTCGGCAACGGCAAGTTTGACGGCGCCTGGTTGGTACAAAATTTCGAAAACCTGAATCCGTCCAACAGTCTCTGGGACAAGTACTACAACCTGTACAAGAAGGCCGATACCGAGCCGCCGCGCTTTCTTGAGTTCGAACGCTGGTGGGGTGGCTACTACCTGATGAACCGCGAGGAGATCGAATGGATCACGCGCAACCTGTTCGTCGGCAACAAGCTGTGGGGTGGTGAAGTCAAGAACGCCGGCGGCAAGGCGTTCGATCTGCGCGAGATCCGCTCGCCCATCGTTTTGTTTGCCTCGATGGGCGACAACATCACGCCGCCGCAGCAGGCATTCAACTGGGTGGTGGACATCTACGGCAGTACCGAGGAGATCAAGGCTCGCGGCCAGGTCATTGTCGGCATGATGCACCGGAGCGTCGGCCATCTCGGCATCTTCGTCTCCGGCAAGGTCGCGCAGAAGGAGCACGCACAGATCGTCTCGGTGCTCAAGAGCATCGAACTGCTGCCGCCTGGGCTCTACGGCATGGTCATCCATGAGCGCAAGGGTAGCGATGGCGTGGACTATGAGGTCCAGTTCGAGGAGCACTCGCTCGAGGAAATCGCCAGCAGGCTTAACCGCTTTGAGCGCGCCGACGAGAAGCCGTTCGAGACGGTCGCCAACCTGTCGGACTTCACGCAGCGCGCCTACGAGCTGTTTGCGCAGCCTTACGTCCAGGCGGTGTCCAATGAGATGACAGCACGGGTGCTGCGCGAATTCCATCCGCTACGCATGCAGAACTGGCTGTTCTCGGACCTGAATCCGTGGATGGCATGGTTGAAGCCCGCCGCCGACGCGGTCCGGGCCAGCCGGCAAACGTTGGAACCGGATCATCCGCTGCGGCAGCAAGAGCAGGTGGGCGCGGAAATGCTCAGCGCCGGTTTGGACGCATACCGGGCCGTGCGCGATGCGATGACCGAATACACCTTTTTCAACGTGTACGCCAACCTGTTCCCGTTCCAGCCAAGGAGCGAGCCTACCGCCCGCGCGGGTACCCCGGCGGCGACCGACCCGCATGACCTGCCGGAAGTCAAAGCGGCGCTGGCCGCGGCCGGGCAAGGCGGATACGCCGAGGCCATTGCCCGGCTGGCCTGCCTGCTGAGCCGCAGGGGTGAGCCCCTGCCGCTGTCCAGGCTGGAGCTGCGCAAGGAGCTGGTCACGGACTACGCCGATCTGCTGCCGGAACTTGAGCCGGACGCCTGGCGCGAGATCCGCGGCAGGCAGGAGCTGATCACGCGGTACGCGCCCGAACAGGCGCTCGCGACGCTGCCGGCCTTGCTCAGGTATCAGGCCGACCGCCAGCGGCTGCAGGCGCTCGCGGAGAAGCTGCGTGTCGATGAGCGCCTGCTTGGCGCCAGGCCCACTGTCGAGCAGACGGCAATGCTGGAGCGGATCCGCACGGCGCTCGGCGCCACGCCGGAACGCGTCCGCGGCGCGGCCGCGCCGCTCACCCGCGCGTCCTAGCGCGCCGCGGCTGGCACACGCCTCGCAGCCGACCGACACCGACGACCCTGACGCAGGAGTAGCCCGTGAACGCCAAGCATGAGAAGTACCAGCGCCTGATTGATTACTGCAAGGCCATGCCGCCTACACCGACCGCGGTGGCGCATCCGTGCGACCAGTCTTCGCTGGAAGGCGCCGTAGAGGCCGCCCGGCTGGGCCTGATCGCGCCGATCCTGGTTGGGCCGCGTTCCCGCATCGAGGACGCCGCGCGCGCGGCCGGCATTGACATCCGCGAGTACCCGATTGTCGATGCCGAGCACAGCCATGCGGCGGCGGCTGCCGCAGTGCAACTGGTGCGCGAAAGCAAGGCAGAGGCTCTGATGAAGGGCAGTCTGCACACCGATGAGCTGATGGGAGCCGTGGTCGCGGGTAACAGCGGCTTGCGCACCGGCCGGCGCATCAGCCACTGCTTCGTGATGGATGTGCCCGGCCACGAGGACGCTCTGATCATCACCGACGCTGCCGTCAATATTGCCCCGACGCTTGCCGAGAAGGCCGGCATCCTGCAGAACGCGATCGACCTGGCCCATGCCTTGCAGGTCAAGGAGGTCCGCGTGGCGATCCTGTCGGCGATGGAGACCGTCAACCCGATGGTTCCGTCCACACTGGATGCCGCCGCGCTGTGCAAGATGGTCGACCGCCACCAGATCACCGGCGCGATCGTCGACGGACCGCTTGCGCTGGACAACGCGATCAACCTGGACGCGGCGCGGATCAAGAAGATCGACTCACCGGTGGCCGGGCGCGCCAATGTCCTGTTGGTGCCTGACCTGGACGCCGGCAACATGCTCGCCAAGAGCCTGACCTTCCTGGCCGGCGCCGACGCCGCAGGCATCGTGCTGGGCGCGCGCGTGCCTATCATCCTGACCAGCCGTGCCGACTCGGTCATGACCCGGCTGGCGTCGTGCGCGGTGGCCGCGCTGGTGGCCAAGGCACGCCGCGAGTCCGGCCAGGTGGCGGGGTGATGCCATGGCCGAACTGATCCTGGTCCTGAATGCGGGTTCGTCGAGCATCAAGTACTGTGCTTACAATACCCATGACGATGCACTGAGGCTGGTGCTGCGCGGGAGCATCGAAGGTCTCTACGCGGCACCGGCATTCCACGCCACCGACGCCGCGGGCGCTGAGGTCGAGACCAGGCGGTGGGATGCCGGTACCACGCTCGGGCACGAGGGTGCCATTGCCTTCCTGGCGGACTTCCTGCGCGGCCATGGGGAAGGGCATACGCTGAGCGCGGTCGGGCACCGGGTGGTGCACGGCGGGGTACGCTTCACCCAGCCGGAAAGGGTGACCGACGCGCTACTGGCAGAGTTGGACTCGCTATGCCCGCTCGCACCCCTGCACCAGCCACACAACCTCAAACCGATCCGCATCCTTGCCGAGAGGCGCCCGGAACTGCCCCAAGTAGTCTGCTTCGACACCGCCTTCCACCGGGCGCAGCCGGAAGTGGCACAGGCATTCGCATTGCCCGCGGAGATCAGCGCGCGCGGCGTCAGGCGCTACGGCTTCCACGGACTGTCCTATGAGTACATCGCCAGTGTCCTCCCGAGCGTTGATGCGGGTGCGGCGGCGGGCCGCACGATCGTGGCCCACCTCGGCAACGGCAGCAGCATGTGTGCGCTGGTGGCGGGGCGCAGCGTGGCCAGCACGATGGGCTTCACTGCGGTGGATGGCCTGCCGATGGGAACTCGCTGCGGCAGCCTCGATCCGGGCGTCATCCTCTACCTGATCAGCGAACTCGGCATGGATGCCCGCGCCATCGAGGACCTGATCTATCGAAAATCCGGTCTGCTTGGCGTCTCCGGCCTGTCGAGCGACATGCGCGCGCTGCTCGCCAGCGACGATGTGCAGGCCCGTTTTGCCGTCGAACTGTACACGTACCGCGTCGCCCGGGAGCTTGGTTCGCTGGCCGCCGCCGCACAGGGGCTGGACGCGCTGGTCTTCACCGCTGGCATCGGCGAGCATGCCGCGCCGATCCGCGAGCGCGTATGCCGGCTGGCGGCATGGCTGGGGGTGAGTGTCGATCCCGCGGCGAACGCCAGCGACGGACCGCGCATCAGCTTAGCCTCGGGCAATGTCCCGGTCTGGGTCATCCCGACCAACGAGGAACTGATGATTGCCAGGCATACCCGGGAGGTCCTGGCGGCACCCGCTCGATGACCACCGCTACAGCCGACCAAGCCAGCGGCATGGTAGCGACCGCTCGCTGGCAACAATGAATCCAGGAGAGAGTGACATGACTGCAGCGCAACAACTGCCTATCCTCGCCAACGCCCGCGCACTCGTCTGCGGGATTGCGAACGAGCACTCCATTGCTTACGGGTGCGCCAAGGCCTTCCGCGAACTGGGTGCCGAGGTGGCGATTACCTATGCCAGCGAAAAGGCGCGCCAGTTTGTCGAGCCGGTGGCGCAGGAGCTTGACGCTTCCATCTTCCTCCCCCTGGATGTCACGAGCCAGAAGGAAATGGACGAGTTGTTTGCGCGGATCGGGGAGCAGTGGGGAAAGCTCGATATCCTGGTGCATTCGGTGGCCTGGGCGCCGAAAGACGATCTGCAGGGCGGCCTGCTCAATTGTTCGGCCGAAGGCTTCGCCAAGGCCATGGATGTGTCCTGCCACTCCTTCGTGCGCATGGCCCGGCTGGCAGCGCCCCTGATGGGCGATGGTGGCACGATGTTCACCATGAGCTATCACGGCGCCAACAAGGTGGTGCCGAACTACAACGTCATGGGCCCGGTGAAAGCCGCCCTGGAAGCCGTATCACGCTACCTGGCGTACGAGTTGGGCCCGCGCGGCATTCGCGTGCATGCGATCTCGCCCGGGCCGCTGCAGACCCGCGCTGCGTCCGGGCTTAAGAGCTTCGATTTGATGCTTGCTGACGCTGTGGAACGCGCTCCACTTGGCGAGCTGGTCGATATTATGGATGTGGGATACACCTGCGCCTTCCTGGCCACGCCTTACGCCCGGCGGCTGTCGGGCGAAACGCTGTATGTGGATGGCGGCGTCAATATCATGGCGTGAAACGCAGCGCTCGTTGACATCGCGGGAGGAAAAGGGCGGCGCTCGGAGTCTAGCCGGCATTCAGTCGTCGGGCATCGGGTGGCCACTATGCGTGAACGTATCAGCCAGCCAAGCTTCCACGAGGAAACTAAAGTGGGTTGACGGCACAAGGCTCATCCAGCGGTTCAAGAGGGGATGCATGATGCCTTGCCATGGCATCGAGGTTTGGGAGCCCCGACTGGCAGCCTCGCTCTCAAGGCCCTCAAGGGGCAAGAGGTACGACTCTATTTCTCCCGCCCCATCATCCCATGAGCAGTACAAGGAATTGCTGCAGCTCCTTCAGTTCCAGATCGGATCTTCCTTCTGCATCTGATCCTTGGTCTTCTTCATCCAATAGGAACCGATCTGGCGCTCGGTGACGTGACCCTGTTTTTTTACGTCGATCTTGTCGAAACTTTCGTAGACCTTTGGCATTCCCGCCTGAGCTTCGTCACGAGTCAGCTTGCCGTCATGATTGGAATCGGCAGCCTTGAATCGCTCGGCAATCAGAGCCTTGGCCTGGGCCGTAGTCGGGGGAGCTTTCGGCACCTCGGCTGGCGCCGCTCCCTGTTGGGATCCTTGTGCCGGCTGGGCGGCCGCGCCTATAGAAATCAGTCCCATCAGGACTGCGAAACCAACAGCTGGCAATTTGCGCACGGTCATGTCGCTCTCCTCAGTTCATTATGTGTGTTTGGACCTTTGGCACGGAAACGACTTCCATTCGAGCTTCTGTGAGTCTTGGCTCACCCAGCATTCTAGGCGCTCGTAGCGGAGACCGGGGGGCAAATTGATTCCGGTCGGACTGGCGCGACAATACGGCTCGATGGCGGCGATGTCGTGCGTAATCGTCTATGTTCGATATCGGGAAAACTGCGCCGGATCAGCTATTATCAAATGCTGCGGGGGAGTGATTCAACGAGCTCGCTTTCATTCCTTACGACACCGTTGCCATGCAAGCCAAGTCTGACGTGACAAACTTCGTCCCGTACAACATGCCCCTGTGCGACGGACGGGAAGTGCTGGTGCGGGAGATTACCGAAGACGACAAGGTCGGCCTGTTAGCGGCATTTAACAGACTTTCTGCCGATGCGCGTTACGCCAGATTCATGGCTGCCATGCAACAGCTGCCGGAAGCGATGCTAGAGCAAGCGACGCATCCGTCGGCTGAGCGCGAGTTTGCGCTGGTAGCGCTTGCCACGGAAAACAAGGTGTCGTCTATTGTGGGTGGCGCACGCTACGCCGCCGCGCCGGGCAGCGATACCTGCGAGTTTGCGGTGACTGTCGCCGATGACTGGCATCGACTCGGCCTGGCCAGCCGACTGCTGGGCACACTGATCGACATCGCTCGGAGCCGCGGCTATCGATGCATGGAAGGCTATGTTTTGTCGTCGAATACCGCCATGCGGCGACTGGCTAAACGTTTTGGATTTGCCGATTTAGCATGTCCAGACGATGCCACGCTGCGCGTGGTGACGCTTGCGCTTTAAGGCAGCGAGAGTAGTGCCAGGTGCAAGCGTCTTGCTGCGATGTCTTCCGTTTGACGTGATCTATATGACCGCGTGCCCTTTGCGCTAGCTCCTCGCGTGCTCGGTTAGACAGGAATCGCGCCTGGAAGAGCTTTGGACTGGGACGCAGTACGATTACTCCACGTGAGACGATCAGCCAAATATATGTCCCATTTTGTCAAATGAAGGTGAGTGCCACTTAGTGGAATCCGGTGCCCTATGCAGCCAGTTCCGCCGGTTGGGGCACGTCGCCCCGTTGCTCAAGGCCTGGGAATAAACGTGCGCACGCTGCAACGCCAGCTCGAAAGCGCCGGAGAGGTCTTCTCCGACAGGGTCAATGGCGTAAGGCGCGATCTCGTCATCCACTACATGGACAACGGAAGCCTCTCGCTGGGACGCATTGCCGAGCCGCTCGGGTACTCCGCTTATGGCTCGTTTTTCCGTTGGTTCACTGCGCAGTTCGGGATGACGCCGACGCGGTGGCGCGACACTAAACCTGCAGACCGGGGAAGGCGCGGCAAATAGCCGCAATGGGACGCCCGGGTTTCCTCTGGCAGGTCCTGCTGTTCTTCCGCTACGGAGGAGCTGGAAGCGGCGGGGGCGCTTCGATCCGCCGTCCCCTCCGCCACCGCCGCCCCCCGCATCTGGCAGTCTGGTCTCACCTTTTCTACCAAGGGAACGATCCCTCTAATCCGTGTCGAGCGACGAGCAGTCCCTTCCTGCTACAAGCCATGTATGTAGCTCACCGATGCCCTTTACATCAATTGGTCCTCGCGCTTCCAACACAAATGGCTTGCCCAGCTTTTGCCGGGTGGCTTCCGTGACCTGCACACAGCCGGCTATACCGTGGGACTCCATCCGGCTCGCAATATTGACCGTTTCGCCCCACAGGTCATAGATGAATTTTCGCCTGCCGATCACGCCGGCGATGACCGCGCCGCTGTGAATGCCAACCCGCAACTGCAGGCCGTAGCCGCTTCGCGCATTGAACCGACTCAGGGACTCCATCATGTCCAGTGCCATATGAGCAGCCCGGACGGCGTGGTCTGCCGCAGGGGCGGGCAGACCGGCAGCGGCCATATACGCGTCGCCGATCGTCTTGATCTTTTCGAGCCCGCGGTTGTCGGCGATATTGTCAAAGTCAGCAAATATCTCGTTGAGTACCGCCACCAGTCTCTCGGGGCTCAGGCCGGGAGAAAAGCGGGTGAACTGCACGAGGTCGGCGAACAACACCGAGACCGCCTCGAACCTGTCGGCGATGACTTCCGGCGGGCTGGCGGCGATGAGATCGGAACGCAGCTTCAGTCGCTCGGCGATGGGAGACGGCAGTACATTGAGGAGCAGCCGCTCGGTGACCTGTTGCTCGCAAACAAGCTTCTCGTAAAGGCGCCTGAGCTCATCGCTCTGGCGAACGATTGTCTCCCGGCTCGCTTCCAGTTCCTGCACCTTGCGCTCGAGTTCCTTGCCGTACTGCAAGGACTCACTGTGCAGCAGGCGCACCTCCAGCATGTTCCGCACCCGCATCAGTACCTCGCCGAGATCGAATGGCTTGCTGACAAAGTCCTTCGCGCCAGCCTGCAGTGCGCGCAGTTTGTGGTCGGGTTGGGCGGTGACAACGATCACCGGAAGGTAGCTGTCCGGCTGGACGACCTTGAGGTTCTCCATGACCTCGAACCCGTCCATGCCAGGCATCTGGAGATCCAGCACGATCAGGTCGTAGTGGTTCTTGCCGTGTAGCTCGGAAACCATGAGCGGATCGGTGGTTGATTCGACACTGGTATATCCGGCCGCGCGCAGCATCCTTTCAAGCAGCAGGACATTGGCCTCCAGATCGTCAACGATCAGGATTTTTGCAGCCAGGATGTCCGATGGGTGGATCATGGCAAGCCAGTTCGCGGGACTCGGTGCTAGCCCTGCGCAATCGATCGTCGCGGTTGCTCCAGTGCGGCGTTCAGTGCATCCATGAATTCGTGGATCCTGATTGGCTTGGTCAGGTACCGGAAGAATCCTGCCTTCATGCCCCGCTCGATGTCGCGTGGCATGGCATTGGCACTGAGCGCGATAACCGGAATATGCATTGTCATCGGGTCTTCGCGCAGGCGTCCCAGTGCTTCGATGCCATTGATGTCCGGCAGATGGATATCCATCACGATCGCATCTGGCAGGGAAGTGCGCGCGAGCTCGACTCCGAGAATCCCGGTGGCCGCCGACAACAACTGCACGTCTGCCCGCCGGGCGAGGAGTTGCTCCAGGAGCTTGAGGTTGGCGGGGTTGTCTTCCACGTACAGCAAGGTGTGCATCGTGGACGAGGCTTCGATTGGCGACCGGACAGGTGCGGTGACCTCCGCGCTCTCGCCAGCCATTGCGGGAGGCGCGGCAGCAGGCAGTTCGACCCGGAACATGCTGCCCACGCCAGGCGTGCTTTCGGCGTCGATGGTTCCACCCATCAACTCGGCCAGCCGCTTGGCCACCACGAGACCGATGCCGGTGCCTTCCACGGGGCCTGCCTCGTGCCCCAGCCGATTGAACGGCTGGAATAGCTGGGCCAGCCGTTCCGGTGTCAACCCTGCGCCGGTGTCGCGCACGCTGACGCATACGCGATGCTCCGTCGTCGTCACCTGCACATCGACTGATCCCTGGTCCCGGTTGTACTTGATGGCATTGGAAAGCAGGTTGAGCAAGATCTGCTTCAGGCGGGTTCGGTCGGCACGGACGAAGCAGGGGGCTTCACCTGCGGGAAAACGCATGCGGACCGCGCGTTTCAGTGCCTGCTGCTCAAGCATTGCGTGGCACTCGCGCAGGGTGTCGATGACTGATACGGGCTCGGGGGACAGCGACGCGTGACCGGCTTCTATCCTGGCCAGGTCAAGAACTTCGTTGATGAGCTCAAGCAAATGCCAGCCCGCTTTCAGGATATGGTCGATGCTGGCCTGCTGCGACGCAGTCGGAGGCGGAGACTCGGAGGCCATCAGTTGCGCAAAGCCCAGGATGGCGTTCAGCGGATTGCGCAACTCATGGCTCATGCTCGACAGGAACTCCGACTTCGCATGGTTGGCGACCTCGGCAGAGGCCTGGGCCTGCTTCAGCGCTTCGATGTCGGTGCTGGATGCAAGCCACTTTACGATGTTGCCGTCAGCGTCCTTCAATGGTGACCCGCGTTCGAGGTGCCATCGGTAGGCGCCATCGGATGCCCGTTTCAGGCGATATTCGATTTCGTACTCGCAGCCTCTCGCCACTGCGTCTGCCCAGTGACCGATATTGCGCGCGAAGTCCTCGGGGTGGACGGCCGATTTCCAGGCGCCGGAGCGGGTTTGCTCAAGACTGAGGCCGGTATAGCTCGTCCACCGTCGGTTGCAGTAATCGATCCGGCCATCCGCATCGGCGGTCATGATCATGTGAGGGATGCCGTCGGCGAGCAGCCTGAAGTGCGGCTCGCCCTGCCTGAAGTCGAGGGCGGAAGGACGATCCTTTCCCGATCCGTCATGAGGCTGCCTGCGCATGATTTGCCCCCGCAGTCGGCGGTCTGGCGCCTGCGCGCAAGAGGCGATGGCAGGTCGGCCGGAATCCGCGTCATGAAGGAAAGCATACTCGCAGCCACTGCCGGTGCAAACCGGCATGCGCGGGGAAGTCCCCGGTCAACTCGCGAGTCGACAGTGCGCCACTTGGGGCGGCTCAGCCGAGGCTGGATGCCACTTCAATGCCGCGCAGAACACAGATACGGCTCAACATGTCGCTGGCATGGCTCAGGAAGCCCTGGCGTGCGCGTCCGGACAGCGTGACGGGTTTCATCAGCAAGACGCTTAGCGGGTTCTGCGGCACGTCGTTGAAGCGAAGCTCGTAGTGCAGATGCGGTCCGGTCGCCCAGCCGGTCTGTCCGACATACGCGATCAGTTGCCCCTGCGTGATGCGCTGGCCGGGCTGGATGCCAGCGAAGCCGGACAGGTGCGCATAGTACGTCGAGTAGCCGTCAGGATGCTTGAGGATGACGATGTTGCCGTAGCCCGTCTGCTGGCCGACAAAGTTAACAGTCCCGTCCGCTGTGGCGAAGACCCGGGTTCCTGTCGGGGCGGCAAAGTCGACACCCTTGTGCTTGATCCATTGGTGGTGCACCGGGTGGTTGCGCCAGCCGAAGCCAGACGACAAGCGCGAGAACTCGACCGGCGAGCGGAGAAACGGGCGCGCCATGCCCCGTCCGTCGAAGGTGTAGTAGGCACCGGAGTTGCTGCCATCTGCGCCGTCATACCACAGGGCCTGGTAGAGCTGGGCGCGGTTGACGAGTTCGACGGCCACGACGCGACCGTTGCGCACCAGTGCACCGTCACGGAAGCCCGCCTCATAGACAATGCGGAAGCGATCGCCCTGGACGATGTCGTGCTGGAAATCGACCACGCCCGAGAAGATCGAGATCATCTGCCGGACGATGTCGTCGGGCACCTTCGCGGCATCCATCGTCCTGAAGAACCCATTCGCGGTGATGGTGCCGGAACGCATCTCGTAACGCAGTTCGTTCCTGACCGCCTGCAAGTTCGCCTTGAAGGCGGGCTTCTGTAAGTCGCCAGCCCGCCGGATCAGCAGTTCGCGCGAGGCGGTGGAATTGCCGGCAACGAGGGCGCGCAGCGAGACCAGCAGCTTGTCCTGGTCGACCTCCGCCTGGACGACCTGGTCCGGCTGGAGGTTGAAAAGGGTGCGCGCCGCCGGATCCCTGGAAATGAACTGCTGTGCGTCGGGATCTTCCACGCCGAGCCGTCTGAGCAACGTGGCGATCGTGTCGCCGCGTCGCATGGGCTCCTCGTGGATGTAAGTTGCACCGGCATCCGCCAGCTTTTCGAGCTGGTCGCGCACGTCGGGCAGTTGCAGGGCTTCCAGCCGGCGTGGCGCACCAGGGTCATGGTGGGCGCTGCGCGGCGCCACGCCCATGGCTGCCGCCATGCAAAGCATGAGGACAGCCGCCAAGCCGGCTGGCAGCCAGGACGGTGTGTATCGGCGCATTCCCCGTCTCCTGTCTGACCCGCGCATCTTGCCGACTACCCTTGCTGCCCCGTCGGGCCCTATCGGGCGCCGATCTCCCGGCGCTCAGGCGACATCCTGGCCAGGTAGCGGGCCACTGCCGGGATGTCTTCGTTCGACAAGGCGGCGGCAATGCTGTCCATGGCGCCGGACGCGTCATGGCGTTTGCCGCTCTTGAACGCGGCAAGCTGTTGCCCAAGGTAGCTCTCGCCCTGGCCGGCGAGGCGTGGTGCCAGGTCCTTTCCGGTCAACCCTTCGGCATGGCAGGCCTGGCAACTGCGCGCCTGGACCACAGCCTTGCCGCGCGCCTCGAGCGCGGCGCTGGCCGTGACATCCGGGCTACCTGTGGGCGCCTGCTTTGCGTAATAGGCTGCCAGCAACCCGATCTGCTCATCCGTCAGGTTCCTGGCGAGCGGCCCCATGGTCGGGCTGTCGCGCTGCCCGCTGGCGAAGGCGCGCAACTGCACCTCGATAAATGCCGCCGGCTGGCCGGCCAGGGCAGGGTACTCGGCATTGCGGGACTCACCGCGCGGGCCATGGCAGGCGAAGCAGGTCTCCGGGAATTGCGGCCAGCGTCCACCATCGGTCTGGCTGGCCACGGCCTGGTTATCCAGTGCCGTCCCGAACCGGTGATAGTCCACGAGGTCGGGAACGATGAAGGCGGCCACCGCCACCACGGCCGCAGCCGCCACGAGAACAAGGCGCTTGTATTTCATTCATGCCTCCCGAACGGGGTATGCCAGGGCGCCCAGCACTTGCAGGGCGGCGCGGTGGCCGGAACGCACGGCACCATCCATGGCGCCGGCCCAGATGTCGGCCGTCTCGGTGCCAGACCAGATCAGCCGCCCTGTCGGCGGATGCAGGTACTGGCCCAGCTTCGTCCAGAAGCCCGCCGGCATCGGGTTGATGCAACTCATCGACCAGTTATCGACCTTGCCCCAGTCGAGGTCGTGGTATTGCGTCGGCTTCAACGCCTTGTCCCCGAACGCCTGGGCATAGATGGCCGAGAGGATGCGTTCGGCAGCCTTGGGCTCGGCGGGCAGGAAGCCAGGCTTGACGAATGCGCTGATCACGCCGACCGAGCCGTCTGGCGGCGAGTTGTCGACCGACCAGATCAGCGGGCCGTCCAGCGGCACAACCTGCCCGTTGAATCCCTTGTCGCGCCAGAAGGGCCGTGCATAGACATGCGCCGTCTTGCGCATGGGCGCGTGCGCCGGCCAGAACCGATGCAATTGCGCGCGTCCGGCGGGCAGCGGCGGGTCGAAGACGACCTGCTGGCATAGTGCCGGATTCAGTGCGGCGATCACGTGGCGCGCCCGTACCACGCCCTGGTCGGTGTGCAATTCGACAATGTCGCGATTCCAGCCAACGATCTTGCGTACCGGGCAGGACAGCCGCACCTTATGGCCAAGTTCGCGTGCCATCCGGATGCTGAGGATCTGCGCGCCGCCGACGAAGCGCGTCTCCTGGGCGCCGCCCTTGATCCTCTCAAGTGTGTCGTAGTCGCTGTTAGCGCTGTTGATCACCGACAGGTAGTGCAACAGTCCCAGTTGCGCCGGTTGCGCGCCGAGCGACAGGGTTGCGGCCAGGCTGAAGGAGAATTTTTCCTCGTTGCTCAAGTCTTGCCGTGCCAGCCAGTCGCCGAGCGACAGCTTGTCTAGTTCCGCCGCGTTTGCCGCTGTCCAGGGGGCGCCGCTGGGTACGCGGCGCGCCAGCTCGCTGAGTTTTGCGGCGACCTTTCCCTGGGCGCCGACGCCGCCCTGGAGATCCTGCGCCACGCGCACGTCGCCGGCCAGGAACACGGTCTTGCCCTGGTAATAGGTTTCGAAGGTGTCGACGCCGAGCTCGCGCGCCAGGTCAGCAATGGCGGTCTGGCCGGGCCCGATCCACTGCCCGCCGGCTTCCGAGACCACGCTGTTGCCAAGGTCATGGTTGTAGGTGCGGCCGCCGACACGGCTACGTGCCTCCAGGACGACGAACGTGTCACATCCGCCGCGTTTCAGGTCGCGTGCGGCGGTCAGGCCCGCCAGGCCGGCACCGATGATCGCGACATCGAGCACGTCGCGCCCCGCAGATGCGGCGCCGGCGCCCTTCACCCGCGGCGCTGCACTCGCTGTGCGTGGTGTGCCTGCCAGCAGCGTTGCAGCGCTAGCCGCCGCAGCCGCGCCGAGGAGGCGGCGTCGGGTCAGTGCGACTGTGTCGCGGTTCACGATGTCTGCCGGTGCGGCATCGACTTCCAGCGCATCTTCACGTGTCTTCGCGTGCATTGTTAGGACAAAAGTTAAATGATTGGCATGCTCGCGGCAAATATAGGTCAACAACACAAACAAGTCAAAATTATGAATCACGAGCCCAAGCTGATTCCTGCGTAGGCGAGGAGAGTCCATGTGGGATAGGGAATACCCGCCCTTTTACTTCTGACTTATCTTTGTCATCATGACCTAACGTTGGTAGGTTGTTCTACAAACGAGGCGACCGGAAGCGCACGTGACCGGGCGCCGGGCTTAATGAAGAATCAGGAGAGCATCCATGGATGAATCCAAGCGCAGGGCCTTCGATGAGGACGGTGCCGTCCTCATCGAAGGCTGTCTCAACGCGGAACAGTTAGCCATGTGCAGGCAGGTTTTTGACTGGGGCATCGAGAACCCGGGGCCCAACGCTCATAGCCTGTTTGACGGCTCCGTGCAACGGTCGCACGTCGATAACGCCAATCCATTCGCAAAGGGGCGGCTGGATGAGCTGGTCGCCTCGCTCCCGTTCGGCCAGCTGTTCGCCGATCTCTGGGGCTCTAAACATGTCTGGTACTTTGCGGAAGAGTTGTTCCTCAAGCAGGGAGGCCGGGCCGGGCGCTCGCCCTGGCACCAGGACACCTCCTACCTGCCCTGGGGGGGAAAGCACTTCGCCAACGCGTGGATCAGCTTCGAGGCGGTCCCAAAGCGTAATGCGCTGGAGATCGTCAGGGGCTCATACCTGGGTACGCGCCACGACGGCAGCACCTTTCAGAACCCCGACGACCCGACCGAGCCGTTGCACGGCGGTGGGGTCTGGCCGCGGCTGCCTGACATCGAGGCCGAACGCCGCATCGATCCCAATGCCTACGACATCCTCTCCTGGGCTACGCAGCCCGGAGATGTTCTGCTGCTGCACCCGGGTTCGCTGCACGGCGGGGGTGCTGTCGACGCCGATTTCCCGGACCGCCATACGCTGGTCTTGCGCTTCTTCGGCGACGACGCGGTCTTCAGTCCGTTGCCGGACCACAGCGATTCGGGCTTCACGCCGGCGGGTGTGCTGTACGTCGAGGAGCTGGCATCGCTGAAGGCCGGTGATCCCTTCCGTGCGCCATGCTTCCGCCAACTCATCTGATAAACGATACCGACATCATGACAACCACGACGATGAAACGGCAGCCGGTCATTCCGCCCGGCACCCAGCCGCTCTACGACGCCTACCATTTCGCCCCCGCAACCCGCGTGGGCGACACCATCTGGGTGTCGGGCCAGGTTGGGCTAGACGCAGCGATGAAGCCCGGCGAGGGCATGGAGGCACAGGCTCGGCTGGCCTTTGCATCCCTGAAAGCGGTCCTCGAAGCGGCAGGCGCAAGCCTGGAGGATGTTGTCGAGCTGACGACCTATCACACCAACCTGCGGCAGGAAATCGAGGCCTTCACGAAGGTCAAGGACGAATACCTGCCTAGCCGTTATCCGTCCTGGACTGCGGTGGGGGTGACAGAACTGGCGCTTCCCGAGTTGTGCATCGAGATTCAGGCGGTGGCGGTAGCTGGCAGCGGCGGCGCCTGAGCCTGGTTGTCCTGCGCGCGCCTCGAGCGCAGTCGAAGTCCGTGGATCACGGTTTCCAGAGCTGGGCAGGCGGGCCTGCACTGCCGGGACGGTCAACACCTGTGCCCGGCCGTGCGGCCTTGAGGACCTGTGTATCTCCAGCACAGCCTCGGGCGGCATGGGGCATCGCCGGATCACTACGGCGGTCTGACTGACAGCGTTGGCTTGCGGCTTCCGGTGCCACCCCAGCAGCCGCGAGCCGTGCCTCGTGCCATTGGTTCGCCGCTGCGCACGGTACCGGGTGCGTTTGCGAGCATCGCAGCCAAACGCGCAGGGAATACCCTAGCTCTTTTTTTTCTTTTGTTCTTTGTCACTGTTACCTAAGTTTGGTAACGTGTTCCACCAAAAAAACGACACGAAGCGAGGCACTTCGCTGTCATGCCAGACAGGAGACTCAGATGAGATACAAGACGTTGTTCCTCAGCGTGACCCTTGCGTTCGGCGGAGCGGCCTATGCCGCGGCCTCCGAGCAGGACGTGGGCCGCCTCGGCAAGGACCTCACTCCGGTAGGTGCCGAACGGGCTGGTAACAAGGACGGGTCGATTCCGGAGTGGACCGGCGGCGACATGAAGGCACCGGGTGGCTGGAAGCCCGGCACGGCGCGCCCCGACCCGTACGCGAATGACAAGCGCGTGCTTTCGATCGACGCGTCCAATGTCGACAAATACAAGGACAAGCTTGCCCCCGGACAGATCGAAATGGTGAAGACGATCCCGGGCTATCGGATGGACGTCTATCCGACCCACCGTTCCTGCGGTTTCCCCGACTTCTTCTACGAGCGGACGAAGAAGAACGCAACGACGGCGAAGCTTGGCGCCAACGGCCAGGACCTCGCCGAGGCGATCGGCGCCGCCGTGCCGTTCCCGATTCCGCAGAACGGCGCCGAAGCCATGTGGAACCACAAGCTGCACTGGAAAGGAGAGGGATTCCAGATGAGCTATGCGGGCTACATCCCGCCGAAGGGCACCGACAGCATTGGGGAGCCGCTTGGCCAGCAGGAATGGCAGATGTCGCCGATGTGGTCGCCGTCGAACAAGGGCGTCGACGACGCCCGCGGCATCGAGAGCCTGTACCTCAACACGTTTACCAGCCCGCCCTCGATCGCGGGGGATGCGACCCTGACGCAGTACAAGTTCTCCGAGGCTAACGACGTCTGGCTGTACTTCGCGAGCCAGCGCCGCGTGCGCCGGGCGCCGACGTACCAGTACGACGCTCCGCAGCTCAACACCGAGAACCTGCTGACCGTCGACCAGTACATGCAGTTCAACGGCCCACTAGACCGCTACGACTGGAAGCTGGCCGGCAAGAAGGAGATGTACGTGCCCTACAACACGTACCGGGTCAACTCTTCGGCGAACAAGGTCGATGAAGTCGTCAAGCCGAAGTTCCTCAGCCGCGACCTGACGCGCTATGAGCTGCACCGGATGTGGGTGGTCGAGGCCACGCTCAAGCAAGGCATGCGGCATACCTTCCCCAAGCGCGTGTTCTACATCGACGAGGACACGTGGACGATCCTGGTGGAGGACATGTACGACGCGCAGGGCAAGGTCTGGCGCACCACCGAGATGGGTCCCTACATGGCCTGGGAAGTGCCGGCCTGCGTCTGGGCGGCCAATACCAGCTATGACCACCAGACCCGCCGCGCCGTGCTCGACCGCGTCGTCGCCGGCCACAAGGAGCCTGACTGGCTCGCCGCGAGGGAAGGGCGCCTGAAGGAGAAGACCTTCGAGCCGGACGGCCTGCGCCGGTTCACCACACGATAAGCCAAAAAAGAGAACCACGGGGAGACAGGCATGAAACTGCGTGATGTTGCAGCAGCGGCGGCGCAAGCCGCCGCGGGGATGCGGATGGAACGGAAGCTGGCCCGCTCGGTAATCGTAGGCCTGCTGGCGATGGCGGATGCCGGCTCGGCTTACGCTGCACAGTGGACGCTCGACAACGGCTGGGCGGTAGCCTTCGACTCGACGGTTTCGTTTGGTGCAGCGATGAGAACGTCGAAAACGAACTGCAGCTTTGTCGGCAACGACAACGGCGGCTGTGTCGGCGACGCGCCTACGCCGCTGCAGAAAAGCAACCCGTCTGTCTTCTCGTCGAACCTGGATACGCTGCGCCTGAATCAGGACGACGGCAACCTCAACTACAAGCGCTGGCAGCCGGTTTCGGCCAATGCGCAGTGGACCAGCGACCTCTATGTCAAGGGCACCAACGGCTGGAGCGGGCTGGTGCGCGGCGTCGTCAACTATGACTTTGCGACCGCCCACACCAGACGAACCGATCTCGACTCGGATGCGCGAAACTTCGCCACCAGCGACCCGCGTCTGCTCGACGCCTACATCACCAAGGAATTCGACGTCGGCGACCAGCAGGCGCGTGTCCGGGTCGGCAACCAGGTGCTGAACTGGGGTGAAAACCTCTACATCCCGGGCGGTATCAACGCGATCAACGCGATCTACCTGCCGTCCGCGCACCAGCCGGGAACGCCGCTTAAAAATCTGTTCATCCCCGCGCCCATGGTCTCTGCGAGCACTTCACTCGGCAATGACCTCGGCCTGGAGGCTTTCTACCAGTGGAAGTGGAACAGCTTCAAGTTCGACGCGCCCGGGACCTTCTTTTCGACCAGCGACTTCCTCGGCAAGGGCGGACGGGGCTTCTATATCCCGACTTCAGCCGTCAATGGCGCGCTGGCTGCGTCGGGGCTGGCCCCGCTTCCCAACGGCACGATCGGCGACACGGGGACCCGGATCGTCGGCATCAATCCCGCGACCGGGATGCCCTACAACCGCCGCCTGAGCACCGGGGAGCTGGCGAACCCCAATACCAATCCGGTCGGGCCCCTGGTCGGAACCGGCACCTTCATCCCGCGCGGCCCGGACAACAATCCGAGCAACAACGGGCAAGGGGGGATGGCGCTGCGCTACAAGTTCCCCGACAGCGGCAACGAATTCGGCCTCTATTACTACCACTACAGCGAGAAGGTGCCGTTCGTGAGCTACCAGGTGGTCAACACGACGAGCAATCCGTTCGGCTGGCAGGCGTCCCTCGACTACGGCAAGAACCGCGATCTGTTTGGCCTCTCGTACAACTTCCAGGTTGGCGAATGGGCGATCGGCACCGAGTTGTCATACCGTCCGCGGGACAGCGTCGCCATCGATCCGACCACGGTCATCGATCCGGCCAACCCCTACTACTGCAACGCCCTGGCCGATTTTGCAGTCAAGCCGGTCGGAAGCAGTTGCCGCGGAGCGATCGACACGCAGCACTATCAGCTCCACCTGACCGGCATCCACATCATGTCGCCTTCGGGCTCGTTCGGCTGGTTGCTGCGCGCGTTGGGCGCGTCCGAAGGCACGATCACCGCGGAAGGTGCGCTGGCGTATTACCCGAAGCTCAGGCTCAACGCCGGGATTCCGTATGCGGTCACCGCCGACTACACGCTGCCCACCAAGTTGTCGGCGGGGATGGTGCTGGCAGCCTCGGTGACCTATCCCAACATCTTCGGCACGCGGGCGTCGCTGTCACCGGACATCGCCGTCATGCAAGGCATCGGAGGCTATTCGGCCACGGCGCTGCCCGGCTTTATCCGGGGCGCGGGCGCCGCGGTGATCGGCGCGACCCTCGACTTCAAGACGAAGCCGGAGACAAAGATGCGCCTCGACTACACGCACAACTGGGGCGGTAGCGGCAGCAACCTGCTGCGCGACCGCGATTTTGTCTCCCTCAGCATGACCACCTCCTTCTGATGCTTTCACGCCTGATAACCCGTCTGGAAGCGGCCCTGTTCGGGCACCGCCTTCCTTTCCTGCTCGCACTGGCAGGATTCACCGCCTTGATGGGCGTGCTCGGCGCGAAGCTGCACCTCGAAGCAGGCTTCGAGAAGCAGCTGCCGCAAGGCCACGAGTACATCAAGACCTTCGAGCAGTTCCGCGACAAGCTCTTCGGTGCCAACCGGCTGACCATTGCCGTGCATGCCCGCAAGGGCGATGTCTGGAATGCGGCGGCGCTTACGCAGGTCCTCAAGGTGACCGAGGCCGTCACCTATCTTCCGGGCGTAGATCGCACCAGCGTGACGTCGCTGTGGACACCGAATGTCTTCTTCACCGAGATCACCGAGGACGGCTTCCGGGCAGAGGCGGTGGCAGGCGGGGATATCGTGCCGGAAAAGCTCTCCGCCGATGTCATTGGCAAGATGCGTCAGCGCACCATGGCCGGCGGCCATGTCGGGACACTGGTCGCACGCGACCAGTCCAGCGCGCTGATCACCGCCGAACTGGCCGACGTCGATCCCCGCACGGGCAAGAAGCTCGACTATATCCAGTTCAACCGCCTGCTCGAGGAAAAGATCCGGCGCCCGTTCGAGAACGACCAGGTCGAGATCGAGATCATCGGCTTCGCCAAGCAGATCGGCGACATTGCCGACCGCGGAGCGGACGTGACGCGCTTCTTCGGCATCGCCTTCCTGCTCACCGGGCTGGCGGTCTACTGGTACTGCCGGTCGGTGCGCCTGACCCTGCTGCCGCTCGGTTGCTCGCTCGTGTCCCTGGTCTGGCAGTTCGGCACGCTGCACCTGCTGGGCTATGGGCTTGACCCGCTCGCCATCCTGGTGCCGTTCCTGGTGTTCGCGATCGGTGTCTCACACGGTATCCAGCAGATCAACTTTATCGTCCGCGAGGTCGCCCAGGGTACCGACTCCGCAATTGCCGCCCGGCGCAGCTTCACCGGCCTGCTGATTCCCGGATCGCTGGCGCTGATCACTGCGCTGGTGAGCTTCGTCACGCTTATTCTCATTCCGATCCCGATGATCCGAGAACTGGCGATCACCGCGGCCATCGGCGTGGGCTACAAGATCGTCACCAACCTGATGATGTTGCCGGTGGCGGCGTCGTACTTCCGGTTCACGCCTGAGTTCGCGAAACGGGCGCTGGCGCGGCGCGAGAGTCATAGCGGATGGCTGGGGGCGGTGGCCCGGATCGCCCAGCCGCGGAACGCACTGATCGTGACCGTCGCCGGCGCAGTGGTTTTTGGCCTTGCGTTCTGGCAGAGCCAGGACAGGCACGTGGGCAGTCTCCAGGCCGGGGCGCCGGAATTGCGCGCGGATTCCCGCTACAACCTGGACGTCGCCGCGATCGTCAGCCGCTTCGACGTCGGCCTGGACTGGCTCACCGTGGTGTTCGAGGCCACGCCCGATCGCCATGGCGAGGTTTGCTCCCGCGCCGACGAGTTCCTGTTCGTCGACGACTTCGCCTGGCGCATGGGCAGCGTACCCGGCGTGGTGTCCACCGATTCGCTGGCCGCCCAGCTCAAACTCTACAACGCCGGCATGAACGAAGGCAGTCCGAAGATGGCCACCGTGACGCGGGACCCCCGCGGGCTCGGCTCGCAGTTCCAGGGCGTGAACAACCGCATCGCCGGGCTTTCGTCGAGCGACTGCCGAGTACAAGGCGTCAACCTTTATCTGCCCGATCACCGCGCCACGACGATCAAGACCGTGGTGGCGGCGGTCAAGCAGTTCCGCGAGTCCAACCGGCTTGATGGCGTCACGGTCAGGCTGGCAAGCGGCAATGCTGGCGTCCAGGCAGCCACGAATGAAGTGCTGGAGGCCAGCGAGCTGCCGATGATGCTGTACGTCTACGCCGCCATCCTCATTCTGGTCTTCCTTGTGTATCGGGACTGGCGGGCGATGGTTGCGTGCTGCCTGCCGCTGACCGTGGCCACGTGGATTGGCTACTGGTTCATGAAGGAGCTTGAGATCGGCCTGACCGTGGCGACGCTGCCGGTGATGGTGCTCGCGGTCGGCATCGGCGTGGACTACGCCTTCTACATCTACAACCGCCTGCAGGTACAACTGGCAAACGGTCTTGCGTTCACCGACGCGCTTGCGGTCGCGCTGAAGGAGACAGGGCTGGCGACCGTATTCACGGCCATTACGCTCTCGGTCGGTGTGGCGACCTGGATGTTCTCGAGCCTTAAATTCCAGGCCGACATGGGGGCTCTGCTGACCTTCATGTTCCTCGTCAACATGGTCATGGCCATCACCCTCCTGCCCGCGTTCGCGGCGGTGCTGGAGAAGTTCTTTCCCCGGCGCGGCCCAGTGCGCATGCCGGAAATCCTGAAGCACTGAGACGCAAGTAGGCGTCAATCTCCCATGAACCTGCACCGATTTTTACCTGTTGTCGCGATCGCCTTGGGCGTGGTGTGCCCGTCGCGGGCGGTGGAGACCGCTGCCGCAGCTCCGTGGCCGACCCTGGAGCCGGCCCGGCAGGTGTCCAATGCGGTCGCCGCACCGCTGCTGGCGTCTGCGCGTGCCGGCAACCGCGTGGTCGCCGTCGGCGGGGGGCCCCCACGGCGTCATCCTCCTTTCTGATGACGGCATCAAGTTCCGGCAGGCAAGGATGGTGCCGGTCCGCTCCCTGCTGACTTCCGTTCAGTTCATCGATGCGCGGCGCGGCTATGCGGCGGGGCACGATGGCGTTGTGCTTGGCACACAGGATGGCGGCGAGACGTGGAGGCTCTTGCGTGCCGAGCGGGGCGCAGAGCAGCCGATCCTTTCGCTCTACTTCGACAGTCCGGAGCATGGCATCGCCGTAGGGCTGTACGGTTGGGCTATCGAAACCCGCGATGCCGGCCGGACCTGGTCCGAGATCAAGGTGGAGGCGGGCGAAAACGCGGACCGTCACCTGCTGCACATGTTCGGATCCGGCCGCGGATCGCTCTTCATCGCTGGCGAAGGCGGCACCATCTTCCGCTCCGCCGACAGGGGCAAGTCGTGGCAGGCGTCGACCACTGGCGACAACGGCTCGCTGTGGTACGGGCGTTCACTTCCCGACGGCTCTCTTCTGGTCTGCGGCATGCGAGGACACCTGTACCGCAGCAGCGACGACGGTAAGACGTGGCAGCGCGTGGACTCGCATACCACCCAATCGCTGACCGGGATCGCGGAGCTTGCTGACGGCCGCATTGTCATCGTCGGCATGGCCGGGACCGTACTCGACAGCAAGGACGGCGGCAAGACGTTTTCGGTTACGCAGCGCGCAGGGCAGGAGTCCCTGACTGCAGTGCTAGCGAACGGTTCGCGGCCGCTGCTGATGTCAATGGCGGGTCCGTTGCAGGACGACGGCCCGGACCGGCGCTAGGCACCCACAAGTATCGTCCAGTCGTCCCGTCAGAGGCGGCATTCCTTCCAACCCAATCACTTGTCAGACACAACTCTCAAGGAGACAAACCATGGCAAAGCACCCCGTCGTCGTCTATGGCGCAAGCGGCTACACCGGCATGTTGATCATGGACTGGCTGATCGACCAGGACATCCCTTTCACGGCGGTGGCGCGCAACGCAGCCCGGGCGAAGGAAATGATGGCGCAGCGCGTCGTGCGCCTGGAATCGGCAAACTATGAGCTGATCGAGGCGGACCACGACGTCGACACCCTGGTCAATGCCTTCCGGGGCGCGAAGGTGGTGTGCAACACCGTCGGCCCATTCTCCACGGTCGGGCTCGTTGGCGTCGAAGCGGCGCTCAAGGCGGGATGCCATTACCTCGACACCACGGGTGAGCAGCCGCACATCCGCCGGGCGCGCGATCAATTCGGCGACCTGTACCGGCAGGCCGGGCTGCTGCTGTCGCCGTCCAATGCCTACATGTACACGTTCGCCGAGATTGCCGCGGAGCTGGCGCTGGAGACCCCCGGCGTCGACGCGCTGGAAACCGCGACGTTGGCGCGCGGCCCGCGTAGCGGCGGTGCCGGCGTGAGCGTGGGTTCGACCGCGACGATCTTTGAAGGCTATCGCCACGAGGCTTGCTACCTGTGGGAGAAGAAGCTGGTGCCATATGCGGCGGATGCGTCGTTCAATGTGGTCGATCCTGCCCTCATGCAACCGGTGTTCTGTCTGCCGTGGGGCGGTACGTCGCTGCCGGTCTACTTCGAACACGATCCGCGCGTACGCAGCTGCATCTCCAGTGTCGGTTTTTACGACAACAACGCGATGCAGACAGTGCATGCGCTGGGCAAGAAGTGGGAAGCAGAGTACAAGCACCTGCCCCGCGAGCAGCAGGACGCGGTGCTGAAGCAGATCGTTGATTCGACCACGCCGGCCATGCCGCCAAGGGAACGCACAACGCTGCAGCGCACCGTCGATTTCGCAATCGGCCGCGGTCAGGTCGCTTCGGTGCGGGCGACCGTGCACGGGACCACGCCATACATCGCCACCGGGGCGATCCAGACGGCAGGCGTCATCAAGCTGCTCGACGGCGACACCGCAAAGGTCGGCTTCGCCTCCGGCTCGAAGGCCTTCGGGCACCGCTACCTGCTCGGCTTCCTCGAGCAGCGCGGGCTGGCTCGGGCGACGGTTTCGCATCTGTAATTGCCGTGCCGCCCCGGCCTGCTCTTCAGGTCGGGGAATAAATGCGTTCACAGATTCATAGGACTACTTGAATGGCAATCATTGATTATTTTGACCGCGGGTTGCGCATCAATCCCCATGGCATTGCCTATATCCAGGGCGAGCGCAGCTACTCGTTCCCGGAGATTGGCGAGCTTTCCTGCCGCATCGCCAACGGGTTGCTGGCGGAAGGCTTCGGCAGGGAAACCAAGGGAGCGGTCTGGGCAGATAACGACGTGACTGCCTGGAGTTGTGCGCTGGGGCTATGGCGAGCGGGGATGGCGTACATCCCCGTCAACGGGCGCAACGCGCCGGAGGAGAACCAGTTCATTCTTGACGCATTCGACTGCGAAGTGCTGTTCTTCCAGGAAGCGTTCGCATCGGTAATCGAGACGCTGCGTCCCAGACTGCCGAAGGTCAGGCTCTGGGTGTGTATCGATGCCGCGCTGCCGTGGGCGCCGTCGCTGTCTACGTGGAGCGAGGGCCAGGCCTCGAGCGCGCCGCTCATCGATTACGATATGGACGATGTCGTGACCCTTTCGGCAACGGGCGGGACGACCGGAGCACCCAAGGGCGTGATGAACACGAACCGGGCTTACCAGACGTACTTCGCGCAGTTCATGATGGCGTTCCCCTATCAGGGGGACGAGCGCCCGGTGAATCTCGCCGCCGCGCCGATGACGCATACCGCCGGGATGCTGTCGCTGCCTTGCACTGCGCGCGGCGGTACGGTGGTCGTGCTGCCGAAGCCGGACCCTGCAGCCTTGATCGGCGCGATCGCGAAGCACCGGGTCACGGAGTTCTTCCTGCCGCCGACGGTGATCTACCGGCTGCTGGACATCCCCGGGATCGGGAAACAGGATTTCTCATCGCTCAAGTGCTTCCTTTACGGCGCCGCGCCCATGTCGGTGGAGAAACTCAAGCGCGCGATCGAAGTGTTTGGTCCGGTCATGGCCGGCGGCTACGGCCAGACAGAAGCCCCGGCTTCGATCTCCTACCTGACGCCGGCCGAGCATTTTTCCGGCGGCGAGCTGGCGTCCGACGAACGGCTCTCCTCGGTCGGCCGCCCCAACCCGCTGATCCGCGTGGAGATCATGGGCGAGCACGGCGAGGTTCTGCCGCAAGGCGAGACCGGCGAGATCTGCGTGCGCGGCGACCTCGTCATGAAGGGCTACTACAAGGCGCCCGACAAGACTGCGGAGACGATCGTCGACGGCTGGCTGCATACCGGCGACATCGGCCACCTCGATGCGGAGGGCTACCTCCATATCACCGACCGCAAGAAGGACATGATCATCAGCGGCGGCTTCAACGTCTATCCGAGTGAAATCGAGCAGGTGATCTGGTCCCATCCGGCTGTGCAGGACTGCGCGGTGATCGGCGTGCCGGACGAGAAGTGGGGCGAGGCGGTGAAAGCCGTGGTGGAACTCAACGCGGGCTACGAGGTAAGCGCCGACGAACTCGTTGCCCTTTGCAAGCAGAAGCTCGGCTCGGTCAAAGCACCGAAGAGCGTGGAATTCGTCACCGCACTGCCGCGAAGCCCGGTCGGGAAGGTGTTGAAGAAGGATCTGAGAGAACAGTACTGGCAAGGCCAGCAACGCAAGATCTGAACGAGGCACCCAGGAAAGAAGACATGAGCAACATTTACATCGCCGGCATAGCGATGACCATCTTCGGCCGGCATTTCGACCTGAGCATCGAGGGACTCGCCGGTGCCGCGCTACGCGGGGCCTTGCAGGACGCCGGCTGTAGTGCCGATGCCATCGGTGCGGCCTTCTACGCCGGCATCACCAATGGCCAGCTTCAGGGGCAGTTGTCGATCCCTGGCCAGGTCGTATTCAGCAAGATCGGTATCGAAGGCATCCCGGTGTTCAACGTCGAAAATGCCTGCGCGTCCGGCAGTACGGCGGTGCACCTTGCAGTACAGCACCTCAGGGCAGGCAGCTGCGACGTCGCGCTGGCACTTGGCGCGGAGAAGATGAACGTCGCTGACAAGGCGAAGTCGTTCGCCTTGTTCGAGGCGGGATGGGACGTATCCCGCGTCGAGGAAAACTTCGCGACGCTGGCGAAGCTGGGGGAAGGCATCGAGCCGCCGCCGGGATCGGAATCCGACCGGCCTTATAGCCGCTTCATGAAGATCTATGCCGCCCTGTGCCGGTATCACATGAAAACCTACGGCACGACGCAGCGCCAGATTGCGGCTGTGTCCGCAAAGAATCATGGTCATTCGGTGCACAACCCGCATTCGCAGTTCCGCCAGGCGTTTACGGTCGAAGAGGTGCTCGCCGCGCCGCCGATCACGTATCCGATCACGCTGCCGATGTGCGCGCCGGTCTCGGACGGTGCAGCGGCGGCAATCCTCTGCACGGAAGAAGGACTGCGGCGCATCGGCGCCGATCGCAGCCGTTGCATCCGGATCGCGGCGAGCGTGATCCGCAGCTTTTCGCATCGGCGCATCGACGAGCCGGAGAAGAACATCGGCCGCCTCGCCGCGCTTCAGGCTTATGAGCAGGCCGGCCTGGGCCCGGAGGATATCGACGTGGCCGAGGTGCACGATGCCTCGGCGATGGGCGAGATCATCCAGGCCGAAAACCTGGGACTGGTGCCGCTGGGGGAGGGTGGGCCGGCTGCGGAGCGCGGGGAATTTACACTCGGCGGGCGCATTCCGATCAATACATCTGGCGGCCTCGAATCCAAGGGACATCCACTGGGTGCGACAGGTATTGGCCAGCTCTACGAACTGGTCACGCAACTGCGTGGAGAAGCCGGTGCGCGACAGGTATGCGGCGCACGTCACGCGATTCAGGAGAACGGTGGCGGCTTGCAGGGCGTCGAAGAGGCGGCGCTCGCAATTCATATTCTGAGCAAGGAGTAAGGGTGGCAGATATGGATGGGTTCAACTGGCAAGGAGGACAGGCGTATCGGCCACTCGGAGGCTGGGTGGAGCGGCCAGATGACGTGCAGCCGCAACTCGACGGCGACGTCAGCGCGGATGTAGTCGTTGCCGGGGGCGGCTTTGCCGGACTGTCCACCGCGCTGGAGCTTGCCGCGCGCGGGGCAAAGGTGATCGTCCTCGAGCGCGAGTTCGCCGGGTTCGGTGCGAGCGGGCGCAACGCGGGCTATCTTGCGGGTGGGCAGGGGTTGGAGTACGACCTGTTTCTCAAGCGCGTGGGACACCAGCAGGCCAGGGAAATCGTGCGCTTCTACGATGAAGGCGTCGACTACGTGGAGCGCAAGCTTGCAGAGTACGCGATCGACTGCGACTACAACGCCTCGGGCATCATCCGCGCGGGCGTCCATCCGTCCCAGGAAAGGAAGCTGCGCAAGAGCATGCGTACCGGCGTGCAACTTGGCTCTCCCGGGGAGTTTCTGGACTACGCCGCGATGCGGGCACGGGGCATCCCGCCGGCGTTCCTGTTCGGATGTCATGTCCCTCGTGGCGGTACGCTCGATCCCGGCAAGTATGTTCTGGGGCTGCGGCGCGCGGCGCGGCGCGCGGGCGTGAAGCTCTATGAGAACACGCCGGTGCTGTCCTGGGACGAAGGTCCCACCGTCCGGGTACGGACCGCGAAGGGCAGCGCGAGCGCGCCGTTCTTGGTGCTTGCAACCAACGCCTATACGCCGCAACTTGGCCTGCTGCGGAACAAGGTAATGCCGCTGCGGGTGTCGGCAATCGAGACCGAGCCGTTGTCCTCGGCGCAACTGGCGTCGCTTGGCTGGCCACAGCGCGAAGGCATCGTGACGTCGCACTGGACCATGGAAAGCCATCGGCTGACGGCGCGCAATACGCTTGTTCTGACGACGAAGCGGTTGCGCTACATCTATGGTGCGCAGACACCGAACGTGCCGGACGAAGCGTCCTACCGTGCCCTGGCCAGGGCGCTGCATGAGCGGTTCCCCATGCTGGGAGACGTCGCCATCCGCTCATGCTGGAGCGGGTACATCAGCCTTGCCTACGATGCGCTGCCCGTGGTCGGCGAGGCGGGTGCTGACCGCAACATCCTTTATACCGCCGGGTGTTCCGGGCATGGCGTAGGTACCCAGTCGTTGATGGGACTGCTGCTGGCCGAACGGATTCGTGGCGCGGAGCATCCGCTACTCTCGGCGTTGCGCCACAGGACGCCGTCGACGCTGCCCGAACCGCTGCAATGGTGCGCCGTCAATTCCGCGCTGGGCGTGGCCAACATGATGGACGAGCGGGTGAACCGCAAGGCACGCTACGCAGCGCGGTCGTAGGCCTCGCCGATCATTGCCGTCGCAGCCAGGACAAAGGAGGTAAGCCCCCGCCGAAGCGACCCGGGCGCCACGCGCGTCGACGGGCGTCAGATATAATGATGCCCGCCCAGCCTACCGCTGGCGCGATTCCTTACAAAGGGCTGAAAAGCCCTGAATCAAGGCAGACAGGATGACAGTGCCCATGGAGCAGCGCACCCCCAGGAAGCGGCGTGCATCGAGCGCAGCCGCCACAGGAGCCGACCCCGACAGCTTGCGAGCCCAGGGCTTGCGCACGCGCAATGCCATCGTTCGCGTTGCCAGAAAGCTGTTGCTCGAGGGCGGCAGCCTGGAATTCTCGCTGCGTGCCGTCGCCCTCGGCGCCGGGATTAGCATCAGCAATCTCCAGTACTACTTTCCCACCCGGCAGGCCGTCCTGCGGGCGATCATGGCGCCGATTATCGACGGCTATCTCGAAGACCTGAAGCGCGCGCTGGACAGCCGCGTCACGCCGCGCGAGTCGCTCAACGCACTGCTGGATAAGGCGCTCAGCGACGCGAGGAATGTCAAGGACTCGGCGCTGTGGTGGCACTTCGTTTCGCTGGCATCGACCGATCCCGAGTGCGCGCGGATGTTCGAGGAGTGGTATGACACGCTGACGCGCGGCATTGCGGAACTGGTGCGGGCGATCAATCCGGAACTGAAAACGGCAGACAGCCTGCACGCTGCCTCGTTGCTGATTGCGCTGGCCGACGGACTGGCGCTGCAGGTCGGCGCGGGGCGTCGCAAGCGTGACTCGCGCGGGCTCGATGCGGCATATCGGACCGCTGTCGAGCAGATCATATTCAAGGAGCGGTCAACCGAAATGGCCGGCTAGCGGCGACAAAGCAACGCTACTGCGTGCCAACGCCAGGAGACAGGGAATACCCTGTCTTTTTTTTCGCTTGTATGTTTGTCAACATGACCTATGTTTGGTATTGTGTTCTAACACGATGGGCGGTGGGCGTGCCGTATCTGCGGCAAGCCGCCACGCATGCTTCCATGACAGGAGGAGACTCAGAATGATTCGATTGCACAAGACCGCGGCGTTGCCGGTAGTTGGCCTGACCGGATTCGAGACGCCGCTGAGCGAAGAGGAAAACGCGATCCAGCAGACGGTTCATCGCTTTGCGCGCGATGTGCTGCGGCCGATCGGCAGGGAGCTTGACCGCATGGCGCCCGAGGACGTCATCGCTGCGGGTTCTCCGTACTGGACGGCGATGATGGAGAGCGCGAAGCTCGGGCTCGATCCGCAACTCATCGCGCAGTTCCCGCCGGAGGTCGCGGTGCGCATCGAGTCGCTGATCGGCGAAGAGCTGGGCTGGGGGGATTCGGGTCTGGCCGTTTCGCTCGGCGCTGCGACCATGCCGCTGACGATGGCGCAGTCGCTCGGCAATCAGGAACTGATCGAGATGTGCACTGGAAAGATCGGTTGCTGGATGAATACGCAGCCTGACCGTGGCTCCGATGCCGCGATCCTCTATCGCGAAGAGCTGAGCGCAGGCGGAAAGCAGCCGGTTGGCAACGTGACCGCCAGGGTCGGTGCCGACGAGATCGTCATCAACGGGCAGAGCTCGGCATGGGTGTCGAACGGGTCGGTGGCACAGGTGGCGCTCGCCTACATGGCGGCGGACTATGGCGACGGGTTCCACGGGACGGATGAGCACGGCGCGTTTACCAACGGCATCGGCCTGATCCTGCCGCTCGACCTGCCTGGCATTTCGCGCGGCAAACCGCTGGACAAGATCGGCCAGCGTGCGTTGCCCCAGGGCGAGATCTATTTTGACAACGTCAGGGTGCCCAGGCGCTTCGCCATCGCGCTGAAGGACGAGTACCTCGGCAACCTGGCTTCTACATGGTCGTTCGCAGGTACTCACATGTGCCAGGTCTTTGTCGGTGCGGCCCGCGCCGCGTTCGAACTTGCGCTTGCCTATTGCCATGAGCGCAAGCAGGGCGGGGCGCTGCTGCTGGAACACCAGATGACCCAGTTGCGCGTGGGCGAGATGCTGCGCCGACTCGAGATGGCACGTGCCATCGCCCGCCGCAGCCTGGCGTTCGCGCGACTGTCTCCGCAGAGTCACCCGTATGCGACCGCGCAGGCCAAGGTCAGCGTAACCGAGGAGGCCATGAAGATCACGCACGAGGCATTTCAACTCTTCGGCGGCAACGGCACGACGCGCGAGTTCCCGATCGAGAAGTTGTTCCGCGACGCGCGCTCGGCGCTGATCGAGGACGGCGAGAACTACGTGCTCACGTCGCGGCTGGGCGTGCTGGCCGGGCGCCTCTACCAGAATGGGTGGACGCGGGAGTAGGCGCCTGGTCAAGCGCGGGATACCGGCCGTCGCTGCAGGCGGCTGGAGCGCGCCAGACCAATCAGCCATTTGCATGGGACAGCCACGATGACGTCAAGCTCCTGCTCGACCACGACCGCCTTCGGGCATCAGCCTGGCTCCAGTGAGCTGCTCCACTTCATCCGGGCATCGGTGGCAAGGATTCGAATGGACGCCGCGGACGGCGCCGCCATCGAGCGCCGCTTATCGAGCCTTCTGCGGCACGCGCTCGCGACAGGCTCGCCATTCGATATCGCCCTCGTATTGGGGAGCGCGGCCGAACTCATGCTGTTCCCGGAGCAGGAAGTGCTGGAGCAGTGTACAGCCGCAGTCCAACAGGTCGATCAACAGGCGCTGCGTGGGCTCGTCTGGGCTGTACGGCACAGAAGCATGAGAAGCGGGAAGAGCGTTCGCAGGTTCGCGCTCGACCCGCAATGAGATGACAGGAAACAGCGAAGCACTATGGGCAAGATTTCGTCCTCGGACACTTCAGTCAACACGCAGCGAAGGCAATTGCTGAAAATGGCCGGCGCCTCCACGGCGGCAGGAACCATCGGCTTGAGCCCGGGGCCGGCCAAGGCGGCCAAGGCCGGTACGCCCGAAGACGTCCTCGACGTCGCCATCATCGGCGCGGGCCTGGCGGGCCTGACCGCGGCGAGGGACCTGCGCCAGGCAGGCTGCGAGTCCTTTGTCGTGCTGGAAGCGCGCAATCGCGTGGGCGGGCGGACGCTTAACTACGATGTGGGTTCGGGACAGGTGTCCGAAGTCGGGGGACAGTGGATCGGCCCCGGCCAGACGGCGGTGGCCGATCTGGCGCGCGAACTCGATGTGGGCACGTTTCCCAGCTACTACAAGGGGAACACGGTCATCCTCGGCGGTGACGGTCGTCTGGAGGTCGACCTGAAGGGCACATTCGGCAGCGACGAGGCGATCGGTGGCAGGCTCAGCGTGCTTTCGCGCGACGTGCCGTCGGGCGCGCCGTGGAAATCACCGAAGGTCGTGGAACTGGACAAGCTGTCGGTTGGCGACTGGCTGGCGAAGCAGAACATCAAGCCCGAGGACCGAACGGGGTGGAATGCGAGCATCGCGCTTTCCGGCGGCGTGATGCCGGCAAAAATGGGGATGCTCCATTTCTTGTCAATGATCAATTCGGCCGCCTGCGACTATATGCAGCTGGACAGCATCAAGCACAGCGCCCAGGAAACGCGATTTGCCGGTGGTTCGCAGATCCTCTGCGTCAGGATGGCGCAGGCATTGGGGAAGAGGGTGCGCCTGTCGAGCCCCGTCCGGCGCATCTCGAACTGGGACCGCGAGGTCGTCACGCTGCACACGGACCAGGGCGAAGTGCGCGCGCGCCAGGTCATCATGGCCCTGAGTCCACCCTTGTGCCAGCAGTTGCAGTTCGATCCGCCGCTGCCGCAGAAGCGAGCAGCGCTGCAGCGCGCCTGGCCCGCCCATTCGCCGGCGCGGAAGACGGCAATGGTCTATTCCCGCCCGTTCTGGCGCGACAAGGGATTGAACGGACATATCTTCCAGGTCGACGGGCCCATTCTGTGGGCCTTCGACAACTCGCCGCCGGGGGGCGAGATCGGCGTCATCAACGCCTTCATCTCGAACGCGTCGGTTCCTTCGGATCACAAGGCGGCGCAGAGGTTCCTGTCAGAGATCTATGCGCAGGCATTCGGCAGCGAAGCCTTGGCGCCGGTTTCATACCACGATCACGACTGGGGCCGTGCCGATCCCTGGACGATCACCTGTGTCTCCGCCATTCCGCCGGGTTTCTGGAGCACTCACGGCGAGGCATTGCGGCCGCCCTGCGGCAAGCTGATCTGGTCGGGCACCGAGACGGCCGAGATCTGGGCCGGCTACATGGACGGCGCCGTGCGCTCTGGCCGTCAGGCCGCCCTCCAGGTTCTCAATGCCTTGCGTCGCGCCTAGGAGACGGAAATGAAGAAACGCATATGGCTGGGCGTTCCCGCTATCGCCGCCGCCGGGCTGCTCGCCTGGTTCGGCCACGACCTCCTGGGGATCTATTGCCTCGACCGCTATATCACGGCCTCGGCTGCCGCCTATGACGCCGATGGCGGCCCGTGGCCACGCGTGACCGACGCCTGCATCGGCTGCCACGGCGCCAGGGGCAATTCGCTGCACCAGGGCTATCCGAGCCTCGCGGGCCAGCCGGCACCGTACGTGGCGGCCCAGCTTCACAAGTTCGCCAGCGGGGAGCGGCCCAATCCGATCATGGGTCCGTTGGCCAAGACCATGAGTGAGGCGGAGATCAACGATCTTGCCGGCCACTTCGCCAGGCAGCCGGCCGGCGCCAACCGTTACTTCACGCCCGATGCCGGATTGCTGGAGAAGGGCAGGCGGCTGGTGACCGCGGGAAACTGCGCCGCGTGCCACGGCAGCCAGCTGATGGGGCACGACCAGTTCCCGCGCCTCGCGGGCCAGGGCTACGAGTATCTGCTGGCGCAGTTTGATGCGTTTGCCACCGGCACGCGCGGCGAACCGACCGGGATGATGAAAAGCGTGGCCGCGGCGGCGTCGCCGGAGGACCGCAAGGCGATGGCCACCTACCTCGCCAGCCTGGCGCCGCGAAAGCCGTGAACAATCCAATCCTGCCAATCGAGCCTTGGGAGTCGTGATGGACCGCAATCTCTATCTTCTCTGTTTTGCCATGTTCGTCCTCGTGATGACGTCATTGATCCATGGCCTGAAGTTCCTCAGGCAGCGCAACTACCTGCTTGGCTTCGAATGGCTGGTCGTGACCTTCTCCGCATCGAATTTCCTGCTTTTCGCCTTGGGCGGCGTGCAGTTTTCGTATGGCATCTCATACTTTTGCGATGCGTTCTCCCGGGGCTTCGGCATCCCGGTGGTTGCCTTGGCCGGGCTGATGTCCGTTACGCATCGCTACAAGCCGTCCATCCTGATGGATGTCGTGTTCTTCGCGGGAGCGATCGCAGGGACCGTCGTGCTGTTGTCGGTCGACGCGCTGGCGCAGCCGAGGCCGTATTTCTATGTGGTGATGTGGTCGGTATTTTCGGTATACCTGGCCTGGTTTACCTGGAAGCTGCTCAGCGCCGGAGAAAGCTGGCACGCATTTGGCGTGTTCATGGTCCTGCTGACCGCGCAAGCCATTGCCTGCATCTATGATTTCCACACGATCCCCGGCGACGACGAGCAACACCTGATCTTCTTTTCGCTCGCTTGCCTGACGTGGTCGTTCATGTGTGTGGAGCTGTACTACGCGTACTGCGCGCTGGATCGCGCGGAAAAGGATGCGGGGTCGCTGGCTCCCATGCCGGCGCTTCGATGAACGGGGCGACCGGATGAGCAATGCTTCTTCAGCGTTCGCCGGCACGCCGCCGGCACAGGAGACACTGGGCTTTGACCTGGGCGGACTCGAAGCCTGGATGGCGCGCCATGTGGAAGGCTTTGCCGGCCCGCTGACCGTTGAGCGGTTCAGCGGCGGCCAGTCCAATCCAACGTACAAGCTCGTCACGCCGCGCCAAACTTACGTTATGCGCGCCAAGCCGGCGCCGAAGGCAAAGCTGCTGCCGTCGGCGCATGCGATCGAGCGCGAGTTTCGTGTGACGGCGGCGCTTGCCGACACCGAAGTGCCCGTGGCCAGGATGTATGCCCTATGCGAGGACGAAGCTGTCATCGGTCGTGCCTTCTACATCATGGAATTCGTCAATGGCCGCGTGCTATGGGATCCCGCGCTGCCTGGCATGAGTAATAGCGAACGTACGGCGATCTACGATGAGATGAATCGCGTGATCGCGGCGTTGCATCGCGTGGACTACAAGGCCATCGGCCTTGCGGACTACGGTAAGCCCGGCAATTATTTCTTTCGCCAGATCGAACGATGGAGCAGGCAGTACAGGCTGTCCGAAACCGAATCGATCCCGGCGATGGATGCGCTGATTGCGTCGCTGCCCGACCGAATCCCGGAGGAAGCGGAGGAGCAGGTCTGCATCGTGCACGGGGACTACCGGCTCGACAACCTCATGTTCCATCCGACCGAGCCCCGCGTACTCTCGCTGCTCGACTGGGAGCTGTCGACGCTGGGTCATCCGATGGCCGATTTCAGTTATCACTGCATGAGCTGGCACATTTCACCGGGCCCGCTGCGAGGCATGGGAGGTGTCGACCGGGCCAACCTGGGCATCCCGGACGAAGCGCTTTACCGCCACGCGTATGAGCAGCGCACCGGGCGCAGGATCGGCGGGAACTGGAACTTCTATCTCGCGTTCAGCATGTTCCGAACCGCAGGCATCCTGCAGGGGATCATGAAGCGGGTGGTGGATGGCACGGCGTCGTCGGCGCAGGCGCTCGAAACGGGAAAGCTCGCCCGACCCATGGCCGCGATGGCCTGGAAATACCTGCAGAAGCAGGCGCGATGACCAGCATCCATGGGGCCGCAGCCGCGGCTTCGTCGAGTCAACCGGACCAGCGCGATCACGAATTCCTGTTCTATGCCAGAAGCGGGGAACGATACTGCGCCTGGGACGTCCTGCGTTGACTCCGGTACTGACACCATTTCTCTACATCGCCCAATCATGACGAATTCCAACTCTCCCCTCGCTCAGCCCCGGTTTGCCGAGTCCCTCGATTTCACCGGCAAGACCGTGTTGGTTGTGGGGGGCTCCAGCGGCATAGGCAATGGCATCGCGCAGGCATTCCGGCAACTCGGTGCAGAGGTTCACGCCTGGGGTACGCGTGCCCGGGCGTCCGACTATCGCTTCGACGAAGGTTCAGATCTTTCTGGCCTGCACTACGCGCAAGTGGATGTTTCCGACCAGGCGGCCGTCAACGCCGTGCGGCCCGCCTTCGAACGCCTGGACGTGCTGGTGCTGGCGCAAGGTACGATACAGTACAAGCGGGCCGAGTTCGAGATGGTCACCTTTGACAAGGTGCTGCACGTCAATCTGTCCAGCGTGATGGCCTGCGCGGTCAAGTTCCGGCCGATGCTCCATGAGAGCCGGGGTTCGCTGATTACGCTGAGCTCGATCGCGGCCTTCCGCTCCGTGCGGGGAAACCCGGCTTACGCCGCATCCAAGTCCGGCGTGGTGGGCTTGACCCGTACGCTGGGTGAAGCGTGGGCGGCCGAAGGTATCCGCGTCAACGGCATCGCCCCTGGCCTGGTGGACACAAAACTCACCAAGGTGACCACGGCGTCGCCCGCTCGGCTCGATGCAACGCTGTCGCGCGTGCCCATCGGCCGCATGGGCTTGCCGCACGAGATAGCCGGGGCAGCCATCTTCCTGGCCTCTCCCCTGGCTTCCTATATGGTTGGCGAGACCCTTCTCGTCGACGGCGGCCTGACGCTCGCCTGACGTCGGGCGCCGCGGAGTCATCATTAACTGATTGGTGTTTTGTCCTGCTAATGAAACGACCTGGAGTTTCGCCATCTGGCGGGCTTCCGGTGCAAGGGGATCTATCGATATGCAAATTGGTATTCCGCTGGAAACACTGCGAGGCGAGACTCGCGTCGCCGCCACCCCGGAGACAGTCAAGAAGTACGTCGCCCAGGGCCACAAGGTGGTCGTGCAGGCCGGCGCCGGCGTAAGCGCCAGCCAGCCCGACGGCGCGTATGAGGCGGTCGGCGCCACCATCGGCACCGCCGCCGAAGCTCTGGGCGCCCAGCTGGTGCTCAAGGTGCGCGCACCGGACGAGGCCGAACTGGCGCAGATGAAGCCGGGCGCCGTGCTGATCGGCATGCTCAATCCCTTCGACGCCGAGAACAACGCGCGCATGTCCGCCGCGAACATCACCGCCTTTGCCCTGGAAGCCGCGCCGCGCACCACGCGCGCGCAGAGCATGGACGTGCTGTCGTCGCAGGCCAACATCGCCGGCTACAAGGCCGTGCTGGTGGCCGCGCACCACTACCAGCGCTTCATGCCGATGCTGATGACCGCCGCCGGCACCGTCAAGGCCGCGCGCGTGCTGATCCT